>QAKI01000071.1 GCA_003343905.1 Subdoligranulum variabile
AATCAGGTCGTAAAGGTCATCAATGCCCACTTTTCCAACGTCGCTATCCCGCATCAGATCGCTCTGTTGGAGCAGCGGACCCGCGAGCTGAAGGCTTTAAGTATCGAGATTCTGAACTTCGCAAAACAGGCGAAGGAGTGGTTGCGAATATAAGGTCGGGCTCCTCGCCCGGAGGGGCTTTGTATTACAACAAGAAGAAAGTAGATAAGGATGAAGCCGAGATCCTCTATTGGCAGAAGATGCTGGAGCCGTTCGACCGATACGGACGTATGGATGTCGACGCCTGTATGGAGAGTTTCCGGCCGTACCTCGAAGCTAACAGAAGGACGACCAATACGGTTTTCCATGTTTCGCTGAACCCTTCACCCGAAGACAAGCTGACCGATGAACAACTCCGGGAGGTTGCACGCGAATATATGGAACGCATGGGCTACGGCAACCAACCCTATATCGTCTTCAAACATAAGGACATCTCGCGCGAACATCTCCACATTGTATCGTTGCGCGTCGATGAGAACGGACATAAACTGCCGCATGATTTCGAGGCCCAGTGCTCGATGGAGATATTACGTGATCTGGAACGCAAATATAATCTGCATCCGAGTATCAAGAGAGAGAAGCAGGCCGATAAGGTGGGATTGCATAGGGTAAACTACAAGGAAGGCAATGTCAAGCAGCAGATATCGTCCGTTGTCTGGTCGTGTCTGCGAAATTACAGATGCTCGTCTTACGGAGAATTCCGCACGTTGTTGGAACACTCCAATATTTCTGTCGAAGAGCGTACGGGAACCATCGACGGCAGAGATTATGCCGAAGTGGTCTACAGCGCCATGACCGACACGGCTACGGAATCGGCACGCCCATCAAATCGAGCCGTATCGGCAAGACGTCGGTTATAAAACCCTTCAAAAGTATTACGAGAAGTCGAAAGTAAAGATGAAAGAAGACGGTGCGTTCGACCGCCTGCGACAGACAGTCCGGGACGCTATGAGCCCCCACAATTCGCGGGACGAGTTCCGGCGGCTGTTAAAGGCAGAGGGTATCGACGCCGTGTTCCGCATAAATCCCGTGGGAAGGATTTACGGCGTAACGTTTATCGACCACAACGCAGGCATCATCGCCAACGGTTCGGTATTGGACTTAGCCGACACGTGGGCTTATGAAGAACAGCAACGGCTGATCAAAGAGTATCTCCGCTCCTTCTTTGATTTCGGTATATTCAAGGAACGGCCGTTGCAAGACTTTGCCGTTCAAGGTCATTTTTCCGATATAACGTTTTTCGGGGCCGTTCTCGGGGGCTTCAATCACGATATCTTTACCGTTTTCCAAATGGATCATCGCCTTTCGGAACAGCGGCGAACCTACGGTGTATTCGTCCGACGCGGGGCATACGGGATAGAACCCCAAGGCCGAGAATACATACCATGCTGAAGTCTGGCCGTTGTCCTCGTCGCCGCAGTATCTGTGGGTGGCCGAATACAGGCGGTCCATCACTCCGCGGGCCCACCATTGGGCCTTTTCTGGCTTCCTTGCGTAGTCGTAGAGGTCGATCATGTGCTGCGCAGGCTGATTGCCATGAGCGTAGTTGCCCATGTTTGCGACCTGCATTCCGGTAATTTCGTGGATGAGGACTCCATAGTAGCTGTCGTCATAGATTGGCGGCACCACAAACACAGAATCAAGCATCTGCACGAATCCTTTGCGGCCTTCCATCAGCTCGATCAGCCCATCGACATCATGGAATACCGATCAGGTGTAGTGCCATGCATTGCCCTCCGTATAAACCTAAATGTTACCAGATGCGTCTGTTGCCGAAAGCTTCGTATTATCTGCAAGATAAGAATAATTTGCAAAAGTAGTTCCGGCCTGCTCGACATTCTCGATCAGATTCAGGCGATTGTATGTCAGAGAAAGGTTATTAGCTCCATCGGTGTCCATATTTCCATTTACATCATAGGTGTAGTTATAACTTACCGAACCATCGTGCAACGTTGTGAGTTGATTGCCCGTATAAATATATCGGAACGCATTTGCCCTAGAACCGTTCTCTGTGCGGCCCAACGTGCATATATTCCCATTACTGTCGTAGGTCAGTCCTTTTTCGACAAATAGGTCGCTGGCCACATCATTGACATACTACTGCATATCGGTCAAACGAGACAAAGGATCGTAGGTAAAAGCATAGGTATTCTCACCCGCTGAGCTTTCCTGCCGCCAACTCCATTCGGAGATGTTGCAGGTATAAGAAGAAACGCTCTCCGCAACCGCGGCAAAGTCCAATTCCCGGAATCTGAGACAAATATAGAAATCTCGGATTCCAGACGTGCAGTAGGGGACAAAAGATAAACCAAGCAGCTATTAGCTGCTTGGTCATGATTAATCTTTATGAAATCATAAAATACCATAATGCTATAAATCATCCACATTCATATTATATCGTTTCTTTGAGTATTTCATACTTGCGTAACCGATTATTCAATTCTCATTGTTTTTATCTGTGATATTGAGAGTCTGCTGCAATTCTTTTATATATTGAATATAATCCGTACTCTCAATAAATTCCTTATAGTCCATAGAACTATGTTCTTCAATATATACAGTAGTTATATAATCGAAACAACGGTCCATTTGTTCCAATGTGTAATCATGGCGTCTCATAAATAGTCTGGCCCGTTCTACTTGTAGTGTATTATTAATCTCTAACAAATTAAGTCTATTATTTTCTAATAATACGAAAAACCCGAACACATCATCTCCATATAATGCACAATGATATATCATTCCGTTTTTTACTTCTTTGTCAACAGATTGCCGGGTAATTATGTCAATAATCTGGAATTTTCTATTAATATCTTCCGGTATAAATAATAAGTTTTCATTACCATATATTTTATTAAAATAATTAGCAACGACCACCTTGACAGAATCAAGAAGTGGAGATTTAGAATAAACTGGTTCAATGAACATCGCACAATTCATTGTAAAAAAGATGATAGTTACAATTAATGTTCTCATTTTTACGATTATAAAGGTTTAACTGAGATTGATGGAAAAATATTTTTTTGAGACGGCAAAATAATTGGATTATGTCTCTCTTGCTGCCTTTTTAGCTCTTGAATATGTTGTTTTTGTGCTGCATAGGCCTTTTTCTCTCTGGGAGAATTTTTTGATTTATCATCTATTCCTGGTGTTTTGTCAACAGCATGAGTACCTTCATGTACACTAACGGCACCAATACGATCTTCTTCTGATATAGAACGTAGTTGCTGAGCTTGAACGCTCGTATTTTCTGGATCAACTTGCTTTGCAATAGAGCCTTCGTAAATGTTAATATCCACTTTTAATATTTCATCGTCTTTGTTAGTCGTAATTGCTGTGCCTAATGCATTCTTGGGTCCAGCCCCTGGATGAATATTAATAGTAATATCATATGCCGCAGCAGCCATTTCATTCCAAGTATTTCTGCCTATATTCGTTTTCATCATAGCATTACCGGCCCGCATCGCATCTGTATTCTTTGCTGCATTCGTCCATTTGCCATTCTGATACAAAATATTCCCCTTAGTATCAACTATTTTCCGACCATCTGTATCAATATATTTTACTGGATTATTTCCACAAAATGCATACGGACTCATCGGATAGTATTTTTCAGACAATGGATCGCGACCGTTCCATCCGAGATGGAATCTCGGATCGGACATCCGGGCGCCATAGTCGGTGTAGGGGGCATTGACGAACGACTGCATTTCTTTGCCGTTGTAGCGATAGCGGTTATCCGAAAGCGTTCCCGTGTTCCATCGCAGACCGAAAGGATAGTAGTCGTTGCGTTCGATAACCTCGCCGGTATCGTTGACAATAGCCCGGACACTCCCCAGATGGTCCGTCAGGTGATACTGCGGAGAATAGATTACTCCGTTCGTTGTCGCAGCGGCGAGAATCCGACCGCCGCCGAATGACGCGCTCTCCAACAAAAGAACCCCGTTTTGCTTCTTATATACCAAAGAACCCAAATAATACAAGCCGTTGCCACCGGCATTTGTCGCCGAAAGCTTCGTACCATCTGAAAGATACGAATATTTTACCAGAATGGTATCGCCGCGCATCACTTTTTCGGTCAGGTTCAGCGAATTATACGTCAGGTTCAGGTTATTCGGGCCGTCCGCGGTCATATTCCCGTTCGTATCGTAGCTATATGTTCCGGTGGTAGTTCCGGACAGGGAGATTAATTGATTCCCGGTATAGTTGTAAGTGAAACTGTCTGAAACAGCACCGCCGGAGGTGCGTTGCAGCGTCTGAATGTTCCCGTTACGGTCGTAGGTCAGTCCCTTCTCGACAAACCGGTCGCTGGCCGTTCCGTTGACATATTGTTTCGTGTCGGTCAGGCGAGAAAGGGGATCGTAGGTGAAAGCATAGGTATGCTCATCCGCAGAACTTCCCTGCCGCCAGCTCCATTCGGTGATGTTGCCGGTGTAGGAAGAAGCGCTCTCCGCAAACTGAGGATCATAATAATGCAATTCGGATTCGAATAACGAATTACCGTCTCGACAGATCTGCTGTCCGGTCTGCCAACCCTGGATGTTATAGTCATAGGCCTCAGCTATGACATTGGGGGCGTATCCTACTTTTACTATTCGGTCAAAACCCCAACCCCAATCTCCTGTCGGGAGGTTATTCGCCGTTACGATGTAGTCTTTGTCATCGGGGATGGTAAACGTATCGTGGTCCGGAGCGTCTAAATCGAGCCAGGTGCCGGAGGTCATCAAAGACCGGGTATCCGCACCGATACGCACGGTCATGGAACTCCAAATCCAATCCTCATCTTCCGTGTACGCCTCGATTTCGAGACCATTGGTGGCGGTTAGCCGAACCACTCCGGCAGGATACAGGAAAAATCCAGGCGCGTACACCACATCGCTTGTACTTGCTCTGTCGCGGCGAAACGTCCAACCCCGAATGTTGGTCCCGACCGGAAGCCGGTCCAGCGTAATAGTCTCCAATTTGTCCGAAGGACCATAGGCCTTACCGCTGAGACGACCCAGTTGGTCGTACATATATGTGATCGTTGCCGGCTCGCTGCCGTTCAAGGTCGTTTGTTCTGTCAATAATCGGCCGCGGTGATCGTAAGTGAATTCCGTGAGTTTTTGATAATAATCATCCGGAGTGCTCAATTCCTGGCCCAAGGAATGCTGTTCGTGCTTTTTCAAGACATTTCCCGCAAAATCGTACTTGGAACTGTAACGGCTGATGCCACCCAGGTGATTCTTTTCGACGGTTTGGATTACGTGGCCACGATAGTCGTAATAAAAAGCCCGCCCGACAAATGCCCCGGCTGTCGTATCACCACCCAGTACCGCCATTTTTTCGTATGTTTTAAGGCTTCGCGTGCGATTGTCTCGGTCCTCTTCGGAGACCACATTCGCAACCGGCTTAAATGAGAGGTATTCCACGATCGGCGCTTTCATCAATATCATGGCCGTATTCGAATATACGGTTTTAGTCCCGGATGTGGCTTTGCGTCGATACAATGTCGTAGCAGTCAATACCGGCGGTTGATAAGTTGCCGATGTCGCACCTATAATATCGACCCAGCTCGAATCGTCCGATTTCGACTGCCATTGATAGGTGATCGGGCCTGAACCTCCCGATGCCGGAACCGAACTTGTAATAGTTGCCGGGATGTACCCGGAAATAACCGTCTGGTTACCCGAAATCCTGCCGGGGACGAAAAGCGGGCTCACATTAACAATAACCGGGGCGGTGTATGCTCGAGCACTATATGTAGCCGCACATACCCGGAACTCGGTCGTTTGCGACAACGAGCCCGGATAATACGAATATTGCGTCGCTCCGGGAATATCGGTCCAACTTCCGAAACCCACTTTTCGCTGCCATTGGACCGTGCGAATAGACGAGATATCGTTCGACGAATAAGTCAACCTCTGGGACGCCTGTTCGAAAAGTATATTTTGCGTAGAAGGAGAAACGCTGCCTACACTCAGTCCCGGCTGTTCCGTCCAAAAACTCGCTTCATAACGTTCATCGTACTCCAACTCAAAATAAAGCCGAAAATGGCAATTCAGTTTGTCCCCAAAATCACAGGCCGGTGCAATTTCAAGTTGCAGGTTATAGATATATCCGTTTGAATCACGACCTGAGAAAGAGCAACTCGTAGCGTTTATTTCTATGTAATCACCCTCCAAAACGGTTATGCGGGGAGGATTAATTTCCGGAGGAGAGAAGTGGTCAGAGCCGGTAAGTAAAAACGACGCTTTGAAATTTTGGCCGTCCTTTTTGACATATTCGGGGATCTCCATCATCTGTATCCCTTGCGCCCCCGCATCGAGGGTCGATAAAACGATGGTTGTAAACAAAGCAATGAACGTTAATATTATTTTTTTCATGATTGCGGATTTTAAATGTCACTCATATGGGATTGTATTTATTATAAAAGGTTACGAACTGCGTGGTATCTTTCAGGCCCCCCAACCGCGATGTGCAAGAAAAGCTGCCGCCTGTCAATGGGCCGAAGCCGGTTTCACAGCGATTATTTGATCAAAGCCCCAAATGGTTTCGTTGCTTATGGGCAGATTATTTCCCGTTACAATGTAGTCCTGGTCGTCTTTAAGGGTAAACGTATGCCCCTCTCTTATACTCCAACCACCATCATATAGTCCCCATAAGATCTCTTCCGTTGCGTTCATACAGTAATCAAACTCTATAATAACATTATCGCCGCTATCGTGAATAAGGCTTATCCACTTGTCCCCGTTAAGGTATATACTACGGACAGCACCAACTGGCCAAAAAATAGACGAATCCGTTTGAGTCACTCTAAATGTCCACCCGCGAATATTGGTTCCAACGGGGATTTGGTCCAGCGTGATAATCTCGGTTTCATCCTCGGAGATATATGCGTCGTATACGGTTTTCGTCAACACTATATCTTCCGAGAATCCGGAATCCAGCGGGTTGTACGCCTTAGTCACAGGAGCGGTATCGAACCGGCTTTGGAGTATCGATGGAGTTATAGTTCCCGGACTTACGAGTATGCTCTGACAGACAGGACGACCGAGAACATCATACTCGGTATAGGCCCACTGGTTCCGGTCCCGCATATTCCCATCCTGACTCATTACCAGTCGATCGCCCTTATCGTAGACCATATATACCGGATCGGCGCCGGGCAGCCGTTTTTCAAAGCAACGGTTGTGGCCATCATATCTGTAAACATAAGCCAATTCGTCGATTTCCGTGTCCGATACGGGACCGGATGCTGCGGCTTCACTTAGTTTGGGCGGCAGAACATAGCAAAGATTGCCGATATTGTCATATACATAATAAGTATCGTACATCGTGCTGTTATCTGTGCATTCAACAACCCGTTCGAGAATGACACGATCCTGAAAGTCGTTGTATGTGACGGCCGAACTACCGTCTTCATTTGTTACGGTATTCTTGAATAATGTATTGGCATTGTAAAATCCTTCCGTTTCCAGCACCTGCGAGTTGACTTTGAACCGCATCACTTCGGTTTCTGCATTCGTTTCATAGTCGAACGTGGATTTTTTCTCATCCGAACGAAAAACGTTTCCGACATTATAGGAAGCCTTTACTCGATTCAGCGGAGAAGCTTCGTACACATTTTCGGTATATGAATGGCCACCTGCATTATTGCCATAGTTGTCATTGTAATACTTGACCTGGTTCGATAAGGCAGCCGGGCGATATATACCGTAACCGTCGGTCACCGCATAGGGTAGATATTGCCGGTTTTCGCGTCTCATGGCATCGTAGTAGACCGGGGATACGATACTTTTCATCTCCGGAGACGCTCCGATGTGTACGCTTTGCGATGGATACCCCAGGCCATCATAGTAATTAATATCTGCAACACACAGCGAATCGTTCTCAGCCGTATAGGTCTGAGTCAGGATGTAATTGACATTGTTCGTAACATAAATTACGGATATCGTAACCGTATTCGAATAAGCAGTCTGAGTTCCCGCCGTGGCTTTGCGGCGAAAGAATGTATTTTTAGTCAACGAACGGGGATTGTAGGAAGCCGAGGATGCCCCTGATATAGGTATCCATTTCGAATTATCGATACTCGATTCCCATGCGTATGCGATCGGCGCCGAGCCGCCCGATGCCGCAACGGAACTCGTCAGCGTGGCTGGGGTCTCACCCAAGATGATGGTTTGATGCTGGGAGATAGAGCCGCCTTTAAGCGGGATTGTTTGTGCGAACAGCGAGGTACACACTCCCGGACATATTGTGAGCAATGTTATTATTATCTTTTTCATGACCGTCAATTATTACTTGTCATCTTATATTCGAACTTTTGCATCAGATTGCCATTTTTCCCTTTGTCATCTCTTATCTCGGACAGTCTGTTGAACGAATCATATCCGTACCGTGTTGTCCGACCGGAAGGATCGGCGATGCCGGTTCCTCCCACCAAGGACTTGTAGGTATAGACCGAAATGAGAGCATTGGGCAGTTTGCTGCGCAAGATCGCTCCATACGCCTGAAAGTCCGGAACTGGAGAGAACGAACTGCCATTGTAGTTATTGATAGCTGCAACGACAGAAGCACCCAAAGCATTCACAACCTGGGAATAGGTTGCATTCTTAATCTCGGCAACAGGATATTCGCCATTATAGGACCAAAGGTATGACGTGGGAATATTGTCCTTTTCTAAGAGTTGAAGTATATTTCCCCGGGAATCATACCGATTTATTGTATATTGTGTATAATAAGTCCCCGAACTCGTATCCAATTCGGAATAGACTTCCGGCAAATACACACCGAAACCAAACTGCCTGAATGAGGTTTTATTACCGGAAACGACGCTCCCGTTCTTTTTCCTGGTTATTTCGACAGGAATACCGATCATGTTGTTGTTGACCATTCCCGAAAGAGCACTCCCATAATCCGACGGATATTTTATATACGTCTCAATCGTATCGTCCTCATCTCCCCCGATCAGCGAGATTTTCTCGTATTTTTTCAACAGGTTCGTATCGTTGTAATCATACGCCGTTCTCAGGCTTATGCTTTTATCGCCTGGAAAGTACCGAGTTTCTATTTTTCTGTCTAATACCCATCTCTCTGAATAGAGATCATAAAACTTTGCGTCCCCTTTTTCAACCATAGGCAGCCTATAACACATCAATCCTTTAATTTTCTTTTGTTCCACTTGCTTATAGGAGAAGCTCGTTTTTTTTACCCGATTATTACTGCTGTCGAAATAAGTGATTTCTACGGGCAGCCCGTTAGTCATACTAGGTATGGATGGATAATTGCGGATAAGTTGCTCGATGTGGATAATTCGGTTAGCTGTGTTGTCAAAGCTATAAGCTATATAACCGTTATTAGTTCCATGTGTCATATTTTTTTCTTCGACATAAGAATAACCCACATACATCCCGGATGCGGCCCCCATAATGGGTGAGTATGAGTTAGAGTTCCCGTTTAAGAAGAGGCCTGCATAGGAGGGGTTAATAGGCTTCGGATTTAGAATGAAACTCAGATAGTAAACCGGGATTGTCATTAAGATCCCTGATGATACTCCATTTTTCTTATAAGTAAAAGTCCTTACAGAAGTAGTATCAGCAGTATTTGAAAGATCATATATATTCCTGATTCTTAGGCCGCCGCCAATCTTTACCAATGAGTCGAGCGAATCAAAAAAAGTATTACCGAACTCATTTAACTCGTATTCAAAATCGGTTCTACCCCCTGTCGGATACTGAATAGAAGTGAGTATGCCATATTGACTGCGATCTATGCTCGAATTTTTATTTACACCATTACATATGGATGATTGTTCATGTCCCTCGGAATCGTAATAATTAAAACGGACCGGCGGCGTGTAATGAAAACTTTGATTCCCAACCGGCTCGGGACCTTCGTTATAATATCCCCAATAATCCGTATGTTTCGAATTTTTTTGAGGTAATGGATTATTATTATAAGAAAAATTATAGTTTTGAGCCTTATAACCATCGTCCCGATAAAGAGATATACCATCTAATAATAATCGGCAGTTCAAAGCATTCAGCTCCTTATCCGCCAATGTTATAGCCGTTATGATATTACCCATATAGGAATGATTGAATCTTGCTCTGACAACATAATTATTTGACTTATTTTTCACAGTCAACCAATCCACTTTCTTTGCTTTTTTCCCATTCTCTGTGTGATCAACATCTTCCCTATTAGCATAATCTATATTTACAACTCCACCATTGAAAGATATTTTCTTTAAAAGCAATTGATCGTTCTCCGTATAACTCAAATTATAATATTTGTAAGCGTTCTTAGGTCCATCTCCAATACTGCCCCATGCCGCAAACATATAGCTGACATCCTCATTCACACTGATAGTGCTGTATATTTTTTCCTTTTCATATTCGAATTTTATCGTATCTCGTTTCGCCGTAATAATCTTATCCAGGTACCAGGCTGTTGTAACTTCGTACTCTTTTTCTTCTCTTGGCGAAAAATCTTGATAGTAACGAATCAAATGCCTCTCTTCCGGAGGAGCCTTTAATGTAGATACAAATGTCCTTGTATTTTCGCGCAGGGCACTCGAAGAGCCAAAAAGATAGGTATTTCCATAAGCATCCGCAATCTCGAAGTTGGTAGCATATCCATATCCATCTTCATAGAACTTAGTACAGACGATTTTAAGCCAGGTATCTTTATTTGAAATTATGGCTTCGGCCTTAGAAGACGTATTTGTATCACTGTCTTTATAGCGTTCAAAGAAAAAGCTTCCGGACATATTGCCAAAATTATAACTGAACATATCTGGCTCAGAGTCTTTATTATTATTTAAATATTCGAGATATTGACTATCTCTAAAATCTACAACATCGTTGTTTTCATCACTTTCAGGGAAAGATTGATCAGAATAATAACCTCCATAAGCAAAGTCGTCCCAATGCTTTATCTCCCTGACAATACATCCCCCGGCATTTAATACCCATCCTAGACCGACGCTACTGGCTTCCTGCGCAACCTTGATACCTGAAGCGTGGTATGAAAGTGCTATCGGCAGTGTAAAATCTCCCGATTTGATTTCATAGATAGGAATACTTATATTCGGTACGCCTGTATAATGACCGACTGGGATATTCCCGTAAATTCCCAATGACGATGCGTTCGGCGATGGCGGGACGATTTTGTTTACCTGTTGTTTTATATACGGATCATCCTGCGGGTCATCTGCCTGCCCGTAACTTGCCGAAATCCAGAATACGCAGATAAAGATAAAAAAATAGGAAACACGTCTCATGAATGCAGAATTTAGGGTTAATATTTTTTATAAAAGTACAATTCACGAAGCTTTGTTCTTGTGATTTTTAATAAAAAACCGGATCTTACGCCCGTATATTTAATATATTAGGAATCAGCTATTTACAGATCAAAAATCTTATCAAGGCCTTACGATAAATGTAACCAAAAGAAAGCCAGGCAGTTGAGGGCCAAGATAAAATTAGCTTATTAGGGCCAGCTAAACATGATTTCAGTATAAACGAAGGAAAATAGCTCGCTAAAAACAGTTGAAAGCACTCATTAGAAATGGAGCGAATATCCGCCATTACCATATACGTCCAAACATAAAAAAGGCGACAATCAGTCGCCTTAAAAAGATTAAAAATGAACTAAAAATAGAGGAGCCGTTACGGACGTGTAAATTTGCCGTTTTGGTATTCATAAAACTCGTGTATTTGCGGTTCCGACCAGTCATCTATATCAAACGGACGTCTTAAGAAAGATCGCTCTTTTCCCGTATAATAATACAGTTTATCGACAAAATGGGCTGCAGACTTATCCCGGAACATTATGCAGTAATAGCCATTGCATCGGAAATAGCCGATAACACTATCATCGTCTATAAAATACGTGTCATAGAACTCGGGATCGTCCAAATAAGAATACACAGACAAAGACTCGCTGTACGGATAATAGACTTTTCTGAAGTATAAATAATTGTGGTGTCGTAATACAACGCTTTCTTGTTCTGGTTGATAAAACGATCGACTAAACCGAATACCTCCGGAGAGACTTCGCACTCTTTTAATTTCCTGTATTCATAAGCCGGATTCCCAATTCGCCGTTCTTGAGGATAGCAAATGGTTTCGCACATACAGTATTGAATCCCTATAATCAAAAGTACCGACGGCAGAAATAACTTAATAGTTTTTATTGATATTGGTAATAATTTAAGATATTATCCCTAAATAGCTGCAGAGGATCATACATCACCGGAAGTCCAAGATTTCCAGCATATCGTCCGATAGTAAATATATCCAAATAACTTGACCATATCTAAATCCTCCGTATTTAGATATTTTATGTTATTTTTAAATGACATTTATATACTTGAATGCCTTTACTGACCTTAAAGAATTTCGTTGGGATAAAATTATTGCGTCGCAACCATCGATCTTCCCACATTTGAAAATAAGAATCCTGCTGATTTTCAACAGGATTCTAACCTCACGGTATCACTTATAGAAATCAAATGCTTCTTTCAATGCTTCAGCAAATTCATCACGGGACGCTTCCAACGGGCGTTTTATCGTATATTTATAAGCGCCACGTTCCTCTTTTTTTGCAGAGAAAACATCTATACAGAATTCATTATCTGTCAAATAAATCGTTAAAACTGCTGATGATGCTTTCTGTAACCCCGGCGAACCTGACCATAATTTAACCTCCGCTTTAAATCGGGCTTTCAGATCCTGCGTCGCATCGCCATAGGTCACACTCCGACAGTATTGCATCAGATCCAACGTTTCATGAATCAACGTCATACAATCCGTAGAGGCCGCATCGAATTTCTTCGCCGGTAATCCAAGAATATAAAAACCTCGTTCTATCGTATTATTCGGGAACAACCAATACAAATTATTTTTTGCATCTCGATATAAGGATACGGATTTTTGAACATAATTATCAGCCATAATATAATTATTTTATGAAATTAATCGTCATGGTAATATTATTTTGCAAAGCATATTTCATAGCCCGCTGAATTTGCTCCCATTGAACGGCGCTACCACTTCCGAACGGCAATGCCAAATCCAACTGTTTCCCAAGAATATTGCTACTTTGAATATTAATATTCTTCCATTTAGCACCGTTAAACCGGGCTAAATCATCTATATACCCTTTGAGTGTATTAAACACCTTACCAGTCTTTTGGTATGTCGGAGCATTCAAGTCCAGACTTTTGATACTTGTCGCAATACCTTTTTCAAACTTATCAATAACCGGGAAATTATTACCCCAGCCGCTCAATCGCTTTTCTATCGCCCAACCTCGTTCTAAAGGATGCAATTTCCACACACCTGATGAAGTCGAAGTCGCCAACCTCCGGACCGAATGCATAGTTCTTTGAGGAGCCTCGCCTACACCCATTGCGATTCCAAGAATTGCGCCCACATTATCCGGAGAAAAAATGCTCATCATAGCCTTGCCCTTTTCCTGTCGGGCCTGGTAAGCGGCATAATTGTCCCTGATTTCACCTACCGTAGCATCATCCGAACCTAAATAGTGATAACCAACGGACGACAAATCCTGATCACCGGGGATATTGACAATATCACCACTTCGGCCCGCAACGTAAAAGCCAATCAATCTCCCCTCATAATCAATATGATTCACGGGATTCCCCGCACAATAAGCATACGGGCTGACCGAATAATACTTCTCTGCCAGCGGATCGACAGCCAGCCAGCGGCCATAACGGGGCTGGTAGAAACGGGCGCCGTAATCATACATATTTATAGCGTCCTGGGCCTGCCACTCCTTGCCGTTGAACAGGTAATTGTTATCCGATACAGGATGCCCGGCATCGGCCCACAACATACCGTAGGGATAATAATCATACGTCGCATCAGGTTCCGATCCGCTTATGACGACGCGTGTACTCCCCAGATGATCCTGCAGGAAATACAACGGTACGGCCTGCCAGGACCCTTCGCCGGTTACGGCCCGAAAACGGCCCGAACCGAAAGGTGCGCTGTCAAAGTTGCGGGAACCTCCATTGTTCCGATATACCAAAGAACCTATGTAATCGTAGCCGGCATCGTAATTACCGATCAAAGCGCACTTGGTACCGTCGGCCAGATAAGTATAATAATCGACGGCTCCCTCGCTTTCGGTTTGGGTCGCGGTACGGGATACTAAATTAAGGAAATTATAGCTCAGTTCCAAATTATTGTATTCGTCCCGGATCAAATTGCCGCGCTCGTCAAAGCTCAACGCATAGCGGACATCGTCGTGCGCATGGTCCGTCAGGTAGTTAGGGCAATTCCCTTCGGCAAAGGAAATATCATCCACCGAATCGCTGTAAACATTGTAACGCCGAACGGCCTTGACGTTCCCATCCGGATAATAATCGAAATATTCGCTGTATTCATCTTGCCGGGGAATATCCGAGTTTCTATCGTACAGATTCGCACTCAGCAACCGATCCTGTCCGTCATATTGGAAAACATAGGCATGGCTCGATTTGGCCTTGTGTTGCCATTGAATCCCCGCGATGTTCCCGGAAAAGAGACGCGATGTAGGGAGCAGTCCCACTGTGTCATAATAGATCAGCTGCTGATCGAAATATTCGCTCTGACGGCGGGTCTGCCATCCCTGCATATTATAATCATACGTTTCGGTAACAGCGCGGTCGTCGATATAATAAGTTTTCCGACTCAACCGGCCGAGATCGTCGTATTCACAAGTTACCAACGAACTGGCCCCGTTGCGCATCTCCGCGGACTCCTGGGTTATCCGATTCCGGGAATCATACACGTAGGATATTCGGATTCCGTCGTCGAACTCGTCTGCTTTAGTATGCTGCTCGTCCGAAACCAGCGTATTACCCACAAAATCGTATTTATAACTCGTGCGCAAAATACTCCCCAGATGGGTTTTCTCGACCCGTTGAATGACACGGCCCCTATAATCGTAATAATAGGCCCGCTCGACATATTCTGGGAATTCAGCCAAGAGCATGCTGTCCTGTACGATCAGTTGCTTCTCATACGTTTTGAACCCCCGGATCTTTTCACTCACATCACTTTGCGAAACAACCCCTTCAACAGGCTGAAATGCAAGTTCGCCATCTCGCGTCGTCCCGTATTCATAGGAAGAGATCAGTGTCCCTCCAAAATTCAGAATGGGATGTTCTCCCGGAGCACAGCGCGATAGCGAGTCGTTCATCGAAAAATAACTGTACCAGATGCTGGGCTTGGCATAAACGTTCGCTATTCTGCCGAAATCATCGTATTCATATTTGAAATGCGTGCCGCGAGTTCCCCTGTAGATAATCCGGTCTTCATCGTCGTAAAAAACTATTTCATCCCGACCTCCGGGTAATCTCCGTTCCGCAACTCGCCCCAAACTGTCATATTCATACAAAAAACCGGTACTAACCGACGAAAGCCGATCGAGATGGTTGTACGTATAATGAACATCGCGGACGATATTTCCCTCCGTATCTATATCCTGCTGCAGGCGGATCCGATCCGTTATATCCCTAAATTCGACCGTCAGATTGCCATCTTCATTTTTTACGGTGTGCTTCAACAAGGCTCCCGCGGCATAAAATTCATTGGCATCATCGCGCACTTCGAAATCAGCGTTGAACCTATACGAATGCTCCTTATATTTCATGTGATTGCGAAATACCCGTCCAGCGTTCATTGACCGGAGAATCCGGGTGCGCGAGGAAGCCTCGAAGTCATTCGCTACATACGCATACTCTCCCTCTTCCGGACCATACAACCAGTCGTAAAACCCGCGCTGCGCCTCTTCGGGATTATCCCCCATCCTGACGCCTTCGGCCTCGTCCGCATAGGGCAGACAGACATGCACATCGGGATTCAGCATATTATCATAATAAATCGGCGTTATTATATTTTTGCGCCCGTCACCCGACGCATGTCCGAGAACGGTTTGGAGCGGATAACCGAGACCGTTATAATACGTAGCATCGAGTGTATAATCCTGATCGGCCGATGTAAACGTATAATTCCGCACATAATTTTCCGGCTCTTGTGGATCTTCATCATCAAAGTCAGGCAATATAACAGGCATTTGCGCCTTGCCCAACATCTCCAATTCAGCCATATTTTCCATATCTTCGTAATAGGCCAGAACCGTATACACCCCCATCGTATCCACTCCTTCGAAACGCAGGGGACTGCCCGTTCCCGACATACTACGAATTCTCGCACCTTGGTCATCACGCAAATAATACATGACCATCGGTTGCGATCCGCTGAGGTGCACCGTCAAGGCCGTACGGCCGGTATTCGTTTGGGACGAAACCCGATACGGGCGCAGAACGCCGCCTGCGGGCTGAACGAACTTAATCGTCCTCTCCACATTCCCGCTTTTATACACGAATTGTGTGTCTCCGACACGCGGGACGTTCGATATGTTAGGTCCGCATACGATCTGGTAATACAGTCGCTTATGGTCATTACTATATCCCACGATCGTAAATCCGAGATATTCACTCCATAAATTCGTAAACTCTCCGGAAAGCATTCCCAGATAAAACTCGGTTACTTCGATGGGGATTTCATCTTTCGCTTCAAGCGTTCCGGAATACACCCCACCGTCGGCTGGAAGTTCGATATCGCCGGAATAGCCGGAATTGAAAAAATCCGGAGAGAAGATGACGGCCTCATAGGCATGGACTACACCCTCACACCAGGAAGCTCCGTTTCCAACGACATACGTACCCGGGCAATCGACAAGCGAGAAATAAAAAGTCGATTTCGAGGCAATTTTAGTCTCAATTTCCACCATTTCAGCGCCTTCGCACCTGTAAAGTGTATACCAGGCACCGATTTCCGCATCGCTGACAAGGATGTCGAACCGTTGTCCCGGGAACATGTTCTCGCAATTACTACCCGAAATCGTTCCTTGAAGCGTTTCGCCGCCTTGCAGTACGACGATTCCGTCGCGATCCTCGGCTCCCCGGAAAGATATTTCCCGCCGAAATTCCTCGACCGTTATAGCGCCGATTTCAAGTTGCGCCTCGTAATTCGCATAATCGGACGATCCTCCGGCCTTTCGGACCTGCGAACAGACGATTCCGGACGACAATACATTACCATTGATAATAAATTGCAGATCGCTGCCGATCTGATAATCTTTTTCCCAGGTCACCTCGAAAGACATGATCACTGTGCCACCGGCTTGGGATACGAAAGATGGCGACACGTCCAGAATGTGGGCAATGTCTCCGAACGAGAACGAGAGATTTCCCGCAAATACGGTAAAATGCAGGAACAGAAACAGGAATAAACTTATGATCTTTTTCATGACTGTCGGCTTTACTGGTTCTTGATATGATATTTGAATGCTTTTACCAACCGCAACTTATCATCCGCAATACAACTCAGTTTCCCGTCATGATCGTATTCGTAATAAGTACAACGTTCGGCTGGGTCCCGAATACACGTCACCCCGACATTCGGTATATAGTCATAGGCGGTCATCTCCATATCATTGCGCTGATAAATGACATATTGAAGGGAACTCGGAAGTTCCGCATTGAAAACGTAGCCTTGATGACTGGAAAGCAGAATTTTTTCGAATTCATAGAGGGAACAATTCTCGATTTTCGCTACCGGATACAAACCGTTGTATCCCCATACGATGCAGGTAGGTCTGTCCGCCCGGTTTCGTATCTCCACCGGATAATTTTTGTGGTTATATCGGTAAGACGCAGCCGTAATCAGCAAGTGATCGAAATCGAATCCGCAAAATGTACCTAAACCATTTCCTGCCGGCGGAATTTTGGCTTTCTTCACACTGCTGACACAAATCATGTTGCCGTTTCTCTGAAATTCATAATAGGTTCCGTCCGTCAACTCGTATCCAATTCGGCTAGGATCCGTCGCTCCGAAAAATGCAGTAAGTGTTTTAACCGGAAACCGGATGACGTTCAATTCCTTCATATACCGATGGACCGAATCGGAATCCGAAACGATGTCATCGAGGTAGAGACGTTCTGAAATCCTCGAAGTTTTAAGCCCATAATCGGTCGTACAAACCCCGGTTTGCTGATTCAGCCGATTGTAACTATATTTTTTATGAATCATCAGCGAATCTTGACCTTCGAAATAAGTGCATGACCACTCATCTGCCAAGCAATTGTCCAGATAGTTTTTCGAAACGTACAGTTTGCTGATCGCATTTTTTACGCTGGTGCAATAGGGCGGCGTCGGTCCCTGCACCCGGTATTTATACCGTTCCACCGACCAGGGACTGAACTGGTCTTTCACATAACTTTCCTTCCGGAGCAACTTGCCTCTTAAAGCATGCCGCGAATCCGGTTCAAGGTAAGCGGCATGCACACAGGAATTATAATACGTATCCGCCTCTACGGCTCGCATTTCCGTTTCTTCGTTCGGGAACAAATCCCGGCATTCGGCATCCAAATAGCTGCTGAAATGATATTTCGTAACAGCTCCGTTGCCCATCGTTTCAACAACATCGGGATAGCAGATATAAGACCGGTCCTGCGTATGTGCATAAAAACCGTAGGAAGCACGTACTGCATATATAATGAAAGTCCTCTTACCTCCGGAATAAGCCTCATTCATCACGATCTGGAAATACTGCGGATAGCGCAATATGAGTCCGGAACTTAGTCCTTTGTTTTCATAGGTATATACCCGGCAGGTCGAATCCGACACAGAGGGATAATCGACGATCTTACGGATTCTGACCCCACCTGCCGGCAATGAAGTTCCGGTAGGTTTCAGATACGGCAGATTGTTGCTGCTCAAATCTCGCGTTAGGCAAACGGAATAGTCGTGCTGCTCATATTCGAATCGGGTCCAGCCTCCTGCCGGATACCTGACTTTTCGTAAAGTGCCCATGATGGATCCCGAAAAATTCGGTTCGCGTACGTCGTTGGTTACGGTTTGAACCAAATTGTCATCGAGAGATATTTGCGGCAAAAAATCATCGACATCATATCTCCCACCACCATTGTAATATCCCCAATGATCGACGGAAGTAGTCCCCTGATAGGGGAACTCCCCATCTTCATTGTTATAATCCATCGAATAATCGCCCTCCCCGGATATATATACATTCTTCAGTATCAGAACGGGATTGCTATTCAGGTTTTGAGGATGTTTATAGGAGAACAAAATCTTCCTCAACGGCCTGTTCCGAATCACATCCCGGATCTCAATGCTATCCAGTTTTTGCATAGGCCACAATAACTCTTTGGACGAAGACGCGTTGGACCGCATATATCCCTCCGTCTGTAATCTGGTGCTGTACCTGTTCTTAATCACCAGTCCGGCATCTTCGACAACGATGGAATCGAGAACAGCATAGTTGTTCTGATAAATATTATGCGATGCAACCCGAAAGGTATTCAACTCGGTTTCAAGTTCCGGAAGAAAGGGAGAATCATCACTTTTTTGAAAATGGCAAGTTCCCTGGGAAACCGACGGTTTAACGCATGCCGCACTGGAGAATAGGCGATATGTAAACCGGACCTTCCGGCCATTCGGAGCCTCGATCGACACCAGAGACCAAGTCACGGAGGTACCTGATGACGAAGGCACATCGTCACCGCTACCCCAAGACCTTTTAGTAATCCAACAGTCATCCTGACCTGCCATTCGGTCAAAATGGTACTTGAATCCGTCTCCAGTCACGATTGTGAAGCGAAACTCACCCATGCCGAACAATTCGACATCTACTCTGTATTCGCCGGCAGGTTGTGCCGTACCATAGACAAATGCCTGAATGCTCTGCGATTTCTCTTCGAGAATCCGGGCAAGGATGAACTTTCCGGAATGGCCGTTGAATTTGAAAGAGAAAACATCGGGTTCGGTTTCGACCTTTTTCGCATCCATTCCTCCCCCACCAGGGATATAATAATAGAAAGTTCCCGTTTCCTGATCAAAATTGTGAGGGTTACGCCCGAATGGATTTCCGGTCAATGAATCCAAGGCATATTCCTGTGAGCCGGATAAGTTGGAATCGCTCCCATCGGGAACTTGCCTTACCTCACGGGAGATATAGCCTCCGGCATTCAGCGTCCATCCCATTCCGGTCGTTCCGGTCGTCGCATTAGGCATGAATCCGGACGTTGTGTAATCGAGCGATAAAGGAATCTCGAAATCCGGATCTGTGTAACTATACAACGGAATGCTGAAGTGAAGCGTCCCGGTATACAGATCGGGAGCGGTATTTCCACCGTATTTCAAAAAGTTCCATGCATCAGGGGCGACCGGAATTATTTCGCGGCCATCCCATGCCTGGGCATAACACGGCATTGCTGTAATCAGCAATCTGAACGCACAGAATGCTGTTATAATACGTAAAATAGACAATAAGGTTTTCATTTTGCAGGTTTTGAAGATTAAGATTCAGGCACCCATTATCCCACCGAGTCGGAACATGGGCATGTACATGGAGATGAGAATCACGGCGACCAGCAGTCCGACGAGCATGATCAGGGCGGGTTCAAGCATTGCGCCCATGCGCTTGATGCGGTATTCGAGCTCTTCGGAGAGCGACTCGCCCTAGCGGCGGAGTATCTCGGGAAGGCGGTTGGTTTCTTCGCCGACACGGATCAGAACTGTCTGTTTCCAATCATAAAATCTTCGCCACGCTTGTCGAAAATAAGTTACGATACTTTGGTTGCGGTAAGTTTTAGTCAACATTCAAATGTCCATTATTATACCTCCTTCCTATTTAGAGTTGTACACAAGGTACCTGCTGCTTTCATCTGAGAAATTGAAGGAACTGATTCGACTCCCAAAACAGGGCCTCGAACAGCGATAATTATCAAAAACAATCAGTAGAAAGCCCGATGCAAACAGGATAATCCGGCAACCAAGTTTGTACGAATTCAAAGGTTGACGGGTATCTCAAAGGTAAATAACAAATGATAAGATGCGAAGAAAATCAGCCGGAATTCAATGCTTACAATCGCAGATGTAATATGTTGATTATTAGTATATAATATTGAGAAATGTGTATGCGAAATCTTACATCAGAGCAACCATACCGGAGCGGTATTTCGAAGCTCTATTTTTTATTCTAAATCCCGAGAGTTAACATATTTGGGTTTGAACGTCAGAAATGGATATATTTTCGTATATTTGTTATATTAATTGATATTATGTAATAGGTATTAGAAAATATTGAAATATAGCCTAACAGCGTTTATTCCTCTCTCTTAAATTCTCCAGATTTATCAAGATGTAAAAGGATAAACAAGGGTAGTTCGTGCAAATAAAACAGCACGAACTTAACTTGTCTTTTACATAGGTTTTTGGAGATTCCTGAGAGAGGACTTGTTATAGTTCGTGCTTTATTTAGGTACTTAAAAGTAACTATATGAAGCATTTATTCTTTTTCTGCGGTACATGTTCCGCATTTGTCCTATTGCGTTGGTGTCCGGTACTGCGCAATAATCCGTATTGTAGCGGCAAATTATTTGCCAATCCATTCTACTCTTTTTTACCGGACCCGGAATTGGAAAGCTCCCCTTCGAAGCTCATTACAGTCTTGATTCTTGCAGGCGGTACTATCGTTGTTTTAATCCTGCTGATCGTATTTCTGTACTACTCAATTTACCGCATTCGTCGTCGTGTCCGTTTTATGGAACGAAGAATAGACAAACAGATTCGGTTGATTCGGAGCCTGTTGGATTTGGGTTATGTATACAACGAGTCTCCACAAGTATTCTTTGAGAAATTCAAAGATAGGATTAATATCCGACAATTAAAATCCGACGATTTGATAGATATCTCAGATAAGAAATATTCACATTTAAAAGAAGATGAACGATTCTTATGCACATTTCTCGATCAAGGATTTACACATCGTGAATTATGTACTATCTACAATATGAAGACGGTCGGGAATCTTTATGTTAAGTACCATCGTATTCAGGCTAAACTCAAACAAGGAATAAATAAGGCGGTCGGTTTTAAACATCGTAAAAATAGAGGTAAAAAACGGATAATTGATCACAATAATCCGACGTAAGCTTCTGTCTATATATTCTCTTTTAGTTTGCATTGATAATCAGATCATTGTGATATTTTTGTAAGTATTGGATTTTGGCCGGTTTGCGTTCTATCTTGCAGATTGTTGCCTAATTTTGCTATATTAATGTATTCCCCGATTATGAGCAAATCCCCATCTCTTGTTTTCTCTCGTCTCCGAGCCTTTTCTTTGCCAGAATTACTGGTTGTGCTGGTTATTATCGGTATTCTAGTTCTGATCGCGTTGCCGAACCTGATGCCCTTGATTTCGCGGGCGAAAGCCACCGAGGCCCAGCAGCAACTGACCTATCTGCATACGCTCCAGAAGAGTAATTTCTATACCTATTCGCGCTATACGCCCTCGCTGGACGAGTTGGGTTTCGAGCAGTCGAAGCTGGTCACGGACGGCGGTCAGGCCAATTACCTGATCGAGATCGTCGAGGCTTCGGAGCACGGTTTCCGAGCCACGGCCACCGCCGTTGTGGATTTCGATGGCGACGGGACGTATAATGTCTGGGAGATTAACCAGGACAAGGAATTGAAAGAAACCGTCAAAGACTGACCGCTATGCCTCCCCTTTGGCCTTATTTGCTGTTGCTGGTTCCGGCAGCACCGCTCGTATACACCGATTTCCGAATGCGGTGCGTATCGGTTTGGTCATTGGCGGTTCTCTGCGGTGCGGCTGTCGCAGTCGGATGGACCTCTTTTGGATTTCGGCCGATGTTGTTGCATGCAGGTGTCAATGCGGGCATTCTCGTGATCTTCAGCGCGGCCATGCTGGGATACCAACTGCTTCGCCATCGGCCGGTCCGAACGTTTTTTGAGCAGAGTTTCGGACTGGGGGATATCGTCATGATGATTGCGGTCGTTCCGTTGTTCGTTCCCGGTTCCTATGTGCGTTTCCTGCTTGTCTCCTGCCTCGCGGCCTTGGCCTGGTGGATGGTGAAACGCACCGAAACAATCCCTTTCGCGGGAATAATGGCTGTTGTACTTGGTGTTTATGTGTTATGTAAAACTTTCGGATTATGGAACTGACGCACACAATCCCTACCGAGGTCATCCAGCTTTTGAGCGCTTCCGAAGCCGGCGAGTATCAACTTGTCCCGGTTCGCAGGCAGGGTGCGGATGTCTGCTGCTATGGGGCCGCAGACCGGGATTACGGCGACGCCTGCGCGGAACTGGAGGTGCTTTACGGCTGGCATGTCACGGTCGAGCCGGTCGCCAATGAGGACCTGCAGCGGTTGCTGCTGCAATACTACCGCCCGGATACGGCCTCCAAAGCCCCGGCCACCGGCCGCTTGACGGATATTTCGTCGGGCCAGGGCTTCCTGATGTCGCTCGTCGGCGAGGCGTTCCGCGACTATGCCAGTGACATCCATATCGAACCTTATGAGGAGCGTTGCCGCATCCGGTTGCGCATCGACGGTAAACTCACAGAACGCTACGTCGTCGAGCGGACGCAGTATGCGCCGCTCGTGAACCAGATCAAGATACTCGCAAACCTCGACATTTCCGAAAAACGGTTGCCGCAGGACGGGCGCATCCTCTACGACCGCGACGGAAACAAATTCGACGTGCGTGTTTCGACCCTACCGACGATCTACGGCGAGAAGGTGGTGCTGCGCCTCTTGACCCGCCATGTGGAACTGCTGGAACTGAAAAACCTGGGCTTTTCCGAACGCCAGTACGACGATTACTGCCGTTCGATCGCACGGCCGTTCGGCATGGTGCTGATCTGCGGACCGACAGGCTCGGGCAAGAGCACGACGCTCTACGCCACGCTGCGGCGGCTGAACCGCACGTCGGACAACATACTGACGATCGAAGACCCCATCGAGTATACGCTCGAAGGGGTCAACCAGACGCAGCTGAAGGAGGAGATCGGGCTGACGTTCGGCGGTGCGCTGCGCACGTTCCTGCGGCAGGACCCGGACATCATCATGCTGGGCGAGATTCGCGACGGCGATACGGCGCAGATGGCCGTGCGATCGTCGCTGACGGGCCACCTGCTGTTCTCGACGATCCACACCAATACGGCATGGGGCGCCGTGGCGCGCCTGTCGGACATGGGCGTGCATCCCTATCTGGTGGCCAATACGCTGGTGATGACCGTTGCGCAGCGCTTGGTGCGCCTGCTGTGCTCGCATTGCAAACGGGAGGTCGCGGCAACGGACGAGGTGCGGCGGCTGGTTCCGGATGCCGAAGCCCATTTCGAAGCCGTGGGGTGCGAGCGGTGCTTCTATACGGGTTACAGCGGTCGCCGCGCCGTGTATGAGGTGATCCCGATGGACGACGAACTTTCGACTGCGGCGCGGAACGGACTCTCCGACGTGGCCCCGATGCTTGCCAAGCGCGGTATTCCGTCGCTCAAAGACGCCGTCGTGGGGCTTTTCCTGCGCGGCGAAACCTCCCTCGACGAATTGATTCCCCTGTTGAACTATTAGCCTATGAAATACCTGTGCCTGCTGTGCCTGCTGTTTCCCGCTTTTTGCGCCGCCCAGAGCGACTCGGCCCGCTTTGTGGCCATCGACCGCACGCTGGAGGCGCTTGTGGAGCGCGATTCGACCTTCGCCCGCACGGTAGACGTTACGGCGGGGCGCCTGCCCCTTGGGGAGCTCTTGCGCAACATTGCGCGTGCGAGCGGCGTCAACCTGAACGTGAGGAGCGTCGAGAACGTACCGGTGTCGTGCAATTTCACCCGGGCGCGTGTCGACGACCTGGTGCGCTTCCTCTGCCGGGAGTACCGGCTCGACGTGGAGACCACGGGCAATATCCTCTCGGTCTTTCCAGCCGCATCTGTTCCGCAGCCGCAGCCCGACCCGGATATCTTCTACAATGCCGCCGACACGACGCTGTTCTATGACCTGCGGGGCGAGCGGCTGATTGACGTGGCGAAGAAGATCACAACCTTTTCGGGACGGAATATCATCGTTCCGCAGCCTTTGTACGATTATAAGGTCTCGGGCTATGTGCGGGCAATGCCTTTCGACGGGGCCCTGCATACGCTGGCTTCGGTCAACGGCCTTGTGGCCGAGAAGGACGCTTCGCAGGTCTGGACCCTCTACCGGGAGCAGGCTTCGCAGCCCGAAGGCGGTTCGCCGGGGCCGTCCTATACGCGGCGGCGCCAGTTCTCGCAAAACGAACTGCAGGCCGATTCGCTGGGGCGCATCACGGCGCATATCGCCCGGGGGAGCGTGCAGGACGTTATCCTGGACCTCTGCGAACAACTGGGCCTGAACTATTACTTCAAGTCCCCGGTGAGCCTTACCACGGGCATCTGGGTTGACGATACGGATTTCGAGACGCTGCTGGCCGTGCTGCTCAAAGGCTCGCCGTATTCCTACTACTGCGAACGGGGTATCTACGTCTTCGGGGCGTCGCAGAGCGACGGGCTCTCCTCGGCGACGATCGTTCCGCTGGCTTTCCGGGCTGTTTCAAAGGTCGAGGAGATCATCCCCGCGGCGCTGAAACAGGGCGTCGAACTGAAGACCTTCCCGGACCTGAACAGCCTGATCCTTTCGGGCGACCGGAGGGACGTGGTGCGAGTCGAGACGTTCCTCAAATCGGTGGACAAGTCCGTGCCGCTTGTGACGATGGAAATCATTATCGCCGACATTACGAAAAGCAATATCCGGGAGATCGGTATCGGCGGCGGTGTCGGGAAATCACCCGTGCGGACCTCCGGGACGCTGGGGCCGGGTGTGGATATGACTTACAGCGCGGAAGCGGTGAACAACCTGCTGCAACGCATGCAGGGGACGGTAAACCTGGGACGTGTGACGCCGAATTTCTACCTGAGCCTGCAAGCTTTGGAGGAGAACGGTACGGTGCGCCTGCAATCCACGCCCAAGCTCTCGACGCTCAACGGCCACGAAGCGACGCTCACCAGCGGTGAGACGCAGTATTACAAGGAGGTGCAGAACAACTATTACGGCACGCAGAACCCCATTTCGTCGGAGTCCTACCAGTGGAAATCGGTCGATGCGAACCTTTCGATCAAGGTGACGCCCTATGTTTCGACCGATAGGCAGATTACGCTCGAAATCGAGTTCGAGCAGACCGAGTTCACGGGCCGCGAACAAGAGAATGCCCCTCCGGGAACCGCCACGCGGAGCTTCAAATCGATTGTCAAGGTGCAGAATGAAGAAATGGTGCTCCTCGGCGGCCTCGACCGCAACTCGATGGAGAAATCGTCGCGGGGCATTCCGTTCCTGGCCCGCGTCCCGGTTATCAAGTGGTTCTTCGGCAAGGAGAAGCGCAACAAGGTCGAGCGCACACTCAACGTGTTCATCAAACCCACGGTCATAGAATGAAACTGATCCCTTATATCCTGAACCGTATTTCCTTCGTCCGGGCGGAGCTTGCCGCGGACGGAAGCTGCCGTACGGAGGTTTTCGTGTGGCGTCCGGATGGTGTGACTCCGGCCGAACGGAGCGCGGCGAAGAACACACTGGCGGCGGTGGTCGTATCCGGCCACGGGATCATCACGAAACCGGATGATTCGCAGATCACAGCGCGTATCAAGGCCGATCCGGAGACATTCCTATGGAGTTCCGTGGGTGGGGCGACCTCCTTTGTCCGCCAGGAGCATCTGGGTCCACTGACCGAAGAACTCGCCGCAGAGTGCATTGTTCCGGTGCGTATTTTCTGTGCCGACGCGGGTGCGGATTTCGGCGAAACGGCCGGTGAGTTTGCCCGGCAATTCTATGCGGAACTGCGCTGGCGAACGTTTGTACGCCCGACGGCTGAATCCTCGGCTGCGGCGCAGGCCCTGGTGCGGCGGGCGGCGCTTCCGGTGCTGGGGGTGTTCCTGTGCGTGCTCGCGGCCAATGCCATGCTTTCCCTGGACCTGAACGCCCGGCGGCAGATGTTGCAGGAGGAGATCGCGGCCCGGGAACGTACGGCCTCGAACGCCGCCTCGGCGGGAGCCCGGCAGCGGGAACTGCTGGCTGAGTTTTCGACGCGTCGGGCAGTGCCGTGGGCCGTGGTGTGTGACTGTATCGCCGGGGCGGTTCCCGAACGGGTCGTGCTGACGCAGCTGGCGGTCGAGCCGCTCACCAAACGCTTCGAAGCGGGGAAACCGTTGCAACGGCTCGATGACCGGGTCGTCGTCTGCGGAACGGCTCCTGCGGCGGCCGACATCTCGGTATTCGTGCAGCGACTTCCTGCGGCGGCCTGCTGGCGCGAGGTGCGGCTCACCCATGTGGAAAAGGAACGCGACGGCGACCGGCTGGCGTTCCGCATCGAGACCGCCTTATGACACTGCCGTACAAATACCGGGGAATCGTGCTGCTGGCCGGGCTGGCCGTGGTGCTGCCGTGGATGGCGTGGCACTTCGCCCTGCACGACACCTTTACGGCGTGGAGCGACTGCCGGCGGCTGGCCGCACAGCTGGAAACCCTCGCCCTGATGGCGGCGCAGCCTGCGGCGCCCCATGCCGGAGACCGCGAACTGATCCTATCGGGCGGACTGCTCGACACGGTGCGGCGCGCCGCCGCGCAACATGCCGTGCAGGTCGCGGGCTATGAACCGCTCGTCACGGCGGAACGCGACGGCGTGGCGGTGCATACCGCGCAGCTGACCCTGACGGGCGGCTATGGGCCGCTGCTACAGGTCGTCGATGCGCTCGAACGCACGCTCCCCGCCTGCCGTCTGCGTTCGCTCGACTGGCAGGCCGCGCCGGAACGCCGGACGCGTCGGATGCAACTGACGCTGACCCTCTATATCCAGCAAATCGTACTTAAAAAATAACGCCATGAATAAACTGCTGCCCGTTTTATTTGCCCTGCTGGCCGTCGGCTGCGAGGTGCTCGAAGAGGATATTTCCGGCAAGGAGGTGCGGATTACCGCTCCTGCGGACCGGACGACGCTCGCTCCCGGAAGGGTGGAGTTCCGCTGGGCAGCCATGCAATATGCCGCCGGCTACGAATTTACGGTGGTCGCGCCTTCGTTCGGGGCCGCGGAACGCATCGTCGCCGATACGGTGATCTATGCCGATTCGCTCTCCCATAGCTATGGATGCCGCGTGGACCTCACGGCCGGGGAGTACGAATGGTCGGTTACGGGCTTCAACGGCGGTTACAGGACCCGCACCGAAGTCCGGAGCCTGACCGTCGCAGTCCCGGAAACCCCTGAAGACCCTGAGTGATGAAGTCGCGCTGGACGACATATTTGTTGCTGGCGGCCGTTGCGGCGGTCTGGGGCATCGTGGCGTGGAAGATCTTCGCTCCTGCCGACGACCGCGCCCCGGCAGCCCGCCCGAAGCCCGTGCAGCCTGCTGCCGCACGACCTGCGGCCGATACCCTGCGACTCGACTACCCGGACCCGTTCCTGAAGGGCGCGCCGCGCCATGTGACGGCCCCGCGCCCTGCCGTGCGGAACCTCCCGGCGCCGAAAGCCGCCCCTGTAAAACGGGAGCGGGTGAAGATCGCCCACCTGGGAACGGTGACCTCCGCCGGGCAGCCGCTTCATATCCTGACCCTTGGCGATCAGCAGTATGAACTCCGGCGCGGGGATTCGGCCGGAGGGTTCGTGCTCGCGAACTTCGACGCTGATTCGCTCTACCTGTGTAAAGACGGTGTGACATACGGCGTAAAACGGTGTGCGCTATGAAACCTCCGGGCACATACCTGCGCGGGAACGTGCTGCCTACTGTGGTCGTGGTGTCGGTGGTGATGCTGACGACACTGCTGGGGCTGGTGATGCTCTGGGAACAGGAGTCGCTGCTCTTCGCCCGCAGCCGGCGGCTGAGGCAGGCGCGTGCTGATGTCGAATCGGCCTATGCCCTCTGGCGACTGCATCCGGATAATGATGCCCTGACCGCTTCAGATGGTTTCCGGCTCTGCGACTCCCTGCCGCAGTCGCGGGTCTTCGTCGGGGCGGAACCGTGGGGATTGTACGAAGCTGTGCGGGTCCGGACAGCCGATTCACTTATCACAACCTGTCGTCTGTACGGCGCGGAACCCGACGCTTCGAACACGCTCTTCTATGCCGACAACCGCTCGGCGGTGACGCTTGCCGGGCAAACCCTCCTGCAGGGAGCGCTGCGCCTGCCGCAGAATGGAGTGGTCTACGGACGCGTAGGTTCCGATTTCTACCGGGGTCCCCAACTCCTGCGCACGGCCATCCTGCGCTCCGAATCCAGGCTTCCGGAGCCCGATGCGGAGGTCCTGCGTCGTGTGGCCGCGCTTTTTACCCCGCTCGGGCGATCGTCGGATGCACTTCCCGACAGCCTCTCCTGCTCTTTCCGGTGCGATTCCGCTGCCGTTTTCCGCCTCGGCAATGCCGAGGTGGGCGATTGTGCGCTCCGCGGTCGCGTCGTGCTCTATGCCGACTGCCTGCGCATCGACTCTACGTGCCACATGGAGCATCTGCTCGTCGTGGCGCGTAAGATTACCGTGGGCAGCGGCGCGCGCATCGCCGCGCAACTGTTTGCCTGCGATACGCTCGTCGTCGAACCCCGCGCCGTGCTGGAATACCCCTCGGGAATCTATGCACAGCAATATGCCGAGGTGGGTGACCGGGCCGAGGTGAACGGTTATGCCGTTGTCTGCGATACGGTCCGCCGCAAAAAGATTACGGCCAACTACCGCCAGTCGCGTACGGCGCGCCTGAGGGGTCTCGTGTGGGTCAACGGCGTGGCCCAGGTGCAGGGCATCGTCGCGGGGCGGGCTTTCCTGCGGCAGTCGGTCTACTTCTCGCCTCAAGGCTACTATAAGGATATGCTCTATGATGTGACATTGCTCAAAAATCCCGTGACGGCCCAGCCCCTCTGGCTGGCGGCTGCGCGGAGAAAGGAGGCGGCATGCGTCGACTGAAAGGAGCCTCGCTGTTGGAAGCCATCGTGGCTGCCGTACTGTTCCTGACGGTCTTTGCCGTGGTGATGGAGCTGCTGCCGCGTCTGACGGTGCGCGATGACGACGCGCTGCTGGTGGCCGAGGCCGACTACCGCGTCGGGCGGGCTTTCGACAAATACGCCACCGGCATGTGGCCCTGCGGCGACTATGCCGAGGCGTACGACTGGGGTACAGTTATGGTTTGGGTCGAAGCTTACCGCGGGTTTTCGGACCTGCAGGTCGTGACCGTCTCGGCGCGCATCGACGGCAGCCGCAAACGAATTGCCCTTAAACAGCTGGTCGAATGCCGGGACTGAACCACACGCTGCGTGCTTCGACGCTGGTCGAAACGCTGGTGATGATGCTTGTGGCGGGCATCGTCTTCTTCGCCGTGATGGACGGCCTGACGCTTTTTACCCGCCTGCAGGCCCGGCGTGCAGAGGCGTTGCTGGAAAACGGACGCCGTCGCGACGGATATTTCCGGCTGGAGTCGCTGGCGGCCTCTGCCGACAGCATTCGTACCGGACGCGAAGGAGTGGCGGTTTACTACGGCAGTCGGGAGTCGGCTCTGGCGTTATGCGATTCGGCGCTGGTCTACCGCTCCGGGGAGTTCCGGGATACGCTGCTGACGGGCGTGGCCGGGCTGCGGCTCTCCGGGAGTGCCCCCGATACCTTGGAGGTCGCCCTTGCGGAGGGGTTCACGCTCCGCTTCCCGGTAGAACTTCCGCCCCGGGAGCAATACCGAAGATCGCTGGAAGAGATCGAAGAAGGCTATGACTACGAAAAGTAAGATAACGGATGCGCGACGGGAGGTATTCTACGCCGAACTGCACGCACTGCTGACTGCGGGACTGGATTTTTCACATGCCTTTGCGCTGCTGATCGAGGGCGAGCGGGATGTGCGGATGAAAGGGCTCCTGAAGGGCCTTTACGACGGGGTGGTGGGCGGTTCGGCCCTTTGGCAGGCCATGGAGCGCAGCGGGGCGTTCCGACCCCTGGACTGCGGGGTGGTGCGCATCGGCGAACAGACGGGCCGCCTCGCCGAGACGCTCGACTTCCTGCGCGACTACTATCGCAAGCGGACCGCACAACGGCGGATGGTCTCCTCGGCGGTGAGCTACCCGCTGGTGATCCTCTGTACGGCCGTGATGGTCGTGGCCTTCATGCTGGCGGTGATCGTGCCGATGTTCGAGCAGGTCTATGCCCGCATGGGCGGCGAACTCCCGGCTCTGACGCGGTGGATCATTTCGCTCTCGAAATCGTTCCCCGCCTATGCCGCCGTAATCGCGGTTGTGGGCATCACGGCCTACGCGCTTCTCTATACGAACCGAAACCAAAAGGAAGTACAACGATGGACCTCAGAATTTTTGCTGCGTCTGCCCGTGGCGGGCGCTATTATCCGCAAAAACCACCAGGCACAGTTCTGCAAACTGCTCTGCCTGCTCTGCACGTCCGGGGTTCCGCTGCTCACGGGTGTTGGAATGCTGGCCGACGTGATCGGATTCTATCCCTACCGGCAGTCATTTACTTCGATCTGCCGTGGTTTGGAACAGGGGGAACTCTTCTCGGCGTGCGTGGCGCGCTTTCCGGGGCTGTACGACCGCAAACTCACCGCCCTGATCCGCGTCGGCGAGGAGACCAACCGCCTTGCAGAGATGCTCCGCCGCCAGGGCGAATCGCTCACCGACGAACTCGAATACGGGATCAAACGCATGGGCTCGCTTCTGGAACCCGCCCTGATCCTCCTGGTCGGTCTCTTGGTCGCCATAATCCTCATCTCCATGTACATGCCCATGTTCCGACTCGGAGGAATAATGGGGTAAAGTAATCCTGATGTTCACCTCTTAAAATGCAAAACTATGGAAAATGTTTTGATACGGGCGCCTGTCCTCTGAAATGCAATCTTTTCGGAAACTACAACTATCTAACTCTAAACCTTCATCAAATGAAAAACTTTTACTCTTTTTTGGCAGCGTTGTCAACTGCATTGCTGGTATACACAGAGCCAATTCAGGCTCAGAAGCAGCAACAGGACACGCTTCGGAATACCCGGTTATCATCCAATGACGACCCATCTTCTGAAGAACCGGCCCCACCTTGCGACTTCTTACCAGGCAATAGAATAGCCAAATTACCAACAATAAATCTGTCGGTGAAACTTCCGGCGATTTACTATAGATAGACTTATATGTTTGTTTCGGCAACAAAATGGAATAGATTTGATGTGTTATCGAACAACTACTATATGATTGCTTATTCGGATCAAATTTTGAACAGTCTTAGTTAGTATGCATCGTTAGTAAAGAGATTTAGTTCTACGTGCGAAGAATAATTTAAGGGCCAATTCGATCATTTCTACTGATTTTGAGCAGCATTTTGTTTTTCGCCTGAATCGAGCTAAAAATGAAACCCCAGACCTTCCAAATACATCAACAAAGCCTACCGCTTTATGTCTTCAGACTTGGCTGTCGACTTGAGTTTAACGTTGTAATTGGACTCGCAGACAATGCCGTTTGCCTTGAAGAAAGTCATTTTCTCTCGGTCAGAACTTCCACACTTTTTTGCATACCTCAAACTTTGAGGCAAATTACGAAATCTATTGTTAATTACTAAATCCAAGAATAGTACACATATCGAGTGCTTTATGAGGTAATACCGCTATATTGGATAAACCGGGCAATTATGAAAGCTTTTGGAACCAAGTGCAATATATTCAGCGCACACGACGAAGCTGGCCGAAATTCGCGTAAAGTTGGTTCTGTAGGAGCGTGCCTAAGTTGTGCTAAAATAGCTTTACAAAAAACGAGTAATTAATAACCTAAGACATAAAATCATGATAGAGAAAAAAGTATTTAACGAGAAACAGTTATAATATTGCAGCGGGCAGCGCCTCGCCATCGAAAGCCGTATTGTCTATTTTTCAAAGCTTTCGCAAAAATTTTCCGCCGCAGATTTTTGTTATCGCCAGAGAACAGCAAGGTTGGGGCTGGGGCCGGGGCCGCTCCCGAGTCACGACCATTTTTTAAGCTATATATGGATACAAACCGAAAACCGACTAACGGGAATGACTGGAAACTAAAAATCGAATATCACGAATAGGAAATCGCTGCTGATCGGTCTCGAATATGACTGGCCGGGGGTACATGATCCCGCAGGATACGGCCGTCATGGAACGGGTATGGCTGTTAGACGAGTCGGGAACTCCCGTTCCGGCCAGTAATCCGCTCAATAAATATTCGACAGTCCGTAAAGGATTGGAAATGCAGCAGATTTCACCCGGGACAATGTTCGGGGAAACTGTGGCAAAAAAGACGGGCAGAAAGATATTGCAGGTGGTGAATGTGCTCGGAGGATCGAATATTAGGTCCTGGATGAAAGACTCGCCTGCCATCAAAGATAAATGCAGTATTGGATACGATACGCTGCAACTCTATTCGGAAGCGGTACGCAGGGCTCAGCAAGCTATGAAGTACGGGACGCTGAGAGGTATTCTTTGGCATCAGGGAGAATCGAACTTCGGAAATCCCCAGGAATATCGTATTTATCTGAAGCGCCTTGCTGCTGATCTGCGCAAGGATCTGAATGGTCGGAAAATCCCGTTCATCGCCGGTGAATTGGGCTATTGGCAACCTTCTCATCAAAGGTTCAACGAAATGATCCGGACGATCGGAACATTCATTCCCAACAGCGATTATGTGAGTGCCCGGGATGCGGGATATCTGATTGACAGGGAAGACCCGCATTTTAGCCGGGAAAGTCAATTCCTCTTGGGAAAACGATACGCTGAAAAGATTCTGGAAACAGGAATAAAATAGATTCGATTGTGTTTCACCACGTGACATTCAAATATAAAAATTTCTCGTATGTCTTTGTGCTGTTTCCGGAACTACTTACTCTCGGTTTAACATTTTTGTGCAAGAAGCTAAAATGAACCGTTCCTTTCTCGTTACCTATTTTTATACAAATGTAACAACTTGATAAATAGAGTTGTTACATCTTTGTACCCACACTCTTCCGAAAGGAATCAGAAAACTTGAAAAAAGCAACTTTATGACCATGTTGCACATGCAGGTCAACAAGGAACTTTCCGAACCGGAGTGTGAACATCTCAATGCCGTATATAATCGGTTTATCAATCAGATTCAGCATGTTTCGAAACAGGAGAACCAATCGAAACTGGATTCTCTGCATATGCTCGCACGTATCCGGGAACGTCTGATCCGCCTGCTCGAATTCTGCGATAATCGGCGATCCATACAATACGCCTTGGTCAAATCCACCTTGTCACTGATCGAATTCGAGAAGAAACTGATTTACTTACAACTGAAATACCCCGGAATCAAGGATATTCAATCCAAACACCGGCATTTGCCCCTCAAAATCTCGAAAAAATATACGAATTCGGACCTGATGGAACTTATTGCCCCGTTATCGGCAGCCGGATTCTTCTGCCTTTATGACGGCGTTCCGGCATCGTTCATACAGATCGTCCGTGAATTCGAAATCATGTGCAATACCAGAATCAAAAGCCGCTGGTCCATTCTGAACCGCAAGAACAAACTCACGCATTTTTTCGATATCCTCCGGAACACACTTATAGAACTGAGCCAAAGATAACTTGTACCGGATTGAATTTATTTACTAAATCTTCAAAGCTATGCGCATTATTAATACAGTTAATCTACAACTGTCGGGCAATTTATATGCATCGACAGTTTGATTTGAGTCAGAATCATGTGATATAATATAACTATCGAAAAACAGTGTATTTGTCAGGATGAAGTTGCTGTGGATAGATTATTTAATTTGAAAAATCGGGACTTTTTATTAAATTTACATTTAACAAATAGGAGTTGTTTGACAGAATGGAAAGCAGATGCGAACAAATGCATACAACCGTTTCCTAACCATTACCTGCTATATCAAATAGAGTTATAACTTTTTAAGCTACAACTCTATCTGGATGTGAATGGAATGTACTTCGGTACTACCCATTTGCGCCACACGAGAGCAAGTGCAAAAATGCCCTATAAAATCGGAAATCAATAGCTGCGGGCGAACAGCACGCGGCGGTGCGACGGCTTCCCGGAGAAGACGCAGACGCCCTCCTCGTCGGGTGCATCGACCGGAATGCAGCGGATCGTGGCCTTCGTGGCCTCCTTGATCGCCACCTCGGTCTC
>QAKI01000005.1 GCA_003343905.1 Subdoligranulum variabile
GGTGCACCAGTTGTCACGCCAGTGGCACAGCTGGGCAGCTATGTTCGGATCGGATAAACGCTGAAAGCATCTAAGCGTGAAGCCGGCCCTGAGATAAGATATCCCACTGAGTCAATCAGGTAAGACCCCTTGAAGACTACAAGGTTGATAGGCACGATGTGTAAGTGGAGTGATCCATTCAGCAAGCGTGTACTAATAGGTCGAGGGCTTGACCCCATCTTGATCAGATACTCTATTTGCTGCGCAGTTCGATATTCAGTTTTGAGGGTACATCCTCAAAGAGAAGCAGATGACAAGGTCATTTGTATGGCCGGTGTCGATGACGGTGAGGTTCCACCTGTTCCCATTCCGAACACAGAAGTTAAGCTCACTTGTGCCGAAGATAGTTGGCTGGAGACGGCCTGCGAAAATAGGTAGATGCCGGCTTCTCTTTTATATGGCCCGTTGGTCAAGCGGTTAAGACAGCGGCCTCTCACGCCGTTAACGTGGGTTCGATTCCCGCACGGGTCACCAAAGCAAACAAAACCGAACTTATTACTCGTTGAGTATAAGTTCGGTTTTGTTTTTATTTATCTCAAATGCAGTACCATGCTAAACGGTCCATGTGGAAGTGATACCACTTCCACATGGACCGTTGCTGTTTGTTTTGTAGTATTTCCTCTATAATGCTTTTCCATGTGCCGAAAGCTGAATGGATTGCCATTAGAAGAGGTTAGAGTTGAGGATATGTTGGGGCGTACTGAACAGCGGAGGGGGAGCGGGATTTCCTGAATCTGTATAAGATGGTTAAAGATAGCGGTGGAGGGCTGCTGTCCGAAGGCCAATCTATAGGTGCTTACTGGAGGAGTTTCTGCAGGCCTGCTGGTGAGTGGGATTCAGAAACGGTAGGTTATGTTATGGTAGATAGGGGATAGTTCCGTAAAACGGGACGCTACAAAAGCAGGATGAGCAAAAGATGCAGCAAAAAAAGTGGGCAGGGGGGGAGGCTATCATCATATAAAACGGCGCCGAAAAGCGGATTTCGAATGTTTCGTCTGTTTTTTTACTGGCGAAGGTTTAAGGTTTACTCGTAGGGAAAAACAATGCCTGCTTGAATAATACAAAAACGGCAGAAGGTGTGAACCTTCTGCCGAAGAGTATAGGAACGTGAAAACTACCAAGCACGCTGCTGGTGCAGGAAGCAAGTGCGAGCGTTAGACTGTCGGCCCCTGCGCAGAATCGTCTTTCGCTTCGGGTGGGGCGGGCTGAGGTTTTCGGGTGCGTTTGCACCAGACCAGTGCGAACACGACTGCAACGAATATCACGACAAGTGCAGCCAGCAACACGAACCAGATATTGGCGGTGGTTACTTCCGCCATAAAAGTGATCTGCCCACCGGGGCAGTCAATCAGCAGGTAACTGCCGTCCACCTGGGGCTTTTGTTTGACCCAGGTGTCACCCTGCTGTACCCATACGGTGTAGTGGGCTGCGGTGTCCGGCTTGCGAAAGTGTACCGTGCAGTCTGATGCACCGAACACCGGGTCGGTCACTGTGACGGTATAGGCCGTACCACTGTGTGTGCGGCCGTCTGCATCGCTGAAGCTGGTCTCGGCAGTGGCGACGTTGACCTGGGCCTGCGGGCTGAAGCTGCCATCTACCAGCACCTGCGGCGTTTCACCGCTGTCATCGGCCAGGGCAGAGGCGTAGGGAATGTATTCGGCTTCCACCGTCTGACTGTACGTCAGATTGCTGTAATCCATATCCGGCCATTGGCCTACATAGCCGTCTTTCTGCGGCACAGCGGGCAGGCTGGTCACGCCCTCGCCGTAGCGGAAAGTCACGGTGGCTACTGTCTTTCCGTCTGCAACAAAGGTCAGTTCCAGCCGGGCGAAGCCATCCGGCGCGGCAGGGTCGGATGCCAATTCTTCAAAGCTGGCGGGCAGGGCTTGGGCGGCACGGGTCACGCCATCCACTGCGCCAAGGCTCTCGTGAATGTACTGATTATCGGCCAGCGCTGCGTCTGTGGGTACACGGCCAGCGATGGTCCCGGCATAGCGGATAGGCTGCCCATCTTCGCCGGGCAATAGTTCCACCATCGTGCGGCAGCCAGTGATTTCAGCGCCATACCCGGCGATACCGCCGACTTCTTCGTCGCCGGTCAGCGCACAACGTGCCCAGCAGCTTTCCAGAATGCCTGCGCTTTGCCCGGCAATGCCGCCTACCTGGGTGGTACCGGTCACGTTGCCGGTGTTTTCACAATCAGCTGCGTAACCAAAGTCCATTCGCCCGGCAACACCCCCGGCCGCTTCTTTTTTGGCGGTGACGGTGCCGCTGTTGCGGCTGTCCAGCACGATCAGGCGAAGCTGCACTTCCGCAGAAAGGGCGCTGCCTGTGCCATCCTGCTGCCAGTGCCCGGCGGGGTCGGTGTCCAGTTCATTGGCCAGGCTGCCGACGATACCGCCCACGCAGCTATCGCCCAGTATTTCACCTGTGTTGCCGGCGTTGACCAGGCAGCCGTTGCCCTGTTCCTGGAGCAGTTGTTCGGCCTGTTCGCGGGAGACGTCGGTGAAAACGGCTTCCGACTCATTTGCGTCAGGAGAAGATGTCAATGCGCGCACGGCGTCCACGACACGGCCCAGTTGGTCGTTGACAGCGCGCAGGTCGCCGGTCAGGGTATCGCCAGCCGCATTGACCGCAGTATTCAGCGCGTCAAATCCATCCAGTAGCGTCCCCAGTGCAGTGTTCAGGGCATCGCTCTGTTCAGCTACCGTACTGTCCAGGCTGGGAACTGTTACGGTCGGCTGCCCGGCCAGGCCGGTCGTGATCTTCTCGATGCCTGCCACGGCACTTTGCAGGGCTTGAGATACTGCCTGCAGCGATGTTTTCAGCGCAGCCAGGTCAGCGGGCAGCGTTTCGCCGGCAGTGTCCCAGGCGGATTGCAAGGCGTTTACTGCGGCGGCCAAAGCTTCCAACCCTGTGTTCAGGCTGTCCCCGGCGGCAAAAAGCTGATCTACTGCGGCGCACAATTCTTCCCATGCGGTAGACAACGCACTTTCGGAGGTCTGCCCCTGCCATTGCAGGGCTTCAGCGGCGGTGTGTACCTGTTCGAGCGCAGCGCGGAAAGATTCAGTTGTTGCCTGCAGGGTTTCGATCTGAGTGCGCAGGGCATCCACTTCGGCGGGCGTAAGGCTGGCGGTCAGTGCGTCCAGTGCCGTCAGCATGTCGTTGGTGGCAGAAACCGCCTGCCCTGCGGCTTCAAGACCGCTGTCTGCTGCCGCTAAAATGGCACTCAGGTCGGGTGCATCGCTGGTCAGCTGAGCGTGGATATCTTCGCGGCTTTGCAGCATGGTATCTCGCGCCTGCTGGTACACCCGCAGGGCTTCGAGCAGATTCTCCAGTTCCTGGGGGCGGCCGTCGGCTGTGCCGAAACTGCTCAGCAGCCGGTCGAGTTCCTGGACGGCATCCTGCACCTGCGCGGCGGCGCTGCGCAGTGATGCCAGTGCGTCGGCCAATGTTTGCCAGGCGGCCTGGCTTTCGCTGTCATTGCCAAGGGCGTCTCGCAAAGCCTGCAGCGCGTTGTAAGCGTGTTCCAGCGCAGAATGGGCGTGGCTGCGCGCGGCAGCAAAGGCTTCAGCGGCGGTCTGTAGCTGTGCTTGGGCCTCCTCGCCCAATTCCGCCACAGCAGCGGCATCCTGCAAAATCTGTTCCAGGGCATCCCCGGCGGCGTCGGCCTGTTCGAGTGCGGTGCCGATCGAATCGAGCACGGGGCCCAGATGGTCAATGACCCAGGAAAAACGGCTCGCCGCGCTGTTGACTGCTTCGATGCCGCCGTCCGCCCAGTCGATCATGCCGTCGGCCAGTGCGCTGGTACTGTCCTTGGCTGTGCGCGTGGCTTCGGTCAGGTTGGAGAGCGCGGCAGAAACGCCGTCCCCGCTCGTGTCCATATCGGTGAGCAGGGTGTCCATTTCGGTTTGCAGAGCGTCCAACTCGTTATACAGGGCATCCAATTTGCCGCCATCATATTGCACGGTCAGCACGGGTTCCAATTGACCGGCCACCCCGCCCACGTCCTGGCTGCCCTGCACGGTACCGCTGTTGACGCAACCGTCCAGATAGCCGGAGGTGCGGCCGACGATGCCGCCTACGTTATTGCCGACGCTGGCATAGCCAATAGAGGCGGAGTTCTGGCAGCTCTGCAAAATACCGCCTGAACGCCCGGTGATGCCGCCGATGTCGCTGACGGCGGCCAAAGCCGCGCCGTCCTCGCCGGAAAGGTCGATCCCGACCAGCTTGCCGGCAGCGTCAGGCAGAATAGTGTTGACCGCGCCGTCGTTTTGACAGCGCACGATGCTGCCCAGGTTTTGCCCGGCGATACCGCCGGCCATGCGGTCGGCCTGTACGGCGGCGTGGTTTTGACAGTTGATGATCTGGCCGCTGGTTTCGTTGCGGCCGACAAGACCCCCGGCTTCCTGGTTTGCCGTCACTTGGCCGGATGCACTGCACCCGCGCACAAGGCCGCGGTTTTCGCCCGCCAACAGGCCCTGTATGGTGGCATCGTCCCCGCCGGTTGTACCTTGCAGGTGGAGGTCCTCCACCACGGCGGACGCTTCAAGATAGCGGAAGAACCCCTGCACGTCGCCGCCGCCACCCAGCACCAGGCCGGAGATGGTGTGCCCCTGTCCGTCGAAATGGCCGCTGAACACCGGCAGACCGGTAAAGTCATGGCCGGTCAGGTCCAGGTCGGCTTGCAGCTTCACAGTAAGATTTTGGGTGGCGGTATCCACGATGCAGCGCGTTTGCAGCGCCAGCAGATCATCAACGGTGTTGATGATGACGGTCTCGCCGCCCGCTGTGCCGGCTTCCTCCGCCAGGGCCGGCAGGGAAACGCCAAGCGCCAGTACAACCGCCAGCAGCAGGGCGGTCAGCCGCTTAGTCAGTTGTTTCATCGGATGTTCCCTCCTGTGTATCGGGATGTGCGGCTGCGGCAGATTCGGGCGGCGGGTCGATTGTAGGCGGCAGCGTCTGCATCTGACCGGTAGCCATCTGCAAAGTGGCATCACCGCGGATCGTCCCGTGCAGGGTTCCGTCCACATAACCGTGGATGTAACCGCGCACATGACCGTCTACGTGCAATACCGCGCCGTGGACTTCCTGCTTGGAGGGGGAGGGCAGGCGCAGGATAAAGCGGGTGCGCTCGACGATGGCATCGCCCAGCACCAGGATCTGCGGCAGGATGAACAGTACCAGGAAAATGGAAATCAGCGTGCCGCGGCACAGGCATTCGCCGATACCGGCAATGTAAGGCTGTGTGGTGATGCAGCCGATGAGGAAAGCCGCTGACGTCAAAATGCTGCCCGAAGTCAGAATGGTGGGGAAGGCAAGGTTCAGTGCCGCCACAATGGCTTGTTTGGGCGGCATTTGTTTTTTACAGTCACTGTAACGGGTGGAAACAACGATGGCATAGTCGATGTTTGCGCCCATCTGGATGGCGGTGACGATGAGATAACTCATGAAAAAGACATAGTCCCCGGTGAGCGCCGGAACCGAAAAGTTGAGCCAGATGCTGCCTTGAATGACCAGGATCAGCAGCAGCGGCAGACCCGCCGACTGGAAGGTGTACAGCAGCACGATGATGACGAACACCGCGCTCAGCACACTGATGAGGACGTTATCCTGGGCAAATGTGGTGGCCAGATCGTAATCGCTGGTAGAGTTGCCTACCAGCAGTACAGCGTCCGGGCCGTAGTATTTTGCGGCTTCCTTGTGGATGGTCTGTAAAAAGTCGAAGGTATCCTCGCCTTCTTCCGGCAGAGTCAGTGCCAGCACGATCCGGTCATAGTTGGTGCCCTGCATCTGGTCCTGGGCCATCTTCAACTGGCTCTGAATATCGTCGAGGTTCGCCTGCATGTCGGCATCCAGAGTGACGGCGCCCGAATCGGCCTTGTCACATAAAAACAGCAGCAGGTCCATCAGCGGCAATTTATAGTCGTCCAGGCTGGCAAGATTCCCCAAATCGTCATTTTCAGCGGCGTACAGCGCGTAAATTGCCGAAGTGGAACTGTAATCAAGATCGGCGGCTTCCGCCAACTCGCGCGGGGTCAGCTCATCGGTCAACACGTAACCGCCGATGGCCTCTATATTCGCCAAGCCCATGGCGTAGTCCACTTCGGGATAGCTTTCCAGCGTATCTAACAGCTGCGCTTCTGCATCGTGGTTACCCTTGGGCACCAGCAGCGCCATGATGTTTTGCGTGCCAAAGGTGTCGTCAATGCGTTGCTGAGCGATTTGGGTATCGTTTTGACGAAAGGTTTTGAGCAAAGTTTCGCCGTAAGCAAACGGACAGTCGCTGGAAAGGAAAAAGCCGACGACGGCCAACGCCACAAAGAGCGGCGCCCCCACAAACCGCAGGCGAACGGCAAAACGCCCCCAGGCGTCGATGCGGGGGATCAGCTCCCGGTGTACCGTTTTTTCCAGCAGCGGGGCAAACAACATCAGCAGCGCAGGCATCAGGGTAAATACCGACAGCATGCTGAAACAGATTGCCTTGATGAGGACCAGCCCGAGGTCGAAGCCGATGCGGAACTGCATGAACATCATTGCAGCCAGGCCGGAGATGGTCGTCAAACTGGAGGAGGCGATAGCCGGGATGGAAGCCGCCAGCGCAAGGATGCAGGCTTCGCGGTCGGCATGGGTGCGGCGTTCCTCAGTGAAGCGGTGCAACAGGATGATGGCGTAGTCGATAGCCAGCGCCAGTTGCAGCACGACGGATACGGAGTTGGAAACGAAGGAAATTTCGCCGCAGAGGAAGTTCGTGCCCATGTTGAGCAGCGCCGCCGCGGCAAAAGTCAAAATCAGCACCGGCACCTCGGCATAACTGCGGGAAGTAAGCAACAGCACCACCACGATGATGACCGCGGCGATGAGCAGAATGATCTGCATCTCGCTGTCCAGCGTGTCCGCCATCGAAACGCCGATCGTGGTGGAAATGTAAGCATCATAGGGGGCTACGGCCGCCCGCACGGCGTCCATGGCGGCCAAAACAGATTCATCCGTTTCCGGGCCGTTGAAAGTCACATCAAAGAGCGCGTCGGTCCCTTTCCAGTGGTCGGCGGTATCGTCAAACTCTACCGAGAAAACGCCCTCGATGCCCCGCAGTTCTTCGGCCAGGCGGTCGGCCCGGTCATAGGTCGTCTGGCTGATCATCACCCGTGCGGTGCCATAGGTGACGAACTCGTCCTCCATTACGGTCAGGCCGCGGCGGGTCTCGGTATCAGCAGGCAAGTAGGCGGTCAGGTCGTCGCAGACCTGCACCCACCCGCGGGACACCACGCAGAACGCCAGCGCGATGATATAAAGGAACAAAATGATTTTGCGTTTGTCTACAATTGCCGTAGCCAGCTTGCCAAAAAAGCCCTGGCTGCCCGATTGTTGCATGTGGCTCGCTCCCTTTGCTTTTGCAACATTGATAAAGTTGAGCAGAAAGTCAAATATGAACACCTGTTGACTTTTGCCTGTGAGCTGATTATACTGAGGGAAATCGCGGGGTTCAACAGGCAATCTGGCATCCAAACGTACAAAAACAGACACATTGCCTGCAAAGTGTCTGTTTTTGGTAAAAAAGTTTACAGGAGTGATTCTGATGGCAAAAGCCGAATACCGCAGCGCCGTCCGTTCCCGCCGCCTTATCAACCAGGCGGTAGCGGAACTGATGAAAGAAAAGCCGCTCGATAAGATCACGGTGACCGACGTGGTCAAGCGGGCGGACATCAATCGCGGCACTTTCTACGCCCACTATACCGACGTGCCCGATGTGCTGGCGCAGCAGATGGATGCCGCCTGCCAGACGCTGTGTGATGCGCTGGCAGACCGCGGGACTGCCAGCGATCTCAACAATGTGGGGGTCGTGCTGCGCAAGTTGCAGGTTTTCTTTGAAGATAACTTCGACTTTTTCTCGGCGTTGCTGTCGTCCAGTCTGGCGCAGGCCGCTACGGAGCAGTTGCGGGATCTTTTTATCGAGTGCATGACCGCCCACCCGCCCCAGGGCGTTTCGCCGGAAAGGTTTCTGTTTTCGATCCGCTTTGCTTCCGGCGGCATGGTCGCCATGTACCGTGACTGGGTGGCCGGTAAGCTGCCGATGACCCTTGACCAGTTGACCACAACGGCCACTGCTGTTGTGGAAAGCATGGCGCCCGAACGCTATAAAAGCGGGCACGCAGGAGAAAAATAACGATTTGAAAAAGTCTTGCATTTGCACAGCAAGTGAAGGGAAAAACAGCCAGGGGCAACGGCATCGAACCTGTAACAAATGCCCTGTTTCACTTTGCAGCACTGTACAATTAGAAATACTGCAACTATAATAGAACCCGGAGGAAATACCGATGGATGCTGAATTGTTGGAAACACTTTCCCGCATAACGCCGGAGGAACGGCGGCTGCGGGATGGGGAAGCACTGGACCGCACCCTGTACGCCACGGGGCAGGAGTTTGAGGTGGAGGCGGCCAAGCTGCTGCGCCAGGGGCAGATGATCACGATCCGGCCGCATACGCGGTTCGTGGCCTTTCCACGCCACAGCCATAATTATGTAGAGATCATGTATGTCTGCACCGGGCAGATCACCCATATCATCGGCGGCGGAACAACGGTGCATCTGCGGGCCGGGGAACTGCTGTTTTTGAACCAGCGGGCCAGCCATGCGATCCAGCGGGCAGACGCCGGGGACGTGGCGGTGAATTTTATTGTCCTGCCGCAATTCTTTGACTTCGCCTTTCAGATCGTGGGGACGGGCAGCCTGCTGGGGCGCTTTTTGCTGGGAACGCTGCAAAACGGCGGGGCGGAGATCACCCATCTTTTGTGCCACACGGCGGACCTTCTGCCGGTGCAGAATCTGGTCGAAAGTATGGTGTGGAGCCTGCTGAACAACGAACCGGGGGCGCGGCGCGCCAACCAGATGCGTATGGCCATGCTGCTGCTGGACCTGCTGAACCACCATGAGTGTGTGGAAGCCCAGGGCGAAACGGGGCGGGGCAGCCCGCTGGTGCTGGCCGCGCTGCGGGAAATTGAGGACGACTGCCGGGACGCCAGCCTGTCCCGTGTGGCAGAACAGTACCATGTGTCGCTGCCGTACCTGAGCGCCCTGATCCGTCAGGTCACCGGCAGCACGTTCAAAGAACTTTTGCAGCAAAAACGGCTGGACCGTGCCCAGCAGCTTCTGCGCACCACAAATCTGCCGGTGCTGGCGGTGTCCGAAGCGGTGGGGTATGAAACGACCAGCTACTTTTACAGCATCTACAGAAAGGCCTTTGGCATAACGCCGAAAGAGTACCGGGACCGTTTGTGCAATTCCGACAAATAACAGGATTCTGCTTAAATAAGCGCGTGATTTTATTGTAAATCACGCGCTTATTTTTTGCGCGCGGGTGCATTATACTGGGAACAGAAAAATAGAAAGGAGCGGTACGGATCGTGACCTGTCATCTTGCCATCGACATCGGTGCGTCCTCGGGCCGGCACATTGTGGGCTGGGTGGAGGACGGCCGGATGCACTTGAAAGAAGTGTACCGTTTTGAGAACCGCCTGACGGAGAAAAACGGCCACCTTTGCTGGGAAATGGACCGCCTGTGGGAGAATGTCCTGGCCGGGCTGAAAGCCTGCAAAGCTGCTGGATTCACGCCTGCCACCCTGGGGATCGACACCTGGGCGGTGGACTTTGTGCTGCTGGACGAAAACGGCCGCATCATCGGCGATACGGTAGCCTACCGGGACAGCCGCACCGAGGGCGAGCGGGAACGGCTGGAAGCTATCCTGCCGTTCAGCGAACACTACGCCCGCACCGGCATCCAGTACCAGCCCTTCAACACCGCCTACCAGCTTGCGGCGCTGAACCGGGAACACCCCGAACAGCTTGCCGCAGCCCGCACCTTTTTGATGGTGCCGGACTACCTCAATTATAAGCTGACCGGCGTGGCCGCCAACGAATACACGAACGCGTCCACCACCGCGCTGGTGGGGGCGGGAAGCCGGGACTGGGATGTGGAACTCATCGCAAAGCTGGGCATCCCCCGCGCGATATTCCAGCCCATCCGCATGCCCGGCACCGCGCTGGGCCGCCTGACGCCGGAAGTGCGGGAGGCAGTCGGCTTCGACTGCACGGTGCTGCTGCCCGCCACCCATGACACCGGCTCCGCCTGGCTGGCGGTGCCTGCGCGGGACGAGAACGCGGTCTATCTTTCCAGTGGGACATGGAGCCTGCTGGGCGTGGAGAACGGCAGCCCCATCACGACCCCGGCAAGCTGCGCGGCCAACTTTACCAACGAGGGCGGCTATGGCGGGACGTACCGCTACTTGAAAAATATCATGGGCCTGTGGATGATCCAGAGCGTGCGGCGGGAACTGGGCGCGCGCGACCCCGGCGGGCGCCGCCCCGGATTCCCGGAACTGATCGCTGCCGCGCAGGAAAGCGGTGCGTTCCCCGGCATGGTGGACGCGGATGATCCGCGGTTCCTGGCCCCGTCTTCGATGATCGACGAGGTCACGGCCGCCTGTGCCGAGGCGGGATACCCGCGCCCGCAGACCACCGGCGAAGTGATGCAGACCATCTATAACTCGCTGGCCGACGATTACCGCCGCGCGGTGGCGTCGCTGCAGACCCTGACCGGCAGGCGCTACACGAGCGTCAACATCGTAGGCGGCGGCAGCCAGGACGGGTATCTGAACCAGATGACCGCCAATGCCACCGGCCTGCCGGTCTACGCGGGCCCCACGGAGGGGACCGCCCTTGGCAATTTGATGGTGCAGTTCATCGCGTCCGGCGAATACGCCGATGTGCAGAGCGCCCGGAACGCGATCCGAAAAAGTTTTGAGATCAAGGAGGTACTTCCCCAATGAGCAAGCCGTTAGTGGAGACCAAAGCCCGTGTGGGCGTGTTTGCCATCGCGCTGGGCGCGTATCTGCCCCAGTTCCCCAGCCTGGTGCCGGAGTTCGAGGCCCAGTATGCCGCCTTCAAAAAGACCCTTCCCGAAACCGTCGAGATCATCGACGGCGGTATCGTGACCACCAAGGAGAAAAGCCAGGAGGCGGGGGACAAGTTCCGCGCCGCCGACGTGGACCTGGTGATTTTGCAGCTTTTGACCTACGCGACCTCCTACAATATGCTGCCCGCCGTGCGGGATCTGGACGTGCCGGTGGTGCTGGTGAACGTCCAGAAAAAGCGCGCCCCGGACTACGCCCATACCGATACCCCCACCTGGCTGGGCGAACTGTACGCCTGCGGGGCCGTGGGCGAGATGGTCGCGGACCTGGAGCGCGCAGGCAAGCGCCACGCGGTCATCACCGGCGTGGTGGAGGGCGGCGACCCCGCCGTTCAGGCCGAGATCGAAAGCTGGTGCCGCGCCGCCCAGGTGCGCCGCCGTTTCCGGGATACCAACCTGGCCCAGATCGGCCGCCCCTATCCGGGCATGATGGACCTGTACATCGACGAGACCAACCTCTATAACCGCATGTGGCTGTACACCAAGCAGTTTGATTGGGAAAAAATGTGGGCCATCGCGGACAACATCACCGACGAGGACGCCATCCGCGCCAAAGCCGGGGAGATCCTGGACACCTTCGATATTGAAGGCGGCGGCACTGTGGAAAAGGTCTGGGATATGGCCCGCTATGTGGTCGCTTTTGAACAATGGGTCCGGGACGAAAAAATTGCCTTCATCGCCTCCCACTACGACGGCTTTGCCAAAGGGGCCGCGGGCGTGCTGGATTCCATGCTGATCCCGGCGTTCTCGATGCTCATCAAACAGGGCGTGGCCTGCGCGGTGGAGGGCGACATCAAGGTGGCGATGGCCATGTCCATCCTCAAGACCATCGCGGGCACCGGCCAACTGTCGGAGATGTACTCCATCGACTTTGACAAGGATATCTGCATCATCGGCCATTCCGGCTCCGGTGACGCCGATATTTCCGCGAAAAAGCCCACCATGAAGATCGTGCCGGTGTTCCACGGCAAGACCGGCGGCGGTTACCTGACCCAATTCTACCCCCACCTTGGCCCCGTGACCTACCTGGGCATCACCCAGGACAAGGACGGCCACTTCAAGTTTGTGGTGGCCGAGGGCGTCAATGAGGAAGGCCCCATCTTCACCTTTGGGGACACCAATATGCGCACCCGCTTTACCTGCGGCGCGCGGGCGTTCGTTGACCGCTGGAGCGAGGCTGGGCCCACCCACCACATGGCCGCCGCTACCGGCCGCCATATCGACACGATCTTGAAGGTCGCCAAGATCTTCAATGTCCCGGTGGACATCATTACCCGGTAAACCATTCTGTCCAAAACGAAAGGAAGGCATCCCCATGGAAATTTATGATATCGCCTGTGTCAAAGGCTTTATCCGTATGTGCAACGACGGTTGGCTGCAGGGCTGGCATGAGCGCAACGGCGGCAACCTGACCTACCGCATGACGGAGGAGGACGTAGCGGCCTGCCGCCCCTTCTTTGACGCAAGCCCCCGTGAATGGGTGCAGATGGGCGTACAGGCCGGCAATCTGGCCGGTGAATACTTCATCACCACCGGCTCCGGCAAGTTCTTCCGCAATGTGGAGCCGGACCCCATCCACAGCATCGGCATCGTGGAGATCAACGCGGCCGGGGATTCCTGGCGCATCGTCTGGGGCCTGGCCGACGGCGCCCGGCCTACCAGCGAATTCCCCAGCCACTTTATGAACCACAGCGTCCGCAAGGCGGCGACGGGCGGCGCGAACCGGGTCATCTACCACTGCCACGCCACCAACGTCATCGCCCTGACCTATATTCTGCCGCTGACCGACCGGGCGTTCAGCCGTGCTTTGTGGCAGTCCGCCACCGAGTGCCCGGTGGTGTTCCCGGAGGGCGTGGGCGTCTGCCCCTGGATGGTGCCCGGCGGGGCCGACATCGCCATGGCGACCAGCGAGAAGATGAAAACGTACCAGGCCGCCATCTGGGCGCAGCACGGGCTGTTTGCCTCCGGCCCGGACTATGACACCACCTTCGGCCTGGCCCACACCATTGAAAAGAGCGCCGAGATCTACGTCAAGGTGCTGTCTATGGGCGGCGGCCTGATCCGCCAGACCATCGAGGACGACGACCTGCGCGCCATCGCACGGGATTTCGGCGTCCAACTGAACGAGGAATTTCTGGACTGAGCTTCCCCGTGCAGGACCCGCAAGGCTGTACGGCTGCCTTTGCGCCCGAACGGGGCAGGGGCGGCAACAGAAGAAAAATTTATACATTTCACAAAGGAGCGTATTTTTATGGTAAGCCGCATTGTTTTGAACACGATTTCCTACCATGGCCATGGCGCCATCGAGAACATTCTGCCGGAGCTGACCGCCCGCGGCTACAAGAAGGCCTTCGTCTGCTCGGACCCCGACCTCATCAAGTTCGGCGTCACCGGCAAAGTCACCGCCCTGCTGGACGCGGCCGCCTTCCCCTATGAAGTCTACTCCAACATCAAGGCCAACCCCACGATCGAGAACGTCCAGACCGGCGTGACCGCGTTCCATGACTCCGGCGCGGACTGCATCATCGCCATCGGCGGCGGTTCCGCCATGGATACGGCCAAGGCCATCGGCATCATCGCCAACAACCCTGAATTTGCCGATGTGCGCAGCCTGGAAGGCGTAGCCCCCACCAAGAAGCACGCGGTGTTCACCATCGCGGTGCCCACCACCGCCGGCACCGCCGCCGAAGTCACCATCAACTACGTCATCACCGACGTGGAGAAGAAGCGCAAGTTCGTCTGCGTGGACACCAACGACATCCCGGAAATCGCCGTGGTGGACCCGGACATGATGGCTTCGATGCCCAAGGGCCTGACCGCCGCCACCGGCATGGACGCGCTGACCCACGCCATCGAGGGCTATATCACCAAGGGTGCGTGCGTGATTTCGGATATGTTCCATCTGGAAGCCATCCGCCTGATCAGCGAAAACCTGCGCGGCGCCGTGAACAACACCCCCGACGGCCGCGAGGGCATGGCCCTGGGCCAGTACATCGCGGGCATGGGCTTCTCCAACGTGGGTCTGGGCATCGTCCACAGCATGGCCCACGGCCTGAGCGCCCTGTATGATACCCCCCACGGCGTTGCCTGCGCCATCATCCTGCCCACGGGCCTCGAATACAACAAGAGCGTGGCGGGCGGCCGTTACCGCGCCATCGGCAAGGCCATGGGCGTTGCGGGCATCGATGCCATGAGCGACGAGGAAGCCGCCGATGCGACCATCGCCGCCGTCAAGAAGCTCTCTGCGGATGTGGGCATCCCCACCGACCTCAAGGGCATCCTGAAAGAGGAGGACGTGCAGTTCCTGTCTGAGTCCGCTTTCGCGGACGCCTGCTGCCCCGGCAACCCGCGCGATACCAGCGTGGAGGAGATCAAGGCCCTGTACCGCAGCCTGCTGTGATGGGCTGAACGGACCGGCTGCCAAAACGCCGCGGCAGACCCTCCTGTAGAAAAACAGCAAAATCCCCGCTGCCAAATAGCAGCGGGGATTTCTGTTTAGGCGGGCGTTTCAAAACGGGGAAGATCAGCGCAGGCTTTCATCCTTGAGTACTTCGGCCAGGTCGTCGGTCAGCACCTTCCGGGCACCGAGAAAGTAGGCAAGCGCCACCGTGCCCACGATGAGCAGGGCGAAGAGGACCACCGGCAGGATGGGCGCCTGGGCCAGAAACACGGCGGGGTCCAGGTAACTGGCCTGCAGCATGAAGGTCCCGACCAGCGCCGTGAGCGGCAGCGTGATGATCAGCGGCCGCCCGGCCACAGCTGCCCCTTCGATCCAGAACAAGCTGCGCAGTTCGCGCGGCGTCATGCCGATGGACAGGTAGCGCGCAAACTCGCGGCGGCGCTGCTGCACAAAGCCCAGCGTGTTGAGGAACACGTTCGCCAGCCCGATGGCGGCCAGCAGCAGGCAGAACGCGCCCAGAATGCCTTGCATGCCCGCGACCATCTCATCGTTGGCGATCTTTTCGTCGATGCGGTTCTCGACCGTGAAGGCGTAGCCGTTCTGTTCCAGCAGCGCGGAAACATCCGCCTGCAGGGCGCGGCATTCCTCCCGGGTGATGCCGTCGCGGCCCAGGATGCGGACCGTCGTGCCGTCCGCATCGGGGGAAAGCCCCCACGCCTGCCCCAGTTTCTGCCAAAGGCTCTGGGGCCAGAACTGCACCAGCGTGTACTGGTCGTACTCCTCCCGCAGTACGGGCGGGGCGTCGGTACTGCCCAGCAGTGGCAGTTCCCCAAGCGCCGCGCCGTCCGGGGCGGTCAGGGTCAGCGCGCCGGTGTCCCCGGCCACAAAGGGAACGTACAGTCTGTCGCGGAAGTTGCTGTGCAGGTTGTCCCACACGCGGTTGAGCAATACGGCCCCGTCAAGGGACGGTTCGATCCCGGCGTCCTCGCAGTAGGCGAGAAAGCTGTCGTCGTCAAGGACGACGATGGGGGCGTCCACCAGCCAGCCGCCGTCCGCGGCGGCCACATCGCTGCCCGCTACGGCCGGCAGGCCGCCAAGCGCCAGCAGTTCTTCGCTCTGCGCTTCGGCCGGAAGATAGCAGGACGCTTCCGCTTTTTCATAGGCGGTGCAGTTTTCCACGCCGGGCAGGCCGCGCAGCGCCCCGGTCAGCGAGAATTCCGTCAGCGAGGTCTGCGGCAGGGCGGCCATGATGTCCCAGGCGTCCTGATAGCGCGCAAAGTAGGTCATCTGGGTGCTGATGCCGGACAGGGTGAAGAAGCACAGCATGGCCGTGAACCCCAAAAAGGACAGCAGCAGCGAAACGTTGGCGATGCGCAGCGAATGCTTCTGCGTCCGCAGGGCGTTCCCGGCCAGTTCCCCGCGTATGCCGAAGCAGAGCGCCAGCAGCCGGGCATGCTTTCTGTGTTTCCAGCGCAGGGCCGGGCTTGCGGCGGCACCGCCGCGCAGGGCTTCCAGCGGGGTCATGCGGCTCAACCGGCGGGCAGGCAGCCAGGCCGAGAGCAGCACCGTCAGCAGCGAAAGCAGCAGGATGATTACAACGAGCAGTGGATGGAGCTGAAAGACCGCCTCCATCCGCCCTTCCACATGGGCGGCCGCGGCGTTGACGGCGGCCAGCACGGCCCAGCAGGCCGCGCAGCCCAGGACCGTGCCGCCCAGCAGCGGCAGCACGGCCAGTGCGGCGGCTTCCTGCAGCAGGCAGGCCCGGATCTGCCGGGGCGTGGCGCCGATGCTGGCAAGGATCCCCAGCTGGCGCAGCCGGGCCTGCATCGTGATCTCGAAAGAATTGCGGATCAGCAGGACCAGCGCCAGCACCACCGCCGCCAGAACGGCCAGGTAAAAAGGCATCAGCAGGGAAGGGCTGGGGTCCTGCGGGTCGTTGACCAGATAGCGCGAAAGCAGCGTGTCGTGGGTCTGCACGGCCTGTGCGGGCAGGCCCAGCGTGCTTTCGATGCGGTCCAAATCGGCGTAAAGGCCGCCTTTGTCCCGGAAGGTCAGGTCGATCACGGCGGCACCGTCCGCGGAAAGTTCGGTATTCACGACGGCGGTCTCTACATTGGCGAACTGGTTCAGCGTTTCCAGCGTTTCGTCCAGCGTTTCGTCCAGCGCGCCGCCGCTCTGCGCCACCGTGATGCGGGCCTGCCAGCCGCCTTCCTCCAGCAGGATGCGCTCGACCTCGTAGGCCCACAGGTTATAAAACAGGCTGCATACCAGCGAGAGAAAGAAGGCGGCCGCCAGCGCGGCAGCCGTCACCGTGCGGCGGGCGGCGCGGTTGTGGGTCAGGTAACTGCGGGAGTACACGTTCCACATGCGGCTCACCCCCTCTTGCGGTCGCTGACGATCTTCCCGTCGCTCAGGGTGATGACGCGGCCGGCCTGGGCGGCCAGTTGCTCGTCATGGGTCACCAGCAGAATGGTCTGCCCCAGGTTGCGGTGGCACACCTTGAGCAGGTCCAGGATCTCGCCGCTGTTTTTGCGGTCCAGGTTGCCGGTGGGTTCGTCCGCCAGCAGCAGGGCGGGGCGGTAGCACAGCGCCCGGGCGATGGCCGCGCGCTGCTGCTGCCCGCCGGAAAGCTGCCCCGGCAGCGCCCGCAGTTTGTCCTGCAGGCCCAGGGTGGCGACCAGTTGTTCCATAAAGGCCGGGTCGGGTTTGCGCTTGTCCAGCAGCAGCGGCATGGCGATGTTTTGTTCCACGGTCAGGGTAGGGATCAGATTGAAGAACTGGTAGACCAGCCCCACCTTGCGGCGGCGGAAAAGCGCAGCCCGGGTGGCGTCCAGCTTGCCCACGTCCACGCCGTCCACCAGCACGGTGCCGCCGGTGGGTTTGTCCACGCTGGCAAGGATGTGCAGCAGCGTGGATTTGCCGGACCCCGACGCCCCGACGATGGCGGTGAACTCGCCGTGTTCCACCGTCAGGTCGATGCCGTTCAGCGCGTGGACGGCGTTCTCGCCGCTGCCGTAGGTCTTTTGCAGGTTCGTACATTGTAGCAGTTCCATGGGATGTCCTCCTTTGTATGGGAACATGATAGCAGAGTCAAGTGACATCCCGGTGACATCCGCGCGCGGCAGGGTAGAAGCGCACGACGAACCGGCCGCCCGTGGCCGAGTTTTCGGCCGTCAGTACGGCGCTCTGCCGTTCCAGCAGTTCTTTGGCGATGGAAAGCCCGATGCCGGTGCTGCCGGGGGCGGCGTTTGCGCCGCGGTAGAACCGTTCAAACAGATGCGGCAGGTCCGCCTTGGCGAAGCCCGCGCCCTCGTCCTCGATGCAGACCTCGGTGTACAGGGCGTTCTGCGCGTACCGGCAGCGCACCGCGCCGCCCGGCGGGCTGTGCTCCACGCAGTTTTTCATCAGGTTCGCCAGTGCCTCCACCGTCCAGTCGGGGTCGGCGTCCACCGTGACGGCACCCTGTTCGGCCACATCCAGTGCAACGCCCGCCCGGCGGGCCAGCGATTGCAGCGGGTCGGCGGCCATCGTCAGCAGTGTGAACAGGTCGTTGGGGACGGGACGCAGTGGCAGCGTGCCGGAATCCAGCCGCGCCAGCAGCAACAGGGCTTCTTCCAGGCCGGTCAGCCGCGTGATCTGCGGGGCCATGGCGCTGCGCGCCGGTTCGCCCGCCTCCTGGGCTGTCAGAGAAAGGGCCGTCAGCGGCGTTTTGAGCTGGTGGGCGATGTTGGCAAGGTTCCGGGCAAAGCCGTCGCGGGCGGCCACTGCGGCTTCCCGCGTGCGGACCAGTTCGGTCACGGTCTTGCCGATCTCATCTGCAAGGGGGGAGAACAAGCTCTCCCGCTCATCCCACAGCGGCAGCGGTGTGCCGGAGCGCGCGGCTTCCAGCAGGGCCGTCATGCGTTTTACCTGCCGTGCGGTGCGGCGGTACTGGGACCACCAGGATAGGCCCCACAGCGCCCCGCCCAGCAGCGTCCCGGCCAGGGCGGCGGCCAGTACCGGCCCGCCCCCGGCGGCAAGGTCCCGCGCGCGGTAGCCAAGGCCCGCCAGCACGCCGGACTCCGTAGCTGGAAAATCCCCGCTTTTGGCAAGGTCGTAAACGGCGTCGGCGGTTTCCGACGCGCGCCGGACCAGCGCGGTGCAGAACCCGTCCAGCAGGGCAAGCTGCTGCCGGTCGTGCCAGTACAGCAAGAGAAGGGCGGTCAGCCCGGCCGCCAGCAGGCAGGCGGCCAGCACCCCCGCCAGCACGGCGGGGCCGTGCTGCTTTTTGCCGGTCATATTCGTGCGGTTCACTGGGGCCCCTCCTCCATGCGGTAACCAAAGCTGCGGACGGTTTTCAGGCAGTCGGGCTGGCCCAACTTTTCCCGCAGGCGCTTCATGGTCACGGTCAGCGTATTGTCGTTCACAAAGCGACCGTTCTGGTCCCATAACTGTTCCAGCAGGCGCTGGCGGGTCACGGTGCGGCCTTTGTTTTGCAGCAGCAGGTGCAGCAGTTGGTATTCCAGGTACCCAAGGTTTACCTCCTGCCCGCGGCAGGTGACGGTCTGGCGGCTTTCGTCCAGCACGATCCCGGCGCATTGCAGCACCGGCCCGGCGGACCGGCTGCTGCGCCGCGCAAGGGCCAGTATGCGGGAATACAGGATCTCCCGGTCAAAGGGCTTGGTCACATAGTCATCGGCGCCGCAGGCAAAACCTTCCAGCACGTCCGGCGTGTCGCCCCGCACGGTCAAAAGCAGGATGGGCAGTTCCGGCGCGCGGGCCCGCAGTTCCCGGCAGAAAGCAGCCCCCTCCCCGTCGGGCAGGTTCCAGTCCAGCAGCACAAGGTCCGGCAGGGCATCGGCCAGCGTTTGGCGCGCCGCTGCCAGCGTGGGGCACACCGTCACGCGGCAGCTTTTGGCGGCAAGAAAATCCCGCACAGCTTCCGCGATGGCGCGGTCATCTTCGATATATACGATCGTCATGGTTTCGTCTCCTGCATGAAAAGGATGTCTTTTGGCTTTGCATAAAGGGCGGCTGGGGGTATAGACGAACCGCCCTGCGTGGGGCGCCTGATGATAGAAATGTACCGCAGAAACGCCTGTCCGTCAACCTTCACGCATATGTTTTGCCGATTCAGCCCGGAGGGATATAAAAACAGCTTGACAAATACCCAAAGGGGGTATAATATATAGATACCCGGAAGGGGTATAAGAACGGAAAGGACGACCGCCATGGAAAACGAAAAAAAGGACTGCTGCCTGCGCACCAAGCAGCGCACGCCGGAGGAATACAAAAAACTGATCCACCGCCTGAACCGCATCGAGGGGCAGATCCGCGGCATCCGCGGCATGGTGGAAAAAGGCGCCTACTGTCCCGACATTCTGGTGCAGAGCGCGGCCGTCACCGCCGCCATGAACTCCTTTAACCGGGAGCTGCTTTCGGACCATATCCGCACCTGTGTGGCGCAGGATATCCGCGACGGCAAGGAAGAAACCATCGACGAACTGCTGAACGTCCTGCAAAAGCTGATGAAGTGAGCGCGGGCGTCCCGGCGGATACAGGCCCGCCCCGTGCGGGCCGGGAGGGAACAGGATGAAACAGTATAACGTCACGGGCATGAGCTGCGCGGCCTGCAGTGCCCGGGTGGAAAAGGCCGTGTCGGCGGTGCCGGGGGTCACGTCCTGCTCGGTCAGTCTGCTGACCAATTCCATGGGCGTGGAAGGCACAGCCGCGCCGCAGGATGTGATCGCCGCTGTCGAAAAGGCCGGTTACGGCGCGTCGGAAAAAACGGCCGGGGGCCGGGCGGCGCAAAGCGCGGCAGGCCCGCAGGAACTCAAGGATACCGAAACGCCCCAAATGGTGCGCCGCCTGATCGCTTCGGTGATCTTCTGGCTGCCCCTGATGTATATCATGGGCTGGATGCTCTGGGGCTGGCCGTTGCCGCCTTTCTTTGCCAACAACCATCTGGCCCTGATGATGTTTGAAATGCTGGACACGGCCATCGTCATGGTCATCAACCAGAAGTTCTTCGTCAGCGGCTTCAAGGGCCTTGTCCACCGCGCGCCCAACATGGACACGCTGGTGGCGATGGGGGCCGCGGCCGCCTTCGGGTACAGCACGGTCATGCTGTTTTGTATGGCCGACGCCGTGGTGCGCGGGGATATGGCCCAGGTCATGGTCTATATGGACGAGATGTACTTTGAGTCCGCCGCCACCATCCTGACGCTGATCACCGTGGGCAAAACGCTGGAAGCCTACTCCAAGGGCCGCACCACCGACGCGCTGAAAAGCCTGATGAAGCTGGCCCCCAGGACCGCCACCGTCGAGCGCGGCGGCGCGCAGGTCGAGGTCCCGGTGGAAACGGTGCGCCGGGACGACATCTTTGTGGTGCGCCCCGGCGAGAACATCCCGGTGGACGGCGTCATTCTGGAGGGCCACAGCGCTGTCAATGAATCCGCCCTGACCGGCGAGAGCATCCCCGTGGATAAGGAAGCAGGCGACCCGGTATCGGCCGCCACGGTCAACCAGTCCGGCTTCCTGCGCTGCCGCGCCACCCGCGTGGGGGAGGATACCACCCTGGCCCAGATCATCCAGATGGTCAGCGACGCGGCCGCCACCAAAGCGCCCATCGCCAAGATCGCGGACCGGGTCTCCGGCATATTCGTGCCGGCAGTGCTGGGCATCGCGGCCGTCACCACCGTCGTCTGGCTGCTGCTGGGGCAGGGGATCGGCTACGCGCTGGCGCGGGGCATCTCGGTGCTGGTCATCAGCTGCCCCTGTTCACTGGGGCTTGCCACCCCGGTGGCGATCATGGTGGGCAACGGCATGGGCGCCAAACACGGCGTGCTGTTCAAGACCGCTGCTTCGCTGGAAGAAGCGGGCCGTGTCGAGATCGTGGCGCTGGATAAGACCGGCACCATCACCAGCGGCGAACCCAAAGTGACCGACATCCTGCCCGCTGCGGGCGTCAGCGAGGAAGAACTGCTTCGCCTGGCCCTGGCGCTGGAACAAAAGAGCGAACACCCGCTGGCCCGCGCCATCCTGCAGGCGGGCGGCGAGCGCGGCATGCAGCCGGAGGAGGTCGCCGCCTTTGCGGCGCTGCCCGGCAACGGCGTGACCGCGGAACAGAACGGCGTGCCCCTGTGTGCAGGCAGCCTGAAATTCATCGGGACCCGGACCACCGTGCCCGGTGAAGCCCGCGCCCGGGCCGAGGAACTGGCCGGGCAGGGCAAGACCCCGCTGTTCTTCTGCCGGGACGGCCGCCTGCTGGGCATGATCGCCGTGGCCGATGTCATCAAGGCCGACAGCCCGCAGGCTGTGCGGGAACTGCAGAATATGGGCATCCGGGTCGTCATGCTGACCGGCGACAATGAGCGCACGGCCCGCGCCATCGGCGCGCAGGCCGGTGTGGACGAGGTCATCGCCGGGGTCCTGCCCGACGGCAAGGAGAGCGTCATCCGCAAACTGAAAGAGCAGGGAAAGGTCGCCATGGTGGGCGACGGCATCAACGACGCCCCGGCGCTGACCCGGGCCGATACCGGCATCGCCATCGGCGCGGGTACCGACGTGGCCATCGACGCCGCCGACGTGGTGCTGATGAAGAGCCGCCTCAGCGACGTGCCCGCGGCGGTGCGCCTGAGCCGCGCTACCCTGCGCGACATTCATCAGAACCTGTTCTGGGCGTTCTTCTACAACAGCATCGGCATCCCGCTGGCGGCGGGCGTGTTCGTGCCGCTGGGCCTGACGCTGAACCCCATGTTCGCGGCGGCCGCCATGAGCCTGAGCAGCGTCTGCGTTGTGACCAACGCGCTGCGGCTGAACCTGTTCGATATGCGCAGCGCCCGCAGGGATAAGCCCATCCGCCACCAGCGCCCGCTGCAGCCCGTGGCGGTGGACGACGCCCCGGCCTGCACATCGTCCTGCCCGGCGCCCACCGTAGAACCGGCAGCGGAACCGGCTGACGCAGCCCCTGCTGCGGCCCCGGCGGAACAGACGGTGGAAAAGACCATGCAGGTGGAAGGCATGATGTGCGAACACTGCGAAAGCGCCGTCAAACGGGCGCTGGAAGCGGTGCCCGGCGTGCAGGAAGCCACCGCCAGCGCAGAGCGTGGCACGGCGGTGATCCGTATGCAGCCGGATACTTCGGAGGAAGCCCTCACCAAAGCCGTCGAGGGCGCAGGCTATGTGGTACACGGCATCGGGTGAACGCCGCCCGAATGCCGGTCCTGACAGAAAGAACGACCATTGATTTGCAAAGGAGGCAAACGCCATGAAAAAGAGGATGAAAGTGGAAGGTATGCACTGCGGCGGCTGCTCGGCCCGCCTCAAGCGGATGCTGGAAGCACTGCCCGAGGTGGAGAGCGCCGCGGCGGACCATGAAGCGGGCACCGCCGAAGCGGTGCTGAACGCCGCCCTGCCCGATGACAAGATCCGGGCTGTGATCGAGAACGGCGGCTTTACCGTCACGAGCATCCAGACCGTGGACTGATCCTGCCCCAAACGAACGCGGGAACCGCCATACAGGCGGTTCCCGCTGTTTGTTTATAAAAAAGGCTTGACTTAAAGCGCACTTCAACTTGTATGATTTGTATGATACGAAAAAACGCGGACACGCCCGCAAGACCAGCGCGCCGCCAACGGGAGGCATTTTTTATGAAAGTGAGCGAACAGCAGGCATTTGAACAGCAGAACGTCTTTGGGACCGGCGCGGCCAACACCGCCTTTGCCCGGTACTTTACCGGGCAGTCCTATCTGAACCCGCTGACCGATCCCCAGTGCGGGGTGTACCTGGCAAACGTCACCTTTGCGCCGGGCTGCCGCAACAACTGGCATATCCACCATGCCGCCAAAGGCGGCGGCCAGATCTTGATCTGCACGGCGGGGGAGGGCTGGTACCAGCAGGAGGGCGAACCCGCCGTCAGCCTGACGCCGGGTACCGTCATCACCATTCCGCCGGAAGTCAAGCACTGGCACGGCGCCAAGGCGGATAGCTGGTTCAGCCATATCGCCGTGGAAGTGCCGGGGGAGAATTGCAGCAACGAATGGTGCGAGCCGGTCACCGATGCGGAGTACGGCCGCCTGTAAATGGATAAACGAATGCCCGGGGGCAGGTTTGGGCCTGCTCACGGGCATTTTTACGGTTCAGCGGTTGAACAGCAGTGTGATGATCTCGCTTACCACCGGGGCCGAAGCCAGATAGCACAAAAGGCAGCAGAACAGTTGCCAACCCAGCGTGAACCACGGGGCAAACTGCGGGTACAGGACGCGCAGCCATACCAGGAGCGAGAGAAAAAACGATCCCTGCTCAAAATTCTTCCAGACCAGCAGCATCAGAAACGTAAACCCCAGGCGGGACAAATAGAACAGCGACGTGGGCAGCACGGCGCCGGGGTAAAGGACGCCGTCCTGAAGATGCCACTGCGTCGCCACCTGGGCGGGCAGCAGGAACAGGGCGGCGACCGCCACCGCCGCGGCAGTCCAGAAAAGGAAGATCCGCACCGAGCGCCACTCGATGCCCGCGGGCGGCTCCAGCAGGGTGCGGGCGGGCTGTAACTGCCGGGCCGGCACAGTAGGGGCGTCGGGCGACCGCCCGGCCTGCATCAGTTCCTCCAGCGTCAGCCCCAGGGCCTGGGCCAGCGGTTCCAGCGTGCCGATGTCCGGGAACCCCAGCCCCCGCTCCCAGCGGCTCACCGCCTTGTCGGTAACGTGCAGTTGTTCCGCCAGGGCGCTCTGGGTCAGGCCGCGCTCCCGGCGGGTTTGGGCCAAAAAGGCGCCGAAAGATTTTGCATTCATGACGGCCCCTCCTTTCTTTGCTTTCAGCATAGCACGGCGGGGGCAGGAAGTAAATCGACGATTCGTTTACCTGCCGGTCAGGCTGGCGGAACGCGGGCGTTTTGTGGTATACTGGGCGCACAGAACGCAAGGGGGGAGAACGATGGAACGAAACGAACGCCTCCGGCTTTGGAAAGAGGAAGAAAACGCCGCCCACATCCATGGGTGGGATTTTTCCCACATTCACGGACGCTATACCGAGGAAACGGACCTGCCGTGGTCCTACCGGGAGATCGTTTTGCAAAACCTGCGGCCGGAGATGAAGCTGCTGGATGTGGACACCGGCGGCGGGGAGTTCCTGCTCTCGCTGGGGCATCCCCCGGCCCGGACCGCCGCGGCGGAAGCCTACCCGCCCAATGTGCGCCTTTGCCGGGAACGCCTGCTGCCGCGGGGCATCGACTTCCGCGCGGGGGACGGCGCGGGCCGCCTGCCCTTTGGGGATGCGGAGTTTGACCGGGTCATCAACCGGCACGGGGATTTTGCGGAACGCGAAGTCCGCCGCCTTCTCAAACCGGGCGGCCTGTTCATCACCGAACCGGTGGGCGCGCAAAACGACCGGGAACTGGTGGAACTGCTGCTGGGCCCGACGCCGCTGCCGTACCCGAACCTGACCCTTGCGGCGGTGAGCCGCCGCTTCCGGCAAGCAGGGTTCACGCTTTTGCGGGCGGAAGAATGTTTCCGGCCCATCCGATTCTTTGACGTGGGGGCGCTGGTCTGGTTCGCGCGCATCATCGAGTGGGAGTTTCCGGGCTTCTCGGTGGAGTCTTGCGCCGAGCGCCTGCTGGCCGCCCAGAACATGCTGGAGCGGGACGGCTGCATCGAAGGGCGCATCCACCGTATCCTGCTGGTGGCGGCAAAAACGTGACGGCAAACAACAGCGGCCCCGGCGTATAGCCGGGGCCGCTTTCGGTATTACAGAACGCCCAACCCGCTCAACAGCGTTTTGAGCCCGATTAGGATCAGCACGATGCCGCCCAGCCGCTCGGCGGGGGCGCGGTATTTGTCGCCAAAGACGGCCCCGGCCTTTACGCCGCAGGCCGACAGCACACAGGTGATGCAGCCGATCAGCGTCACCGCGGGCAGGATCTGTACCTGCATGGCGGCAAAGCTGACCCCCACGGCAAAGGCGTCGATGCTGGTGGCGACAGCCAGCGGCAGCATGGCTTTGGGGGAAAAGTCGTCGTTCAGGTTGTCCTCCCCGCTGAAACTTTCCTTGACCATGTTCGCGCCGATGACCGCCAGCAGGAAAAAGGCGATCCATGGCCCAAAGCGGGTCAGCAGCGTGGCAAAGCGCCCGCCCAGAAAATACCCCAGGGCCGGCATGGCCCCCTGGAACCCGCCGAACCACAGCCCGCAGGCCAGGGCGTGGCGCGGCGTCACTTTGCGGACCGAAAGCCCCTTGCAGATGGATACCGCAAAAGCGTCCATCGAAAGGCTGACGGCGATCAGGATCAGGTCAAACAGCGTCATGATTACATCCTCCGTTTTCTGGCAACAAAAAAGACCTACCTGCCCGGCGGTGCGCCAGGCAGGTAAGTCTCGCCATTTCAAGTTCAGCCAGAGCCCCGCGGGCCCATTATGTTGACGGAACTGCGCGGCGGTTGCTCTGCCGCCGCGCCGACTACTCCCTTACATTGCCAGTATCTTACCATGGGCCGCACGGATTGTCAAGGCGCGCGCAGGACGGCAACGCTTGCACAAATGCCGCATTTAGGGTACAATAGGCGTAAATCAACGCAGGAAGCAGGAACGCATATGGGATATAAAGTTTTGGCGCTGGACCTGGACGGGACCCTGACCAACAGCAAAAAGGTCATCACCCCGCGCACCCGGGCGGCGCTGCAGGAAGCGGCGCGCCGCGGCGTCTGCATCGTACTGGCCAGCGGCCGCCCCACCGTGGGCATCGAACCCCTGGCACGGGAACTGGAACTGGAAAAATACGGCGGCTGTATTTTGAGCTACAACGGCGGCAAGATCATTGACTGTCGCACCGGCCAAACGCTGGTGCAGCACGCCTTCCCGCCGGACCTCATCGAGCCGGTCTGCACCTTCAGCCGGTACTGGAACGTGGTGCCCTTGACCTACGACGCCCACGGCATCGTCACCGAGCAGCCGGACAGCCCCTATGTGCAGGAGGAAGCGCGTATCAACCACATCCCGGTCCGCCAGGTGCCCGACCTCCCGGCCGAGATCCGCTACCCCATCCACAAACTGCTGCTCACCGGCGACCCGGTGGATATGCCCCATGTGGAGGAACTGATGCAGCAGGAATTTGCGGGCAGGCTGTCCATCTACCGCTCCCAGCCCTTCTTCATCGAGACCATGCCGCTGCATGTGGAAAAGGCGGCTTCGCTGGAACTGCTGCTGCGCCATATGGGCCTGACCGCTCGCGACCTGATGGCCTGTGGCGACGGCTGGAACGACCTGCCCATGATCCGCTATGCCGGGCTGGGCGTGGCTATGGGCAATGCCCAGCCCCCGGTCAAGCAGGCGGCGGATTTCCTGACGGCCGACAACGACCACGACGGCGTGGGCCTGGCGGTGGAACGATACATTTTGCAGGAAGGAGATTGAGCGGTGGAACTGATCGTTTTTGATCTGGAGTGGAATATCGGCTACAAGCCCAAGACCTTCCTCTACCATGGCACCGAACTGACGCTGCGCGGCGAGATCATCCAGATCGGCGCGGTGCGCATCAACGAATACGGCGACGTGTTGGACACTTTTGAGGTGAACCTGCGCCCCCGCATCTTCCGCAAGCTCCAGCACCATATCGCCAAGGTCACGGGGCTGTCCCAGGGGGACCTGGACGCGGGCATCCCCATGCGGGAGGGCCTGCAGAAGTTCCTGGACTGGGCCGGGCCGGACGCCGAACTGGCGGAATGGGGCCTGGACGATGTGCCGGTGCTCAAGCAGAACCTTTTCCTGACCGGGCTGGACGAAAACTGGCCGATCCACTGGTATGACTTGCAGCGCATCTTTCTGCAGACCTACCCGCGCAAAGAAGGGGAGGGTATGACGCTGGAAAGCGTGGTCGAGCGCCTGGGCATCCCCAAGGAGGAACCCTTCCACCACGCGCTGGACGACGCGCTGTACACCGCGCAGATCTGCCGCAAGCTGCCGCTGGAAGAAGGGCTGGCGACCTACCCCACCGAGGAAGAACTGCTGCGTGGCGCGCTGCTGGGCGACGAGACCACCGCGCGGGATGTGCAGGTGTTCATGGACCGCCTGGAACACGACGACTACAAGACCGTCCCCGAACTGAATCAGGTGAACTGCCCGGAATGCGGCGCGCCGCTGACCCATGACGAAGTGTGGCTCAAGCGCGGCAACACCGGGTACTATACCCGCAGCGAGTGCCCCTACTGCGGGCACTGGTATGTGCGCTTCAAACTCAGCCGCCGCGACGGCCTGCATTGGAGCTTTGCCCGCTGCACCGAACCGGCCACGCCGGAAGCGGACGCCCGCTGGCAGAAGCAGCGCGCCGCCTTTGTGGAGCGTATGCGCCGCAAAAAGCAGCGCGAGGAACAGGCCGAGGACGCCTGATGCGGCTGAACAAACACCGAACGAACAAAAAACAGGCGCCCCGGAATGTTCCGGGGCGCCTGTTTTGGCGCTCAGGTACTCAATAGGTGATGATAAGCCCCTGATCCTGGGCGTAAAAACTGCACAGGCCGGAACAGGGGAGGATGCGCACCTTCGCCTCCGGCCACTTGGCGTGGATGCCGTGTTCCAGCAGCTTGGCGGCGTTCTTGTTGTTGCACTCGCTGATCATGACCGGGTGCACGCCGTCGTATTTGTCGGCGTCCATCTGTTCCAGAATGCGGGCCAGCACGCGGGTCTCGCCGCGTGTCTTGAAGAAGAACTCGATCTTTCCGTCGCTGGTGCGGCGGCCCAGCACGCGCATATTCAGCCGCCCGGCGATAAAGCCCACCACGCGGTTCACGCGGCCGTTTTTGGCAAGGTTGTCAAAGCTGGCCAGTGCAAAGAGGATGTGGGTGGTCTCGGCGAATTTCTTCATGGCGAAGCAGACATCGTCAAAACCGACCCCTTCCCCGATCAGCGTGTTGGCCAGTTCGGCCGCATCGCCCAGCGCGCCGGAGCAGCTCAGGGTGTCCAGAATGAAGATCTTCTTTTCGGGGTGCTCGTCCAGCACCATCTCCCGCGCCGAAAGCGCGGCGTTGTAACTGCCGGACAGGTTGCTGCTGATGGTCAGCGCAATGACCTGGTCAGCCTGCAAAAAACATTCGGCCCATTCTTCCGGGCTGGGGCAGGCGCTGGTGCTTGCGCCGTTGTAGTCCGTCATGGCCTGCAGCATCTGCGGCACGTTCAAAGTGGGCAGATCGACATATTCGCGCTCGCCGATGCGGATCTTGAAGGGCACCAGGGCAAACTGTACGCCCGGCGCCGGATGCGCCAGCGCGCGGATCTCACAAGAACTGTCAGAAACGATCATCCACGCCATAAAACCGGCCTCCTTATCAATCAACGGGATATTTTCTCCTATTTATTATAGGGGGCGGCCCTGCCAACGTCAAGTGAAAGATTTTGCCGCACGCTGCCGCAGAATGTAAAAGATACCCGCGGCCCCTTGCCCCGGGGGACAAAACGCGGTATAATGGTTCCATTCTTATACTTTACTACGAACGACCGAAACGGTCAGGAGCATTTTCATGTCTGATTTTTACACCTACCGCAACGAATTTGCCCGCAGGCGCCGCAAGCGCCGGATCGCGGGCGTGCTGGCGGTCATCGTGGCGCTGGCCTGCCTGGCTGCGGCCTGGTACCTGTTCCAGAAGCAGGAACAGGAGGATCCCGCCCTGCCGGAAGCTACCCCGGCTGCGGCGGAACCCACGCCGACGCCTGTGGTGACCGCGACGCCGGAACAGGCGCAGCCTACCGGCAAAACGCCGGAGCGCATCGTGCAGGCGGTGGACACTGCGGTGTGGAACACCTCCACGCCGGTGGAACAGACGATCGATACCGAATACCTCAACACCGACCACCGCATGATCGGTGTGCCGATGCTGGGCACCGTCACCAACAGCTATTTCGATACCGTCACCTTTGTGGGCGACAGTATCGCTTCGGGGCTGGGGCTGTATGCCACCGGCCTGCCCAACGCCAAGTATGCCACCTATGTGGGCGCGGGCGTGAACAGCTTTGTGAACAACACTTCCATGAAGAACGCCGTCACCGGTGCGGAGGAAACGCCCATGGAAGCCATCGTCGCCACCCAGCCGGACTATGTCTATATTCTGGTGGGCACCAACAATCTGGTCACCCAGGGCAATGAGGACAGCTTCATCGCCTACTATGAACGCCTGATCGATATGCTGCGGGAACAACTGAACCCCGGCGTGATCTTCTATATCCAGGCGATCCCCGGCGTGCAGGAGGACGTGGTGCAGACCAAACCCGGCCTGGACAACGCCCGCATCGCCACCATCAACGACCTGCTGGCCAATTTGGCGCTGCGCAAGGGCTGCTACTTTGTCAATATCCGCGAAGCACTGACCAACCCGGACGGCAGCATGGTGGATGCCTATGATGCCGAGTATGACGGCGTTCACTTCAACCCGTCCGGTTACCGCGCGTGGACGGAATATCTGGCCACGCATACGGTGTGGAACCGCCGCAGTGTGTACAGCGGCCAGAACCCGTACTATATTTACGGCGCATAAGGATTAAACAACCCCGTACAAGGTGTAAAAAGTACCTTGTATGGGGCTTTTTTGTATAACGGTACAACGTGGAAACGGTTTTTATGTCGAATTTGTACAAATCAAAATTAAAAGGGAATAAAATTTTAGCGGATTATTACAGAAAAACCTTGAAATTCGCGTGCGAAACAGGTAATATAGAAATAGCAAAATTACAGGGGCCGGGAACCGCCCGGCTGCAAAGGGGAGATTATGTTGAAGCAAGGCAAACGTACGCCTAAAAGTTCTGATTTGCCCATCTACCTGTTCCATGCAGGGGACAATCAGGAGGCTTACCGCTACTTCGGCGCGCACCTGTGCGAACAGGACGGTCAAGCGGGCACGGTGTTCCGCGTATGGGCGCCGCATGCCGCTGCGGTTTCGGTCGTAGGCGATTTCAACAACTGGGCGCCGGGCGACCACCCGATGGCGAAAGTGGCGGACGAGATCTGGGAACTGTTCATCCCCGGAATTCGGGAATATGACGTTTACAAATACTGCATCACCACGGCAGGGGACGAACTGATCTATAAGTCCGACCCCTACGCCTTCCATACCGAGACACGCCCTTCCAACGGCAGCAAGGTCTACGACCTGACCGGGTATTCCTGGGGGGACGCCGCCTGGGAACAGGCGACCGCCAAACAGGATGTGATCAACAGCCCGGTCTCGATCTACGAACTGCAGGCCGGAAGCTGGAAGATGAAGGACCCCGAAAAGGGCATCCCGTACAATTATTCCGAGCTGGCCGACGAACTGATCCCGTACATAAAAGAGATGGGCTACACCCACGTGGAACTGCTGCCCATCACCGAGTATCCGTTTGACGGAAGCTGGGGCTACCAGGTCACGGGCTATTTTGCCCCCACCAGCCGCTACGGCACCCCGAAGGACTTTATGGCCTTTGTGGATAAGCTGCACCAGGCGGGCATCGGCGTGATCTTGGACTGGGTGCCTGCGCACTTCCCCAAGGATGGCTACGGCCTGTACCGTTTCGACGGCGAACCCTGCTACGAGGACCCCAACCCCCGCCGCGGCGAGCATAAGGAATGGGGCACCATGGTGTTCAACTACGGCATGAACGAGGTCGCCAGCTTCCTGATCTCCAGCGCGATGTTCTGGGTCGAACAGTACCATGTGGACGGCTTGCGCGTGGACGCGGTCGCCAGCATGCTGTATCTGGACTACAACCGCCGCGACGGCGAGTGGGAACCCAACCGCAACGGTGGCAAGGAAAATCTGGAGGCCATCGCCTTCCTGCAAAAGCTCAATACCGCCATCCTGAGCCGTCACCCCAGCAAGATGATGATCGCCGAGGAATCCACCGCTTGGCCGATGGTGACCAAACCGGCCGCGGACGGCGGCCTGGGCTTCAACTTCAAGTGGAACATGGGCTGGATGAACGATATGCTCAGCTACATGAAGACCGACCCGCTGTTCCGCGCAGGCAACCACGGCAAGGTGACGTTCAGCTTCTTCTACGCTTTCAGCGAGAACTTCATCCTGCCCATCAGCCATGACGAGGTGGTGCACGGCAAGTGCAGCCTGATCAACAAGATGCCCGGCGACTACGAAGAAAAGTTCGCCAACCTGCGCACCTTCTACGGCTACATGATGGCGCACCCCGGCAAGAAGCTGCTCTTTATGGGGCAGGAGTTCGGCCAGTTCATCGAGTGGGATGAGAAGAAGCAGTTGGACTGGATGCTGCTGGGCTACGACAAGCACCGCCAGCTCCAAAACTATGCCAAGGACCTCAACCACTTCTACCGCGAAACGCCCGCGCTCTGGCAGGTCGATTACAGTTGGGAAGGTTTCCAGTGGATCGTGCCCGACGACAACCAGCAGAGTGTCATCGCCTTCCTGCGGCGTGACAAGGCAGGGAAGATGCTGCTGGTCGTCTGCAACTTCAACCCCGTGCTGCGCCAGGATTACCAGATGGGCGTGCCGAACCCCGGCAGCTACAAAGAGATCCTCAATTCCGACGATCCCAAGTACGGCGGTTCCGGTGTGAGCAACGGCACGGTGCGCAGCAAAAAGGGCGAAATGCACGGCTTCGCGCAGCATATCTCGCTGACGCTGCCGCCGCTGTCCACCCTTTACTTCCAGGTCCCGGCGGCCCGCAAGCCCCGCGCCAAAAAGGCCGGCGAAACGGCGGCAAAACCCGCAGCGGCCAGGGCCGGAAAGACCGGCGCCAAGACCGCGGCGACCCGCCGCCGCACTGCAAAAGCCAACCCGCAGAAGTAAGGGCCCTGCCTTTCTTCCGCGTGATGGATAGATCGCAGATCCAATTTGTATTCTATGGCAAATGCCAAATTTTAAGGGGAGAAATCTTATGGCTAAAGAAATGATCGCAATGATCCTGGCCGGCGGCCAGGGCTCGCGCCTCTACGCGCTGACCCAAAAGCTCGCCAAGCCCGCAGTCCCGTTTGGCGGAAAGTATCGCATCATCGACTTCCCGCTGTCCAACTGCGTCAACTCTGACATTGATACGGTGGGCATCCTGACCCAGTATCAGCCGCTGGTCCTGAACGAGTACATCGGCAACGGCCAGCCCTGGGACCTGGACCGCCTGCACGGCGGCGTGCATGTGCTGCCGCCCTACCAGCAGGCCACCGGCTCTGACTGGTACAAGGGCACGGCCAACGCGATCTACCAGAATATTTCGTTCATTGACCGCTATGATCCCAAGTATGTGATCATTCTGTCCGGCGACCAGATCTGCAAGCAGGACTACTCCGATTTCCTGCGCTTCCATAAGGAGAAGAACGCCGAGTTCTCTGTCGCCGTCATGGAAGTGCCATGGAGCGAGGCTTCCCGCTTCGGCCTGATGGTCACCGACGAGGACGACCGTATCAATGCGTTCCAGGAAAAGCCGAAGGAACCCAAGTCCAACTTGGCCTCCATGGGCATCTACATCTTCAACTGGGACATCCTGAAAAAGTACCTCACCGAAGACGAAGCGGACCCCAATTCCGAGAACGACTTCGGCAAGAACGTCATCCCCAACCTGCTCAAGGATGGGCGGCGTATGTACGCCTACCACTTCAGCGGCTACTGGAAGGACGTGGGCACCATCTCCAGCCTGTGGCAGGCCAACATGGAAGTGCTGGACCCCGGCCATTCCGGCATCAACCTGTTTGATGAAAACTGGAAGATCTACTCCCTCAACTCCGGCCAGCCCTGCCAGCGCATCGGCAGCGATGCCACGATCGTGAACTCCATGGTTTCGGAAGGCTGCCGCGTTGACGGCACCGTCAACCACTCCATCCTGTTCCCCGGCGTCGTGGTGGAAAAGGGCGCTACGGTGGAAGCCGCCGTCGTCATGGGCGGCACCGTCATCAAGGCGGGCGCCAGCGTCAAGCACTGCATCGTGGCCGAAAACGTCACGATCGAGGAGGGCGCCACCGTGGGCGCCATGCCCGAAGGCGGCCTGAACATTGCCGAACCCGGCGATGTGGCGACGGTCGGCTCCGACGTGGTCGTCGGCAAGGGCGCGACCGTCGGCCCCAAGGCGATGGTCTCCAGCGATGTAAAGGATGGTGAGGAACAATGGTAAACAGCAACGTCAACGCTCTCGGCGTCATTTTCGCCAACACCTACGATAATCTTGTTCCCGAACTGGTGGCGGAGCGCTCTATGGCCTCCATTCCCTTCGGCGGACGTTACCGCCTGATCGACTTCACGCTGTCCAGCATGGCGAATGCGGGCATCGACAACGTGTCGGTCATCGTGCGCCGGAACTACCACTCCCTGATGGACCATCTGGGTTCCGGCCGTGAATGGGACCTCACCCGCAAGCGCGGCGGCCTGAACATCGTCCCGCCTTTCGCGGAGCGCAGCGTCAAGGTCTACTCCGGCCGCGTGGACGCGCTGGAAAGCATCCTCTCCTGGCTGGAAGCCCAGAAGGAACGCTATGTGATCCTGTCGGATGCGTACACCGCGCTGAACTTTGACTTTGCCGACCTGATCGACGCGCACGTCAACAGCAACGCCGACGTGACGATGGTCTACAACCGCGCCGTGATCCCCGAGGGCGCCCGCAGTGACAACTACACCGTCCGCGTGGACGATGACGGCCGCGTGACCGAGATCCTCACCAACGATTACCGCCTGGGTGAACAGAACCTTTCGCTGAACATCTATGTGATCGAGCGCGAGACCCTGATCCACCTGATCCATGACGCGGCTGTGCGCGGCATGGTCTACTTTGAGCGCGATATCTTGGCCCGCAACCTCAAACTGCTCAACGTGCATGCTTACCGCTTCGACGGCTATGTGGCGCGCATCTCGGATATGAAGAGCTACTTCGACGAGAATATGCGCCTGCTGCAGCCCGGCAGCATGGATGCGCTGTTCGGCGGCGCGCCGATTTACACCAAGATCCGCGACGATAACCCCACCCGTTACCTGGAAGGCAGCTCTGCCAAGAACAGCCTGCTGGCCGACGGCTGCGTGATCGAAGGCACGGTGGAGAACTGCGTGCTGTTCCGCGGCTGCAAGGTCAAGAAGGGCGCTGTTGTGAAGAACTGCGTGCTGGGTCAGGATACGGTGGTCGAGCCGGACTGCGACGTGGAGTATGTGGTCACCGATAAGAACGTCCACATCACCGAGGGCAAGAAGCTGAACGGCACCGACACCTTCCCGGTGTTCATCGCCAAGAACCACAGCGTATAAGATGGCTCATAGTAGCCGCGCCCATTCTCCCCGGGGGCGGCTTACATGAGAGGGACGGGGGGACTGAAGAAGCCCTCCCGTCCTTCCTTTTTATGAAACGATCCTGCCATTTGTATGGAGGTACTTATGAGAATTCTGTATGCGGCCAGCGAGGCCGCTCCCTTTGCAAAATCCGGCGGTCTGGCCGATGTGGCCGGGGCGCTGCCCAAGGCGCTGGTCAAGGACGGCATCGACTGCCGCGTGGTCATGCCGCTGTACGGCGATTTGAAGTATAAGGACACCCTGACCTATGTGACGAACTTCAGCGTGCCGGTGGGCTGGCGCAGCCAGTACTGCGGCCTGTTCAAGGCCGAACATGAGGGCGTGACCTTCTATTTCATCGACAACGAATATTACTTCAAGCGCAGCGGCCTGTACGGCTTTTATGATGACGGCGAGCGCTTCGCCTTCTTCTCCCGCGCCATCCTCGAAATGCTGTTCTATACCGATTTCGAGCCGGACATCATCAACTGCAACGACTGGCAGACCGCGCTGACCCCCGTGTATCTGAACCTGTACTACCGCCATTTGGATAAGTTCAACCGCATCAAGACGGTGTTCACCATCCACAACATCGCCTACCAGGGCAAGTACGGCCTGGACATCCTGGAAGATACCTGCGGCATCGGCGCGCGGGACGCCCATGTGGTGGAATACGACGGCTGCGCCAACTTCATGAAAGGCGCGATCGAGACCGCCGACAAGGTCACCACGGTCAGCCCCAGCTACGCCCAGGAGATCCTGGACCCCTGGTTCAGCCATGGCCTGGACGGCCTGCTGCGCCAGAAGCAGTACAAGACCTGCGGTATCCTGAACGGTATCGACGTGGACGTGTTCAACCCGGCCACCGACCCCGACATCGTGAAGAATTACGATGTCAACACCTTCCAGGACGGCAAGGCAGTCTGCAAGGCGGCTTTGCAGGACGAGTTCGGCCTGCATAAGGACGGCAGCCCCATCATGGCGATGGTCACCCGTCTGGTGGGCCATAAGGGCGTGGACCTCGTGCGCGCTGTGGCCGAGGGCCTGCTGCAGCAGGGCATCGAACTGGTCATCCTTGGCTCCGGCGAAGCCCAGTACGAGAACTTCTTCAACGAACTCTGCGCCCGTCATCCCGGCCGTGTGGGCGTTTACATCGGCTTCAACGCGCAGTTGGCCCAGCGCATCTACTCCGGCGCGGACATCTTCCTGATGCCCTCCCGTTCGGAACCCTGCGGCCTGGCCCAGATGGTATCCTGCCGTTACGGCACGATCCCTGTGGTGCGCGAGACCGGCGGCCTGCGTGACTCCATCCACGATTCCGGCGACGGGTTCGGCAACGGCTTCACCTTTGCCAACTACAACGCCCATGAACTGTACGAAGCCTGCTGGCGCGCCAAGGAAGGCTACTGGCAGAAGGACGGCTGGCCGATCCTGGTCCGCCGCGCCATGGAGTGCGATTTCAGTTGGGCCAACTCGGCCAGAAGCTACGAAGGGCTGTATAATGAGGTCGTGAACCTCTGGTAAACGGCCCGGCTCCGTAGCGCCTGCAAAGCGCGGGAAACGGCGGGATACGGCATCTTGGACGCCGCTTCCCCAAAAATCACGGGTTTTCGCAAAAATAAAAGTGCCCGGCGGGATTTTTTCCGCCGGGTTTTCTTGCATTTCCCGTAAAATAGGGCTATTCTTTTCTTATAGATGATAGGGAAGAGCAGCGCCGCCGCAGATACCCCAACCATCCCCGGCGGTCTGCTGTGCCCCTGTAAAAACATGACCGCGCGGTTTTGCCTTTGGTGCGGCCAAACGGCGGTCCCCCTGCGCATGCGCCGCGTTCGGGCGGCAGCGGGCTGTGAGGTGAAAGGACGTGAACAAAGTACGGAAGTCGGCGTTGGTTGCGTTGGCCGGTTTGGGGCTGCTGCTGTCGGGCTGCGACGGCGTGCAGCCCGCGCTGGCAGGGCTGGAGGACGCCAGACGGCAGTTGGCCATCGAAGCGGGGCAGGCGGGAAACGAACTGGCCGCCGCGGCGCAGCGGATGCTGTCGGGATGGTTCACGGCTTCGCCGCCTGCCGCAGAAGAAACGGCCGGTACGCCGGAGAACCCGCCGCCCATAGAGGAAGCGCCCGGCGCACAGGACGCCGCGCCGCCCGCAGATATCCCCGCCGACCTGCCGGACCCGGCAGCCGGGAGCGGGGAAGCAGGGCAGGCCCCAACGCAGCCCGCGCAGGACGAAACCGGCGGGCAGGAAACGGTCCGGCTGGATGTGCGCAACATCCTTCAAAACCCGGAACTGCCCAACGGCTGCGAGATCACGGCGGCCACCATCGTGCTGAATTATCTGGGCTTCCCGGTAGACAAGGTGACGATGGCTGAACAGTATTTGCCGCAGCAGGCCGAGTATTGGGCCACCGACCCGGACGAAGCGTTCATGGGCAACCCGGCCTACCTGCTGGCCTATTACTGCAATCCGGGGCCAGTCGTGGAGGCGGTCAACGCCTATTTGGACGATCAGGGTTCGCCGTACCGCGCGGTGGACATCAGCGGAACCCCGGCGGAGGAACTGTATGACTGGGTGGCGGAGGGCGCGCCCGTCATCGTGTGGACGACCCGCGGCTGCATGACCCCGACCTACAGCACCAACTTTATGATGGCTGACGGCAGCCTGCCCTACAGCAACTCCCACTGCGTGGTGCTGACGGGCTTTGACAGCGGCGGCTGCTATGTGGCCGACCCGATGTATGAATTTTCCTATGCGTCCTATGACGTATTCAACTGGTGTTACAACGTGCGCGGGCAGTATGCCGTTGTGATCGTGGAACCGCAGACCGAAGCATAAAAACCCGGCAGACGCACCGTAAAAGGGCGTCTGCCGGGTCTTGTTTATTCCTGGGTGCCTTGCAGATGGGTGGAGACCCACTTGATCAGCATGTCCAGCGCCACCAGATTTTGCCCGCCTTCGGGCACGATCAGGTCGGCCTTGCGCTTGCTGGGCTCTACAAACTGCTCGTGCATCGGCTTGACGGTGGTCAGGTACTGGGTCACCACGCTGTCCAGCGTGCGGCCGCGGTCCTTCACGTCGCGCACGATGCGCCGCAGGATGCGCACGTCGGCGTCGGTATCCACGAACACTTTCATGTCCATCAATTCACACAGCTCCGGCGAGTCAAAGATCAGGATGCCTTCCACGATGATGACCGGCGCGGGCTTTACCAGCACCGTTTCGTTGCTGCGGTTGTGGATCGTGTAGTCGTACACGGGGACCTGCACCGGGTGCCCGGCGCGCAGTTCGCGCAGGTGGGCGACCATCAGCGGGGTGTCGAAGCTGTCCGGGTGGTCGTAGTTCAGTTTGCAGCGTTCCTCATAGGGCAGTTCGTCGTGACGCTTGTAGTAGCTGTCGTGGTTGATGACGCTGACCTCATTGACGCCGAAGTGGTCGCGCAGCCGCTCGGTCAGGGTGGTCTTTCCGCTGCCGGTGCCGCCCGCAATGCCGATGATAATGGTTTTCATGCCGTTTTCCCCCTGCTTTTATACTTCCAGATGGATCTCGCGCCCGGTAGGCACATAGGCGCGGTATTTCACGCCCGTCATGTTGAACATCCGGCGGCTGGCGATGCTGGCGTGGCTGTCGTGGTATTTGTCGGACAGATAGATCAGTTCCTTGATCCCGCTCTGGATGATCGCCTTGGCGCACTCGTTGCAGGGGAACAGCGTCACATACATCCGCGCGCCGCTCAGGTCACTGTGCGGGCTGTTCAGAATGGCGTTCAGCTCCGAATGGCAGACGTACATATATTTGGTGTTCAGGTCGTCGCCCTCGCGCTCCCAGGGCATATCGTCGTCGTTGCAGCCGATGGGCATACCGTTGTACCCCAGCGACAGGATCTTGTTTTCGGGGCTGACGATGCAGGCCCCCACCTGGCTGTTGTTGTCCTTGGAGCGCATGGCGGAAAGCAGGGCGATGCCCATAAAATACTCATCCCAGCTGATATAATCCGTTCTTTTCACAGCGTTCCCTTCCTTTTCTTTTTTATTTTACAACTATTATACTGTGCGCAGTGGGCGTGCGCAAGGCTGTTTGCACAAATATTTGCGGCGCGTGGCCTCACCGCCGCGCAGATGCCGCTCGGCCTTGTTGCGCTGCACAACGGTCTGCACTTCGGCCCACAGGCCGGGGTGGGTGCGGCGCAGGCGGCTCTGGTCCTTCCAGATCGTGCTCTTGCTCACCCCAAACACCGCCGCGGTCGCCCGCACCGTGGCACCGGTGCGCACGATGTACCGCCCCACAGCTACGGCCCGTTCCTCCGGGTCACCTTTCATACCGCCAACCCCCTTACATAGAATCTCTGCCAAATCCTATGTGAAAAGGGGTGGGGATATGTCCGAAAACAGAAAATCCCCGCCCTACCGGGCGGGGATGGAAAGTTCAGGTCATATAATTGGTGCAGGCCCAGCCGAACTGGCCCTCGTAACAGACGAGAATCCAGTTTTCGGCGGCATTGCTGCGGCCCAGGCAGTCCACGGCGGAGGACGGCGGCAGCGCCCCGACTTTTTCATACTGGGTGCCCGGCCCCGCGCGCAGCATCAGGTTGCCGTCCGGCGTGGTATGGTAGCGGAACTGCTCGTTCTCCCCACAGGGGCGGTCCGGCGGCTGGATCGTATCCGGCAGTCCGGCCAGCGGGTCCGGCGACGGGGTGGGGGCCGGTTTCTCCACGCCGGGGATCGTGTAGGCGTGCCAGCCGTCATCCTGCCGCAGCCACAGCGTGCCGCCGTCCCAGGCCGCGCCCGCACAGGTGCAGGGGACAAACTCGGCGCCGGTGCTGTCCAGCAGGCCCCACTGGCCGTCGCGGCAGACGGGGGCATAGCCGTTCAGCAGAGGGGAAGCATAGGCCGCTTTGGCGTCGCCGTAGGTGGCGTCATAGACGGCTTCGGTGACGGCCTGGCCGGAACGGTCCAGATACAGCCATTTGCCGCCCTGGCAGGCGGGGGCCAGAGCCTGGTCGTAAAAGCAGCCGGCCGCTTCATAGGTCTGGTCGTTCAGCAGTTCCCCGGCGGCGTTGGCGTAGACGAGCGTGAGCGGGTCCGCAGCTTCATAATAATTGATAATTGGGGTCCCCCTGGCCGTCCACAAAGGTGCCCAGGCGGCAGGGCAGGTAGTCCCCGTACGGTGCGTCCTCCGCGTCCAGGGCGTGCACCGTACCGCCGAACAGCCCGCCGTCCACCTGTACCTGGTGGGATTCGGCGTCGTAGTACCAGTAGTGCGTGCTGCCGTCATGTTCGCCACTGCACATGGCCCCGTCGCCGCTGGCCTGCAGTTGGGCGGTCAGGGCGTCGTACTCCTCCCAACTCAGGGAACTGTCCCCCAGCGCGTGCCACTGGCCGGCAGTGGCGCAGGCGGTCACGGGTACGGTGAACCGGCAGGAAAGCACCTCGGTGCCGTCGCTGCGCATCAGGCCCCACAGGCCGTCCCGGCTCATGGTATAGTAGCCGTCTGCCAGCATAAAGTAGGGGGCAGTGTCCTGCCGCACGGCGCGGATCTCGTCATAATCCAGCACCGGCAGTCCTGCGTCGGTCAGCCCGGCGGGCTGGGCCGGGGGCGCGGTCTCCGCTGGTTCGGATGGCGCCGCCGTCCCGGAGGGCGCGGTGGTCCCGGACGGGGCGGAACTGCCGCTTTGGGGCGCGCGCGTACAGCCGCAGAACAGGATAAGGGCTGCCAGCGGCAGCACGGTCCACGCAGGTCTCATGGCACGGCACGCTCCTTCCCGTACTTATTCGTACATCTTGCGCCCGGCGAACACGCACAGCGGGCGTTTGGCCTTCCCGGCGCCCATGAGCTGCACGGCGGCGGCCAGAGTGGCCCCGGCGCTGGTGCAGGCGGGAACGCCGTCAAAGAACAGTACCTCCCGCGCGGCGCGCTCGGCGTCCGCGGTGGTCACCGTCAGCACGGTGTCCACTACATAAGGATTGTAGTTTTCCGGCACGAAGCCCGGGCCGATCCCGGCGATGCCGTGCTGCCCGATGAACCCGCCCGAAATGGCCGCGCACTCGGCAGGTTCCACCGCGACGATGCGGATCATGCTGTTCCACGCCTTTATGTATTCGGCCACGCCGGTCACGGTGCCGCCGCTGCCCACGCCGATCACGATGGCGTCGATGGCCTCCCCGGCGTTTTTCAAGATCTGCGGGCCGGTGACGCGGCGGTGGTATTCGGGGTTGTCGTCGTTGGAAAAATAGTGGGTGAAATACCCGCCGTAGCGTTTGGCGGTCTCTTCTGCAATGCGGTCCATCGCCTTGCGGCCGCCGCTGCTGCACACGACGATGTGCGCGCCCAAGTCCTGCAGGCGCTTGCGCCGGGCGATGGGCAGGCTGCTGGGCACCACCAGGATGCAGGGGTGCCCCGTGGTGGCGCAGCTTACGGCCAGCGCCGCGCCAAAGCTGCCGGAACTGGCTTCCACCACCGGCATACCGGGCTGTAGGGTGCCGCGCTCGGTGGCAAAGGCCAGCATCGTTTCAGCCAGGCCGTCCTTGGAAGTGCCCGTCGCGCCGCCGAAGTCCAGATAGGCCAGGATGCTGGAATCCAGATTGTGGCGGCCGGAATAACCGTCCAGCCGCACGACGGGGGAGCGGTAGACGTCCTGATAGTAACTTTTTAAGATCGGCATGGCAGGCACCTCCTTTCATTGGGGACACAGTATTTTTTATTATAGCACAATCTGACGGATTTTGCACCTGTTCAGGCCGGGACTTGAAATTTTTTTGCGACGGGAATTTTGCCCTCTGCGTCGAAAAAATGCGCCGCAGCCCTTGACTTTCCGTCCGGCCCCTGCTATAATGCATACGCTGATGTGTAAAGAAAAAAACTTTACACGGCATCTCAAACACGGAAGGGGCGCGGGCCATGGCGGGCAAACCGCAGAAAAATCTGGCCTATTCGGTCCTGCTGGACTTTTACGGTGTGGTATTGACTGATAAACAGCGCCTGATCCTGACGGAATATTACGACGAGGATCTTTCCCTGGCGGAGATCGCAGAAAACTGCGGCATCACCCGCCAGGGCGTGCGCGACGCCATCAAGCATGGCGAAGCGGCGCTGGACGAACTGGAAGCCAAGCTGGGCAACGCCCGCCGCCACATGGCGGTGCGGGCGGACCTGGAGCGGATGCGCCAGCTCGTCATGGAGATCCGCTGCTGCAACACGGGGCTGTTCACCCCGGTGCCGCAGATCAGCGCCGACACCGACGAGATGCTGCTGATCTTGGAGCGTCTGGACACGCAGGAGGAATCGGATGGCCTTTGAATCCCTGACAGAGCGCCTGAACGGCGTTTTCAAAAAACTCCGCGGCAAGGGCAAACTGAACGAGGCGGACATCAAAGCCGCCATGCGGGAAGTGCGCATGGCGCTGCTGGAAGCCGACGTCAACTATAAAGTCGCCAAGGATTTCTGCGCCGGTGTTTCGGAGCGCGCCATGGGGCAGGAAGTCATGGAAAGCCTGACCCCCGCGCAGCAGGTCGTGAAGATCGTCAATGAGGAACTGACCAACCTGATGGGCGGCAGCGAACCGCAGTACCTTCACATCAAGAACAAGGGCCAGACGGTCCTGATGATGTGCGGCCTGCAGGGCAACGGTAAAACGACCCACGCCGCCAAGCTGGGCAAGTTCTACCGCAGCCAGGGCCGCCGCCCGCTGCTGGTCGCCTGCGACGTATACCGCCCGGCGGCTATCCAGCAGTTGCAGATCGTGGGCGAACAGGCCGGGGTGCCCGTCTTTACCATGGGCACCGAAAAGCCGGAACTCATCGCCCAGAAGGCGATGGCCCACGCGCGGGACCACGGCAACGACATCGTGATCCTGGATACCGCCGGCCGCCTGCAGATCGACGACGCGCTGATGGACGAGCTGGTCCGCATCAAGCAGGCGGTGGAAGTGGACGAAACGCTGCTGGTCGTGGATGCCATGGCCGGTCAGGAAGCCGTCAACGTGGCCAAGACTTTCAACGAGAAGATCGGCATCACCGGCGTGGTCCTGACCAAGACCGACGGCGATACCCGCGGCGGCGCCGCGCTCTCGGTGCTGGCCGTCACCGGCAAGCCGGTCTACTTCCAGGGCACCGGCGAAAAGCTGGAGGACCTGGAACCGTTCTATCCGTCCCGCATGGCCAGCCGCATTCTCGGCATGGGCGATGTGCTCTCGCTGATCGAAAAGGCGCAGAGCGTCCAGAATGACAAGGAAGCCGAAGCGGCTGCCCGGCGCATGATGGAGAACAAGTTCGATATGAACGACCTGCTGGCCCAGTTCCAGCAGGTCAAGAAGATGGGCGGCGCGTCGGCGCTGCTGTCCATGATGCCCGGCGGCAACCAGATCGACGCGGACGCGCTGGACGAGAAAGCCCTGCCCCGCATCGAGGCGATCATCTATTCGATGACCCCCGCCGAGCGCGCCAAGCCGGAGATCATCAACCCCAAGCGCAAGCGCCGTATCGCGGCCGGTTCCGGCCAGACGGTGGAAGCCGTCAACAAGCTGCTGCGTCAGTATGAAATGATGCAGAAAGTCATGAAGAAGGTCCGGCGCAACCCCAAAGGGTTCATGCGCAGCTTAAGCGGCATGGGCGGCTTTGGCGGCATGAAAGGCTTCGGCCGGTGAAAACTTTTCACAGGTATGACCCGCACGGCTCTGCGGCCCACGGGATGTACAATATAAAAAATTGCCCGATAAGGGCCGTAAACAACGATTTGGAGGAATTTACAATGGTTAAGATCCGTCTGCGCCGCATGGGCGCCAAGAAAGCTCCCTTCTACCGTGTGGTCGTGGCTGACAGCCGCTTCGCCCGCGACGGCCGTTTCATTGAGGAGATCGGCTACTACGATCCCACCAAGGAGCCCAGCGTCGTGAACATCGACGCCGACAAGGCCAAGCAGTGGCTGGCCAACGGCGCTCAGCCCACCGATACGGTCCGTGAACTGCTGAAGAAGGCTTCCGTACTGTAAGCTGCCATCCGTTTTTCAGGGAGGGAACGTCGCATGCAGGAACTCTTAGCAGCCGTCGCCCGCGGTCTGGTCGAAGATAAGGACGCCGTGCAGGTGACCGTTGACCCCGCGCGTGAGGACGGCACCGTCGTGTACCACCTCAAAGTGGCTGAGGCCGATATGGGCCATGTGATCGGCAAGCAGGGACGCATCGCCAAGGCGATCCGCGTCGTGATGCGTGCCGCCGCTGCCCGCCATGACGAGAAAGTCATCGTCGAGATCGACTGACGAGCCAAAACAGTTGGCGCCCCGCTTCCGTCCATCGGTGTGGGGTGCTTTTTTGTGCAAAGGGGACCCTGTGCCGCCCCGCAGAAGGCCGTTTTGTCCGGCCAAGGACCGAACGGGCGCTCCGGTTGCGGGGGCGCTGTTTCAATCGCAAGGCATTGTATTGCCGCAAAATGCAAAGGAGAAAGCCATGCAAACCTATCTGCCTGCCTGCAAGATCGTCACCACCCACGGGGTGCGCGGCGAAATGAAGGCCCTGCCGCTGTGCGACGGCGCGGAATTCCTGGCAAAATTCAAGCGGCTGTTCGCCCAGGCGGACGGCAGTGGCGAGGTCCGCGTGCTGGGCGTGCGCGCCCAGGGCAACATGATCCTGCTGCGCCTCGACGGCGTCGGGGATATGGACGCCGCCCGTGCCCAAGTGGGGCGCACCTATTACTTTGCCAAAAGCGACGTCCGCCTGCCCAAAGGCCGCTATTTCATCGACGACCTGCTGGGCTGCCGCGTGGTGGATGCCGCCACCGGCGCCGAATACGGCACGCTGACCGATGTGGACCACCCGGCTGCCCAGGACATCTATACCGTCACCGACGCGAACGGCGGCACCCATATGCTGCCCGCCGTGCCGGAATTCGTGCAGAAGATCGACCTGGAAACGCGCACCATCACCGTGACGCCCATCGACGGCATGTTCACCGAGGCGCTCAACGGCGATAAGGAGTGAACCATGCGCATTGATATTGTGACCCTGTTCCCGGAACTGTGCGACAGCTTCCTTTCTGCCAGCATTTTGGGCCGGGCGCGGGCCAAAGACCTGTTTGAAGCACACTGCCACCAGATCCGGGACTACACCCTCAACAAGCAGAAGCAGACCGACGATTACCCCTATGGCGGCGGCTGCGGCATGGTGCTGTACGCCCAGCCTATCGCGGACTGCCTGCGCGCCGTACAGGCGCAGTGCGCGGCCCAGGGGCGTGCCAGGCCCCATGTGGTGTTCCTGACCGCCGCCGGCCGCCCTTATAACGAGGAAACGGCCAAACGGCTGGCGCAGTACGACGCGCTGACGCTGGTGTGTGGCCACTATGAGGGCATCGACGAGCGGGTGATCGAAGCCTTCGGGGATGAGGAGATCTCCATCGGGGATTATGTGCTCACCGGCGGCGAACTGGCCAGTCTGGTGGTGGCCGACAGCGTGCTGCGGCTCCAGCCCGGCGTGCTGGCTGAGGAAAAGGGCTACCAGGACGAAAGCTACTGGGACGGCCTGCTGGAATACCCTCAATATACCCGCCCCGAAGTGTGGGAGGGCCGCGCCGTGCCGCCGGTGCTGCTGACCGGCGACCATAAAAAGATCGACGCCTGGCGTGCGGCCCAAAGCCGCGCCCGCACCCGCCAGCGCCGCCCGGACCTCTATGAACAATGGTGCGACACTCACCCCCTGACCGACCTGCCCAAGTGGAAGCGGGGCGAAAATATGCGCCTTGTGAAAAATGACGAACAGTGGGACCAGGCCGCCTGCCTGTTTGCCGAGGGGCGCTATGCGGTCTGCGAGGCCGTATGTACGCCGCTGTACCTGGACACGCTCACGCCGGAAAACTGCCGCGCCGAACTGCTGGAAGAAAAGCGTGACGGCTGGGCCTTTTACCTGCACTATACAGCGGGTCAGGCCGACGGCATGGTGGGGGTCTGCCACAAGACCGGGGGAATCAGCCACCTGTTTGTGACGCCCGCGGCCCAGGGGAGGGGCATCGGTACCAAAATGCTGGATTTCGCCCGCAAAAAGTTGCCGGAACACCCCCACCCGACGCTGACGACGCTCAACACCAACACCCGTGCGCTGGCCCTTTACCGCCGCATGGGATGGCGGGTGGCCGGGGTGCAGACGGTCTATGACCCGGCGCAGGACCCCACATCCGCTGTTTATACCGAGGAATGGAAACTGCGCTACGAGGGATGACATGCCGTTGCTTTTGTCGTCAATCCACAACAATGTTGAAAACAAACTGGTAAATGTGCACAAAGGCGAAAGCGTACTTTTGGATGAATTACAGAATCCTGCCAAAATTCTAAATTTCTACTGTACAAAATCGACCAAATAGGATAAAATAGAAACAATCAAGGCGGCGTATCGTACGCAAGAGACCGCCTGACAAGCGCCCACGGTAGAAACGCAGGGGCATATTATTTTCAAAAGTAGGAGAGAATAACTATGTACGTGAAAGAAGTTACCGTTGAGAATCAGGTTGGTCTGCACGCCCGTCCGGCTACCTTCTTTATCCAGAAGGCGAACGAGTACAAGTCTTCCATCTGGGTCGAAAAAGAAGAACGCCGCGTCAACGCCAAGAGCTTGCTCGGCGTTCTGAGCTTGGGCATCGTGGGCGGCACCACCATCCGCATCATTGCGGACGGCGCGGACGAACAGGCGGCAGTCGATGGTCTGGTCAAGCTGGTCAGCTCCGGCTTTGCCGAATAATTTCCGGTTTGTGCAGCGGCGGGGGCGACCCGCCGCTTTTTTATTCTCTTTTTGTGTTGCAGGGTGAACTATGACAAAATCCGAACTCTACAAAAAAGCCTGTATGCTGCCGCTGCTGCCCGGCGTCTATATCATCCGGGACAAAAGCGATACCATCATCTATATCGGCAAGGCCAAGCGCCTGCGCACGCGGGTGTCCCAGTATTTCCGGGAGGGCGTGCCCCATGATGCCAAGGTGACCCAGATGATCGCCCACGCCTTCGCCTTTGACGTTATCGTCTGCCAGAGCGAGTTCGAGGCGCTGGTGCTGGAAGCCAGCCAGATCAAGGCCCACACCCCCAAATATAACATCCTGCTCAAGGACGATAAGGGCTACAGCTACGTCAAAGTGACCCGCGGGCCGTGGCCGCGCATCTCGGCTGCGCTGCAGAAGGATGACGACGACGCCGATTATATCGGGCCGTTCACGTCCTCCTTTGCGGTGCGGGAAATGGTGGAACTGGCCCAGGACTGCTTCCTGCTGCCCCGGTGCAACCGGGTGTTCCCGCGGGATTTCGGCAAAGGGCGGCCCTGCCTGAACGCCCACATCGGCAAGTGTATGGCGGTGTGCAGCGGCAAGATCAGCAGCGAAGCCTACAACGACGCCGTGCAGGGGGCGCTGCACATGATCCGCTATGGCAAGAAGGACATCCTGCGCCAACTGCGCGAGAAGATGGAAGCCGCCGCCGAACGGCTGGACTTTGAAACGGCCGCGCTGCTGCGGGACCAGATCCAGGCCATCGAACGGGTGGCTGCCGGGCAGAAGGTGGTCATGGACGCCGATACCGAGATGGACGTGATCGCCCTGGCGGGCACGACCAGGGCCGTCTGCGCGGCGGTGCTGCGCTACCGCGACGGCCGCCTGACCGACAAGCGGGAATTTGTATTCCACGACACCACCGACGTGGCGGCCGTGCGGGAGGAATTTCTGCCCCAGTACTATCTGGACGGCGAGAGCGTGCCCAAGACCATCGCGGTGGACGCCCTGCCCCCGGACGCCGACGCGCTGCGCGAGGCGCTGAACCAAGCGCGGGGCAGCAAGGTGGAACTGTATGTGCCCCAGCGGGGCGACGTGGCCAAGCTGGTCACGATGGCCTACACCAACGCGGTGGAACGGTTGGGGCGGGAGAGCGGCCGCTATACCCGCGAAGAAAAGCTGCTGGAGGAAGCCGCCCAGATGCTGGGGCTGAAAGCCCCGCCCCGGATCATCGAAAGCTATGATATTTCCAACTGGGGCGACGGTTCCAGCGTCTGCGGCATGGTGGTGTTCAAGGACGGCAAACCCTACCGGGCGGGCTACCGCCGCTTCAAGATGAAGAGCGTGGCCGGGATCGACGACTATGCCTCCCTGGCCGAGACCCTGTCCCGCCGCGCGGCGGAGTACGAAGCCGCCCGCCGCGGCGAAAAGCCCGACGGACCCCAGAACCAGTTCGCGTCCCTGCCGGACCTGCTGCTGATCGACGGCGGCCGGGGGCAGGTCGGCGCGGTCAAACAGGCGCTAAAGGGCACGGCGCTGGAACACGTACCCACCTTCGGCATGGTCAAGGACGACCACCACCGCACCCGTGCCATCGTGGACGATGCGGGCGGGGAGATCGCCATCAACCGCAACCGCAATATCTTCACCTTTGTCACGAATATCCAGGACGAGACCCACCGCTACGCCAACGACTACCGCCGCCGCGCCATGAAAAAACGGTCCTACGCGGCCACGCTGACGGCCCTGCCCGGCGTGGGCGAAAAGACCAGCGCGGCCCTGCTGGCCCACTTCAAGACGGTAGCCGCCGTGCGTGCGGCCAGTATCTCCGACCTGGAGGAAGTCAAGGGCATCAGCCACAACAAGGCCGAAAAACTGTACAACGCCCTGCACCATGGTGTATAATCGGGCTGGCTGCCGCGGCAGCGCAAAATCCTTGCATAGAAGGAGCACCCTATGCTCATACTGACTGTTCTGATCACCCTGCTGCTGGCGGGGCTTTTCGCCTGGCTGCCGGGCCGCCTGTGCGGCCGCGGCCTGACCCGCGCGGACCTGCTGGCCGGGCCGGGCCTGACGGCTGCGGTCTGGCTGTGGGCGGCCTGTATCTATGAAAAGCCCGGCCTTGCGGTGGACTTTGACGCCTTCCGCCTGCTGGGCATCACGGCCATGACGCTGTGGGCCTGCGGGCTGGCGCTGGGCTTCCGCCTGCGCAAAAAACTGCCGCGCCTGCGCACGGCGGCGGCCGTGGGGCTGCTGGCGGCCGCCGCGCTGGGGCTGGAACTGTTCGTCTGCAACCTGAACTTCTGGGCCACCCACAGCTATACCCCGGTGGACCTGCGCCCCTGGCTGACGGAGGAAGCCGACCCCGGTGCGCCGCTGACGCTGGACGAGGAACATACCACCCTGACCTTTGCGGGGCTGGATCAGGAAGTGTACAACCTGCAACTGTCCGGGCTGTCCTACCAGTACGACGGCCCGCACCCGGAGGTGCAGGACCCGCTGTTCACGCTGACGGTGGCTGCCACCGATGAAGCCAGCAGCGCGTCCCGCCAGAGCTGGCCCTGGCAGGTGGCGGTCCGTTCGGAGCGCAGCCTGACCCGCAGCCTGGATCTTTCCGGCAAGGTCGGGACGTTGACGCTGACGGCCGCCGCCTACGCGGGGGAGTACCGCCAGTATCCGCTGCAGTACACGCTGCAGACGGTGTACGCCAATGTGCCGCGGCCGCTGGATTTTTCGCTGGTCCGGTGCCTGGCGCTGTTTGCCCTGCTGGGGGCGGCGTTCGCCCTGCGCCCGGCGGGCGCGCTCTGGCGGGACGCCTACCTGGAACATACGGCCCGCTACCGCCCGGCGGTGGTGCTGGTCATGGCGGTGCTGGCGGTGCTGGCGGTGCTGGCGCCCTTTGCCGACCGCTTCAACGCCGGGGTGGCGACCTCTTTCTATAACACGGCGGACTGGGACGGCGGCAGCCGGATCAATTTCACCAAGCACATCGACGATCAGGTCAGCGATACCGCCGCCCAGTACGGGGCGCTGGCCCACAGCCTGCTGAACGGCCGCCTGGATCTGGAAAAAGACCCGCCCGCCGCCATGCAGACGATGGAGAACCCCTACGACACCGCGGCCCGCCAGCAGGCGGCGCCCGATGCGCTGTGGGACGTGGCCTACTACGGGGGCCGCTACTATGTCTATTTCGGGCTGGTGCCCTGCCTGCTGTTCCAACTGCCGTTTGAACTGCTGACCGGGGTGCAGGACCTGCCGCCCAGCCTGCCCATGATCCTGCTTTCCTGGCTGCTGATCTGGGCCTGCTTCGGCTGTGTGAAGCAGGCGATGCGCCGCTGGTTCCCCAAAGCCAGCGCGGCCGCCTACCTGCTCGTTTCCACCGGGATGGCTGCGGGCAGCCAGATCTATTATCTGCTGCTGCGCCCGTCGGTCTATGAATATGCGATCCTGGCCGGGGCGGCCTTCGTTCTGCTGGGGCTCTGGCAATGGCTGGCGGCCGCCAATACGCCGGTGGAAAAGCGTGCCCGGCTGGCCGCACATCTGGCGCTGGGCAGCCTGTGCATGGCGCTGGTGGCGGGCTGCCGCCCCCAGATGGTGCTGTTCGCCGTGCTGGCGCTGCCCATCTTCTGGCGGCGCTACCTGCGGGAAAAGCGCCTGTTCACCCGCGCGGGCGTGGGGGAGGCGCTGGCCTTCCTGCTGCCCTTTGCGGCGGTGGCGGTGCTGCTCATGTGGTACAACGCAGCGCGGTTCGGTTCGCCCTTTGACTTTGGCGCGAACTACAACCTGACCAGCAACGATATGACCCGCCGCGGGTTCAGCGTGGGGCGCATCGCCCCGGCGGTATGCACCTTCCTGTTCGGCGTGCCGGGTGTGTCCACGGTGTTCCCGTACCTGAGCGCCACCCGCATGCAGACCAACTACATGGGCCTGACCATTACCGAACTGTTTTACGGCGGGGCCTTTGCCTGCCTGCCGCTGCTGTGGGGGCTGGCGGTGCTGCCTCTGGCGCGCGGCCGTCTGGGCCAAAAACGGGACCTGCGCGCCCTGCTGGGCCTGACCCTGACGGCGGCGCTGGTTCTGGTAGTGCTGGACTGCCAGATGGCCGGGGTGCTCTACCGCTACCAGAGCGACTGGCTGGGACCGCTGCTGCTGGCGGCGGCGCTGGCGTGGCTGCTGGCGGAGGAAGTCCTGCGCGCCCACCGGGGCGCCCCCGGTGTGGCGCGCCTGCAAACGGCCTGCCGTGTGCTGCTGCCGCTGGCTGTGCTGGCTGGGGCCGCGTATAACTTCTGCGTCTATTTTGCGGCGGAACCCGGCCTGATCGGCCAGAGCCCCGCCCTGTACCAGAACGTCAGCCGCCTTGTGCAGTTCTGGCTGTAAAGGCGCGCAATGCCCACGCCGCGCGGCGGTTTGGCTTTTTCGCAATAGCAATAGAAGAACAGCCCTCTGGCAAGGCGCCGGGGGGCTGTTTTGCTGTGCCGAGGGGGAACTTGTGAACCGCCACGGTTTTACGCGCCGCGGCGCTTTTTCCTTGCATAACCGGCGCAAAGGCTCTATAATAGGACCAATAGGAAAAGGAGCGTTCCCTTATGGCAGAAAAAAATATCTATACCGTCGTTGTGGCGGACGACGAGGACGAACTGCGGGAAGCCGTCTGCACGATGACCCCGTGGGAAGCCCTGGGTTTCCATCTGGTGGGCAACGCCAGCAACGGGCTGGACGCGCTGGAACTGGTCGAACGGCTGGAGCCCGACCTGCTGCTGACCGACATCCGTATGCCGTTCATCTCCGGCCTGGAACTGGCCCGGCAGGTGCGTGAGATCCGCCCCGCCATGCACATCGCCTTTTTGAGCGGCTATGATGACTTCGAGTACGCCAAACAGGCCATCCAGTACAACATCATCAGCTATATGCTCAAGCCGCTGACGATGGACGGCCTGGCCGCGGAACTCAAGGTTATCCATGAAAAGATCGAGCAGCGGTATGCCAGCCTGCGCCGTTCCGACGACCGGCAGGGCGACCGCGCGGCCTTTTTGATCCCGCTGGTGCTGGAACGGTACGACGCCATGCCCGACGGGCAGGAGACTGTCCTGCGGGAGGGCGCTGCGGCCTGCGGGCTGCTGCGCGGCACCGACGACCGCAGCGTGCTGGTGGTGCTCACGGTCGCCATGCAGGACGGCAGCGCCTGTGAGCCGGGCTTCCTGCATCTGGTGGACCAGTTGGCGAACAAGTACCTGCGCCATTTTGCGTTTTCTTCCAGCGGCCGCGTGGTGGCGGTGCTGCTGGGCAACCCCTCGGACTTTGAGGAATACCTGCATATCCTGGCCGACGAGATCTGCCAGCTCACCGAGCGCGCGCTGGACAAGCGGGTGCTGGTGGGCGTCAGCCGCGCGGTGGAGCAGTTCGGGGAACTCAACGGCGCATACCGTCAATCGCTGGAAGCCCTGCACGCCGCGGCGGACAGCGAGGGCGGCGTCAGCTTCACGGCCGACAGCCGCAAAAGCGGCGGCCTGTGTGAACGCGCGCTGGAGATCATCGAGCAGCGGTACATGGATGAGAACCTCTCGCTGGCATCGCTCAGCGCCATGCTCAACGTCAGCCCCAATCACCTGAGCGCCTGCATCCGCAAAACGGCGGGGGAGACCTTCATCAATATCCTGATCCGCCGCCGGATGGAAAAAGCCCAGCAGCTTTTGCTGACCACCGACCTGCAGGTGCAGGAGATCGCCCGCCGCTGCGGCTACATCGACCAGCACTATTTCAGCTATTGCTTTAAGAAATACAGCGGGACTTCGCCCGGGGCGCTGCGCCGCCGCAAGGCTGCCGGGGCCGCCGTGCCCGCGGAAGGGGAGGGAACCGCATGAAACGGCGCTGCCGCGCACCGCGCACCGCGCCGCTGACCGTCACCCTGATCGCCGCGGTGGCAACGGCCGTGCTGGTGATGTGCGCGGCCACTTTTCTGCGCAGCTACCGTGCCGCCGCAGTCGAAAACGCGCGCACCAGCAGCGCCCAGATGGTCAGCCAGGTCGCGGATACGGTCGGCAACTATGTACAAACGCTGGACGAAACGATCAACGGCGTCATGAAAGAAATGTACGCCACCGAGGACGGCCGCGACGCCTACCTGAACGCCTGGCTGGATGCGCGCAGCGAGGTGGTCGCCGTGACGACCTACAACGCATCGGGCGCGATGCTGGAATGTTGGGCGCTGGACCATACCCCGCGCACCACGATCCTGCAAAACCTCTCGTTCGATCTTGCCACGGCGCAGGCCAACCCCGGCGGCTATATCACAGCGCCCCATGTGGAATCCATCTTTGAGGGGTACTATCCCTGGGTGGTCACCATCGTGCGGCCCATGCCCAACGGGGTCGATACCCGCTGGGTGGCCGTGGATGTGCGCTTCTCCGGCCTGGGGGTCAGCATCAGCGGCGTGGGCATCGGCCAGCACGGCTACTGCTACCTGATGGACGACCAGGGCAACATGGTCTACCACCCGCAGCAGCAGCTTTTGTATGCGGGCATCAAAAACGAGGAAAACGAGCGCCTGGCGGCCCAGCCTGACGGCACCTATGTGGAAGATACCGTGATCTACAGCGTGCAGAACGTGCCCGCCAGCAATTGGCGGGTAGTGGGCGTCAGTTATATCGACGAAACGGTGAACGAAAGTTTCGAGCAGATGGCCCGCATCACACTGGGGTCCTCTGCGCTGATCCTGGCGGCGGCGCTGCTGGTGGGGTGGATCATCTCCCATATGCTGAGCCGCCCGCTGCAGCAGTTGGAAAACGCCATGGAACAGTTTGAGCAGGACGCCGACGGGTTCACCTTCCAGCCGGTGGCCGGCACGCGGGAAGTGCAGGAACTTTCCGATTCCTTCGGCCACATGGTGGGGCGCATCCAGCGCCTGATGAACACCGTGCGCGAGGAGGAAGTCATCCTGCGCAAAACGGAACTCAAGGCCCTGCAGGCGCAGATCAATCCCCACTTCCTGTATAATACGCTGGATTCCATCGCCTGGATGTGCGAGCGGGGCAAAAACGCCGACGCCGTCCAGATGGTCCACGCGCTGGCAAGGCTGTTCCGCATCAGCATCAGCCGCGGCCACGAACTGATCCCCATTGAAAAAGAATTGCAGCACGCGGAATCCTATCTGCTGATCCAGAAGTTCCGCTATAAGAACCAGTTCACCTACCACTTTACGGTGGACGAATCCTGCCTGCATGATCTGTGCAACAAGATCACGCTGCAGCCCATCATCGAAAACGCCATCACCCACGGGCTGGACCTGCTGGTGGAACCGGGCCATATCGAGATCGAGGTCTGCGCCGACGGGGACGATGTCCTTTTCAAAGTCAGTGATGACGGCATCGGCATGCCGCCCGAACAGGTGGAAGAACTGCTCAAAAACGAACCGACCGATCGCACGGGCATCGGCATCAAAAACGTCAACGACCGTCTGCGGATCTACTTCGGGCCGCAGTACGGCCTGTCCATCGAGAGCGTCCCGGACGAAGGCACGACGGTCACCATCCGTATGCCGCGGGTGCCGGAAGAACGGGAGGGTGAGTATGATAAGAACCGCTAAAAAAGCCCGCCTGACCGTCCTTCTGCTGGCGCTCTGCCTGCTGGTGGGCTGCACTTCCCTGGCGGCGGCGCCGCCCGCGGGCACGGCGCGCTATCAGGTGGCGCTGGTGGCAAAATCCACCAAGACCGATTTCTGGAAGGCCGTGTTCGTCGGGGCGGAAGCCGCCGCCACCGAGTACAACCTGGATCTGACCATCACCGGCCCTGAGACCGAGGAAGATTACGAAACACAGAACCAGATGATCGAGGAAGCCGTGGAAAACGGCGCCCAGGCGCTGGTGTTCTCGGCCATCGACTATGACGCCAACGCGCCGGCCATTGAGGAAGCCGCCCGGCAGGGCGTGAAGATCGTAGTCATCGACTCGGCGGTGAACTCGGAAAACGTGGCGACCTATATCGGCACCGACAACTACAATGCCGGCAAGATGGCTGCCGAAGCGGCGCTGGCGGGCGTGCCCGGCACGCTGCGGGTGGGCATCGTGAACTATGATATCAACAGCGCCAACGGCCAGTACCGGGAGCGGGGCGCGATGGATGCGTTTGAAGCCAGCGGCCGCAGCGAGATCGTGGCGACCATCCACACCCTGGCGGAAGCCAACAGCGCCCGGCTGGACACGCTGGATATGCTGCGCGAACACCCGGAGATCAACGTCCTGCTGGCCTTCAACGAACCCACCAGCGTGGGCGCGGCCCAGGCCGTGCAGGAAATGCACCTGTCCAACGCGCTGTTCATGGTGGCCTTTGACTCCAACCTTGTCACCATCGACGCGCTCCAGACCGGGGCCGTGGATGCGCTGGTGATCCAGAACACCTACGAGATGGGCTATTTCGGCGTGGAAAGCGCCTACAAGCTGCTGAGCGGGCAGCGCGGCGAGGTGGAAAGCCACATGGACACAGCCGCCCGGATCGTGGACCGGGATAACCTGTTTGCCCTGGACAGCCAGAAGGTGCTGTTCCCGGTATCCTGAATAAAAAAACTCCCCCTGAAGCAACGCTTCGGGGGGAGTTTTGCTGTACAGGGGTTAACGGCGGGGCTTGCGCTTGCGCACGCTGTAGCCGAAGGTGCCCAGGCGGCGGCCCAGCGCCAGGTAATCCCCGTGGGAATAGACGATCAGCTTGGCGCGGTTCAGGCAGAGTTTGCCGTTTTCATCCAGCAGGCGCTCGTCCACGTCCACTGCCACGCACTCAGCCAAAAACAGGTCGTGGCTGCCCAGCGGGATCACCTGGGTGACTTTGCACTCCAGATTGACGGGGCTTTCTTCCAGCAGGACGGTGCCTACCTTGGCGGCGGGGGCGGGGGTTAGCTTCATGGCGGCGAACTTGTCCACGTCGCGGCCGCTCTTTACGCCGCACCAGTCCACCGCCCGTACCAGGGATTCCGTGGGCAGGTTGACCACGAACTCACCGCTCTCCCGGATCAGGTGGTGGCTGTAGCGTTCGGGCCGGATGCTGATGGAAAGCATCGGCGGCTGGGTGCAGATGGTGCCGCACCAGCCCACGGTGATCAGATTCGGTTTTTCGGGGCTGCCGCAGCTTACCAGCACCGGCGGCTCGGGATTGAGCAGGGTGGAACCCTTCCATACCTGGCGGCTCATGCGTCCTCCTCCTCATGTTTCGGGAAATTCGGGGTCGTTTCGCTGATGATGTAGCGTGGGCGGTGCTTGGTCTCCATGTAGATCTTGCCGATGTATTCGCCGATGACGCCCAGGCAGATCAACTGCACGCCGGACACGAAGCAGATGATGCTCGTGGTGCTGGCCCAGCCGGACACCGTCATGCCCAGCGCGGCTTCGATGACGGCCCACAGTACGCCAAGAAAGCTGACGACCGCCACGAAGACGCCGAACCCGGTGATGAACCGGATGGGCTTGATGGACAGGCTGGTGATGCCGTCAAAGGCCAGCGACAGCATTTTGGACAGGGGATAGTGGCTCTCCCCGGCCAGGCGCTCGTGGCGCTCGTAACTCACGCAGGTGGACTTGAAGCCGACCAGCGGGACCATGCCGCGTAAATACAGGTTCACTTCCTTGAATTTGGCGAACTCATGCAGCACGCGGGCGCTCATCAGGCGGTAGTCCGCATGGTTGTAGACCACCTCGGCCCCCATGGCGTTGAGCAGCTTGTAGAAACTTTCAGCCGTGAAACGCTTGAAGAAAGTGTCGGTGTCCCGTTTGCTGCGCACGCCGTACACCACGTCGCAGCCATCCAGATAAGCGTCCACCATGGCGTCCATGGCGTTGATGTCGTCCTGCCCGTCGCAGTCGATGGAGATCGTGATGTCGCAGCGGTCCCGCGCTTCCATAAGCCCCGCCAGCACGGCGTTCTGGTGGCCGCGGTTGCGGCTCTGGCTGATGCCCGCGTAGTGCGGGTCAGTGGCCGCAAGCTGCTGGATGATCTCCCAGGTCTTGTCCTTGGAGCCGTCGTTGACGAACAGCACCCGGCTGTCCGGGCTGATCTTGCCGCGTTCCGCCAGTTGGGTGATCTTTTGCAGGAACAGCGGCGCGGTGATGGGCAGGACCTCCTGCTCGTTGTAGCAGGGGATCACGATGTACAAAACGGGATTCTGGCGGTTTTCCATAGTGGCACCTCAATCAGAAAAATCTGTGCGCATGGCTTCGTAGGACGGATAGCCGACTGCGATATAGTTTTCGTCCTCGTATTCTACGGTGCCTTCCGTCAGGCACCGGGAAGCGGTCTCATATTCGCCCTCGGCCTTGTTGAAGAACAGGAAAACCGGGCCTTCGGGCTTGGTGGTCAGATGGTCGGCGGTCTGCATCCATTCATACAGGTCGTCGGGGTCGGTGATGTCGCCGGGGTGCCATACCCGGATATCGAATGCACCGTTGGAGAGTTCCACCATCACGTTGGCGTTCCAGAAGGTGGCGTATCCTTCGGTGTACCCGGCGACCCGCAGCGCCGCGACGGCGGCCTCCTGGCTGGCGGTCATGTTTTTCGGCCAGAGGTCGGTGTAATAGTCGTTGCCGCACCACAGCAGCAGGGCCGCCATGCCGCCCAGCAGGGTTCCGCGCCACAGGCGGCAGCGGGGCAGGCGGTACAGGTAATCCACCGCCACCGGCATCATCAGCACTACGACGGGGATGTTGTAGCGGGTGTAGTACACCATATCGGTGAAAAGGTACAAGCCCTCATACACCACAAAGGCAAAGAAAGACAGCAGGTAGAAAACACGTTCAAAGAAGGTGTAGCGCTGCGGATGCCGTGCCAGCGAAATATAAGCGCATACGATGATGAGCAGGGCACAGAAGCAGAATACATTGTAGAAGATCTGGGGCGAGGTAACGTATTCGCCGGTCTGGAAACCGAAACTCTCCAGCCAGCCGAAGAACAGCCGTTCCACCCGCTCCCCGTCAAAGTCCGTGAAGTGGATGCCTTCCTGGCTGGAAAAGTGGTATATGTAGCGCAATACCCGCGTGTTGACCAGCCAGCCGCCCAGTGTGGCGGCAGTTGCCAGCAGACTGCCGGTCAGCAGCCTGCGTTCCGGCACGGCCAGCCCCGGCAAGGTGCGGCCGGGCTGCGGCGCAGAGTAAACGAAGCAGAGGAACAGCGCGGTGAGGGTCAGCGGAAGATAGAAGGTAAGGACCTGCCGCAGACCGCCCAGCCCGATCACGAAGGAAAACAGGGTCAGGAACACCAGCAGGGCGATGCGCACCGGGCGCTTTTTACAGCGGATGTACTGGAACAGTACGCCGCAGCACAGGAACGCCGCGAACAGGTGCGGCGGATAGCTGACGGTCAACAGCGTGATGCGGAAATATACGTCCGACACCGGGGTGACCAGCAGCGTTCCGATGGCGGGGAACAGGTGCCCGATCCCGGCCTGACGGCAGAAATACCAGCAGGAAGCCAGCATCCCCAACAGGATGATGGCGGTGCCGATGGTACGGACCTGCAGCCAGTTGTCGGACAGGAAGAACAGCGGCGCAAAGACCAGGTGGTTGTGGAAAATGCGCAGTTCCGTTGAATAGAACCAGTTCGTGGTCAACAGGGCGTGTTCTTGCCGCAGGCGGTAACTCAGCAGCAGATCGCTGCTCATGTCAGAATCCAGCAGATAATACATCCGGCCCTGGATGACCTGCCAGGTGCGCAGGCAGGCATAGATCAGGCAGGCCCAGGTCAGGATCAGCCACAGAGTATGCCAGATATGTTCACGTTGAAAAGCGGTTTGCAGCCGCGCAGAAAGGCGCTGCTTTTGTTGATGCAGGGACACCATACGATCCTCCCACAGATTGCTGTATGGGCGGCGCAGGGAAAACCGCCCAAAGATGACTTATTATAACACAGAAAAAGCAAAAACTGCAATCGTCATAGCGCGCCGCGCAGTTTTTCCGGGGCGGGCAGCTTGAAGCTGCGGCGGAAAAGCTGCACCAGCCCTTCTTCCTGCATGCGGCTCAGTTCCCGGCACAGGGCGCTGCGGTCGCAGTTCAGGTAGGAGGCCAGGTCTGCCCGCGTCAGCGGCGTGGTGAAGGTATCGGCCCCCGCCAGTTCCCGCTGTTCCAGCAGCCACAGGCAGATGCGCCCGCGCAGGCTTTTGCAGCACAGCAGTTCCAGCCGCCGGTCCAGCGCAAAATATTTGGCGCTGATGGTATCCAGCCAGTTGTGCAGCAGCTGCATATGCGCCCCGTGCATGGCCGCGCAGGGGCGCAGCAGTGCCTCACAGGGCAGGTAAAGCACCTGGCAGGGCTGTGCGGCGCTGACAGTTACCGGGCTTTTGTTGCGCCCGCCCGCCAGCACGTCGGCAAACACGCCGCCGGGCCCCATGTGGGTCATCACAACGGCGCTGCCGTCCGGCATGGGCTTGGCGGCGGTGATCTCCCCCTCCAGCACGATGCCCAGTTCTTTCGTCTCGTACCCGGCCAGCAGCAGCAGTTCGCCGCGCTCGTACCGGCGCACACGCGGGGAAAAACACGCCATCAGCGTGTCCAGGTCGGCGTCGCTCATGCCGCAGAACAGGCTGGTGCGGCGCAGGGTGGGATAGTAGGCGGTGTAGTCCATGGCGCTCCTCAGGTATTGCTGTTGCCTGTGCAACAGACATTTTTTTAACATTATAGTATAGTGGGGCCGCAAAAGCAATAAGGAGGAAAATTCAACTATGAAATGCAAGCGTATTCTGGCCGCCGTCATGGCGGCGGCTTTGAGCCTTTCTGTGGCGGGCTGCGGCGCCGCGTCCTCTTCTTCGGAAGCATCCTCTGCGGCATCGTCCGCGCCTGCTGCGTCCCCGGCGGCGGAACCTTCCGCCAGCCCGGAGACCGCGGGCACGGGGCTGCGCGTCGCGGGTCTGAAAGGCCCCACCACCATGGGCCTTGTGAACCTGATGGACAGCAGCGAGGGTGACGGGTACACCTTTACCATGTACGGCGCGGCGGACGAGATCGTGCCCCTGCTGGTCAAGGGCGAACTGGACGCGGCGGCCATCCCGGCCAATCTGGCTGCGACCCTCTACCAAAAGACCAACGGCGAGGTGGAAGTCGCCTGTGTGAATACGCTGGGCGTTCTTTATATTCTGGAAAACGGCGACAGCGTCCAGTCGGTGGCGGACCTGAAAGGGCAGACCATCGTGACCACCGGCAAGGGCACCACGCCGGAATATGTGCTGCGCTATGTCCTGCGCGAGAACGGCCTTGATCCCGACAGCGACGTGACCATCGAATATTGCAGCGAAGCCACCGAGGCACTCAGTCAGGTGCAGGCGGGCCAGGCGTCCATCGCCATGCTGCCGCAGCCCTTTGTGACCAGCGCCCTGTCCCAGGTCGAGGGGCTGCGCGTGGCGCTGGATATGAGCGAGGAATGGGAAAAGGTGGCCGGTTCCCAGCTGGTGACCGGCGTGCTGGCGGTGCGCAAGGACGCCGTGGAAGCAGACCCCGACGCTTTCACCGCGTTCCTGGACGGCTACGCGGCCAGCGTGGAAGCGGCCAACACCGACCTGGAAGGCACGGCGGCGCTGTGCGAAAGCTACGGCATCGTGGCAAAGGCTGCCCTGGCCCAGAAGGCCCTGCCCGAATGCAACATCGTGTTCGAGACCGGTGAACAGATGAAGACCGACCTGACGAACTATTTCCAGGTGCTGTATGACGCCGACCCCGCCAGCGTGGGCGGCGCACTGCCCGGCGATGACTTCTACTATAGCGTCTAAACGCTGGGAACGGCTGGCGGTGCTGGCCGTCTGGGTGATCATTTGGCAGATCGCCGCCATGACCCTGGGGCACGGCGGGCTGTTCCTGGCCACGCCGCTGCAAACGCTGGGGGCGCTGGTGAAGCTGGCGCCTACGGCGGAGTTCTGGCAGCGCATCGCCTTCAGCGCCCTACGCATCCTGGCGGGCTTCGTGCTGGCCGTGGCGGGCGGGCTGCTGCTGGGGGCGGCGGGGGCGCGCTGGCGCGGTGTGCGCCTGTTTGCGGACCCTGTCATGCAGCTTATCCGGGCCATGCCGGTGGCCAGCTTTGTCATTCTGGCGCTGCTTTGGGTCCGGGGCGAGAACCTTTCGGTAGTCGTCAGCTTTACCCATGTGCTGCCGGTGGTCTACGCCGGGGTGCTGGCGGGCATTGCGGACACCGACCCCCAACTGCTGGAAATGGTACGGGTCTACCGGCTGCCTCTGACGGCGCGGCTGCGCTATATCTGGCTGCCGGGCATCTTCCCGTCTTTCTGTGAAAGCTGCATCGCCGCCATGGGCATGTGCTGGAAAAGCGGCGTTTCCGCCGAGGTCATCGGTCTGCCGGACCACTCGGTGGGCGATGCGCTCTACCGCGCCAAGATCACGCTGTCCACCCCCGACGTGTTCGCGTGGACGCTGGTGATCGTGGTACTGTCGGCTCTGCTTTCGTCGGGGGCGGCGCGGCTGCTGCGCGCGGCCAAAACACGCCTTTGCGGGGAGGTGCGGGCATGAGCATAGAGATCCGGGATCTGTGCAAAAACTTTGGCGGCAGAACGGTCCTGCGGGCGTTTACCTGGACGGTGGACGGTCCCATGGTGCTGATGGGCCCTTCCGGCTGCGGCAAGACGACGCTGCTGCGCATCCTGATGGGGCTGGAAACCCCGGACAGCGGCACCGTCAGCGGCGTGGGCAGGACGGCGGCGGTCTTTCAGGAGGATCGCCTGTGCCCCCAACTGACGGCGGGGGCCAACCTGGTGCTGACCGGGCATGGCCTGAGCCTGCCGCAGGCCGAGGAAGAACTGCGGGGCCTGGGCTTTACTGCCCGTGACCTGGCGCTGCCGGCGGGCAAGCTGTCCGGCGGCCAGAAGCGGCGCGCGGCGCTTTTGCGGGCGCTGCTGTGCAAAGACGCGCAGACGCTGCTGATGGACGAGCCGTTCACCGGCATGGACGCGGAACTGGTAGCCCATGCCGCGGCCGCTGTGGTGCGCCTGACGGGCAGCCGCCCGGCGATCCTTGTGACCCATGACGGCGCGGCGGCGGAACTGCTGGGCTGGCCGGTGCGGCGGCTGACCCCGGTAGGGGAACAGATGCCGTGAACGGTGGCCTGCCGGGATGCCCTGTCCCAAGGCGTTTTACTTTCAAAGGTCCATAAGACATCCACGATAGATGAAGGGCGCAGGCGGGAAACCGCCTGCGCCCTCGTGCTTTTGCATTCTAAATCAATGGATAAGACACTTTGCGCAAAAGATATAAAAAGCCGGTAACCGCATTTTTGATGTGCGTGTTATCGGCTCTAAATCTGTGCGCCCGGCTCCTGCATAACGGATATACGAAGCTGCTTTACGGGGATGGGGCTTACACTTGCGCCACAGGGGCTTGTATGTCATTTCATGACTTTTTCAAATCGGAAATAAGCATCCGTGCCCGGTATGGGGTCGCCGGACCGCGTTTCGGGGGCGTTCATGTTCGGGTCGATATGGTGCGGGTTAAAAAATTCAACGATGTGAAACCCGCATTTGTTGATGTAAAAGTGGATGTTCCGTTCCTCAAAATACGGCGTGATGGTCTCCCAAACGATCGTATCAGGATACTTCGCCTCGATGGCTTTCCAGGCGGCAAGCCCCAGCCCATGGCTGTGATGTTCCGGCGAGATAAAAAACAGGTCCAGCGTATTGCGCTGCGTTTTTTCGTGGATCGTGAGTACGGCGCCGCCTACGCGGGTCCCATTCAGCACGATGTGATAGGTCGCGGTCCCTGCGGACCCAAACGAGGTCCGCACCTCTTTTTCGGAGGGGATCGGGTCGGTCGTGCCGAACTTTTCTTTCAGCGCGATCGAAAACGCTTCCTGCATCTTTTGGATGAATTGCGGCAGGTCCGCCTGAACGACCGGTTTCAGGCGGACCTGAAGTTTCTCCTGCATAAGCAACTTCCTTTCTTCAGTTCTGTTTTTTGATTTGATGGAATTCGGATTGGATCCGGTTTGCCAACTCTTCGGTCTGTTCGACGAACATCGTGTTGAGAAACGGCGCGATGGCCCTTTCTTCGGCTGCAAAAATGGGCGTCAGGATCTCGTCTGCAAAGGCTTTTCCGGCATCGGTCAATACGATCTCTTTTTCCTTGTGCCCTGTGGACGCCAAACGGATGTAACCTTTTTCGACATATTCCTGAACGATGGTGTTGAGCGTCGTCCGGGGGACAGCCCATTCATCGCACAGCCTTTTTTGTGAATAGGGTTTTCCGTCTGCGATCGCATAAAACAGGACAAAGGCATTCTCCTTTATGCCGAGCGTTCGCAATACTTTGTAGTATGCCTGGTCCAGTTGTTCGACCGCGATCATCAGTCTTCGGATTTTTTCTCGGTTGGATGGCACGGTATCAGCTCCTTGTTTTAATACGAACTCGGATTGTCTGCATTATAATCCGAATTCGGATTGATGTCAAGGGGAAACCATGCAAGTTGCAGACGGAACGGCTCAAGGATGTTTTTATCACGGGAGCTGCTTTTTTCCCTCCCTGCGAAAAACAGGGGAAAAGCCCCGCTTTCCGTCTTTTACGGGAACCCTGCGGCAAACACAAAACGGCAGCCCCGCAGGACCGCCGCTTTGGCATTGTATCTATGGTTAGAGCAGTTCTTCCAGGATGGCATTCTGCACGATCATCCCGGCGGGGGTCAGTCGCACCCGGCCCGGTTCCAGCACGGCGTATCCATGCCGGACGCACTGGCGCAGAAAATCCATCTGCGCCGCCGTAAAGTGCCCGCCCCAGCGGGCGTACTCGTCCAGGTCCAGCCCGCGGTTCAGCCGCAGCTGCATAAGCAGAAAATCCTCGGCATCACAGACGCCCTCGGTCTGTTCGGCGGCGCTGCCGTCGATAAAGCCCTGCACATCGTCCGGCCAGAACCGCCGCACGCCCCCCAGGCAACTGTGGGCGGCGGGGCCTACGCCCCAGTAATCGCGGCAGTTCCAGTACAACAGGTTGTGCCGCCCTTCGTGGCCGGGGCGGGCAAAGTTGCTGATCTCATACTGACGGTACCCGGCCTGTTCCAGCCGCCCGACGGCGTACAGGTAGAAATCGGCGGCTTCGTCGGGGCCGGGCAGGCCGTCCGGCGGAAAGCGGGCAAAAGCTGTGCCCGGCTCGATCTTGAGCAGGTAGGCTGAAATATGGGTGCAGCCGCCCTGCTGCAACAGGTCCAGCGTGGCGTCAAACTCCTGCCGGGTATAATGGGGCAGGGCCAGCATGATGTCGCCGCAGATCTCCGGGAAGCCTGCCTCGCGGGCCAGCGCCAGCGCGCGGGCCGCCCCGGCGGCGGTGTGGGTGCGGCCCAGCCGCCGCAGTTGGTCGTCGTCGGCGCTCTGCACGCCGAAGCTGATGCGGGTGACCCCCGCCGCCCGGAACCCCAGCAGGCTCTCTTTTGTGACGGTATCGGGGTTCGCTTCCAGCGTGATCTCGGCGCCGGGCAGCGGGTCGGCCGCCCGGATCAGCGCCTCCGCCTGGGCGGGGGAGAGCAGCGCCGGGGTGCCGCCGCCGAAGTAGAGGGTGTCGGGGCGGCGGGTGTTCTTTTGCAGTTCCCGCAGCAGGGCGTCCACATACGCCGGGGGCACCCCGTGCGCCCCCGGCGCCGAGTAAAAATCACAGTACCGGCATTTGGACCGGCAGTAGGGGATGTGCAGATAAACGCCAAAGGAATCCATCTTGACTTTTTCGCCTTTCTATAGGATACTGTTAACAGGTACTTCATAAATTTGTGATGCTTTTCACATCTTTTACGGTTATAATACCGTATTAAGAAAGGGGAATCAACCATGTATCAGAATTACAATGATATTTCCTATGCAGAGAGCCCGTTCGGTACCCTGAGTCAATATATGACCAAGACCTTCGGCTGGATGTTTGCGGGATTGATGGTCACCTTCGCCACCGGCATTGCCACGGTGGCCAGCGGGCTGATTGTTCCGCTGGTGAGCACCGGCCTGATCTTCGCCACGGTCATCGGTGAACTGGCGCTGGTGTTCGTGCTTTCGGGGCGCATCACCAAGATCAAGCCCTCCACCGCCACCGGCCTTTTCTTCCTGTATGCAGTGCTCAACGGCATGAACCTGGCCACCATCTTCCTGGTGTATGACTTGGGCACCCTGGTGCTCGCCTTCCTGGTGGGCGCGGTCTACTTCGGCGTGATGGCCGTCTACGGCGCCACCACCCGCAAGGACCTGACCGGCTGGGGCCCCAAGCTGCTGGGCGGCCTGATGGCTCTGATCGTCTGCTCGCTGGTGGGCAGCCTGCTCAGCATGTTCGGCGTCCGCTTCGGCTTCATGGATCTGGTGCTGTGCGCGGTGGGGCTGCTGCTCTTCATGGGCCTGACCGCTTTTGACACCCAGATGCTCAAGCACCATTACGCCTACTTCGGCGGGGACGCGGCCATGCTGCACAAGGCGTCCATCATCGGCGCGCTGAACCTGTATCTGGACTTCATCAACATCTTCCTGTATATCGTGCGCATGATCGGCCGCAACGACAACTGATCCTGCCGCCGGGGGAGGGGCCTTGCGCCCCTCCTCTTTTTTGTTGCAGCCTTGACAAATCCCGGCGGGCTGGCTATACTAATGCTTGTATAGAAAACACGATGACGGAGAGAGTACGCGCGGGGCCTTTGGGCCAGAGAGGGCGGTCACCGGCTGCAAGCCGCCTGCAAAGCACCCGCGGGGAAGTTCGCTCCCGAGTGGTGCGCGGGAACCGCCCGGTCCGGGCCAGTAGCGCGCAACGGTCCCCGCACCGTTACCGGCGGACAAAGAGCGCCGCATGCAGCCATGCGGAACACGGGTGGTACCGCGGAGTTTTGGCATACCAAGGCTTCGTCCCTGATGATGAGCAGGGACGTGGCCTTTTTTGTTTGCCCCGCCCCGGAACAAGCGGAGGTGTACTATGGAAGAAAAAATCAAAGAATTGCGCGCCGCCATCGAACAGGCGGGCGCAGCCGTCGCCAGCGAGGCGCAGCTTTCGGAGTTCTGGCAGAAGTTCCTGAGCAAGAACGGCGCCGTGGCCGGGCTGACCAAGTCCCTGCGGGATGTCCCCAAAGAGGACCGCCCGGCGGTGGGCAAGACCATCAACGAGTTCAAATCCTGGGCCGAGGCGCAGTATCAGGCGCTGTCGGCGCAGGTGGAACAGGCCGCCCTGGCCGCCCGCAACGCGGCGGAAACGGTGGACATCACCCTGCCTGCCAAGACGCGCGCTGCCGGCAGCCTGCATCCCATCACCCTTGTCAAGAACGAGATCGTGGATGCTTTCGCCGGTATGGGCTTTGAAATTTATGAAGGCCCTGAGATCGAGGACGACGACCACAACTTTACCCGCCTGAACGTGCCGAAGAACCATCCGGCGCGTGATATGCAGGATACGTTCTATGTGGCCGAGGACATCGTGCTGCGCACCCACACCAGCCCCGGGCAGATCCGCGTCATGGACCGGAAAAAGCCCCCCATCAAGGTGCTGGTGCCCGGCCGCGTGTTCCGTTCGGACTCCGACGCCACCCACAGCCCCATGTTCCACCAGATGGAGGGCCTTGTGGTGGACAAGGGCATTACGCTGTGCGATCTGCAGGGCATGCTGGACGAGTTCGTGCGCGCCCTGTTCGGCGCGGGCGTCAAGACGCGGCTGCGCCCGTCCTACTTCCCGTTCACCGAACCCAGCGTGGAAGTGGACGTTTCCTGCTTTGAATGCGGCGGCAAGGGCTGCCCGCTGTGCAAGCACACCGGCTGGATCGAAGTGCTGGGCGGCGGCATCGTGCACCACAACGTGCTGGAAAACTGCGGCATCGACCCGAAAGAATATTCGGGCCTTGCTTTCGGCATCGGCATCGAGCGTATCGCCATGCTCAAGTACGGCATCAACAACATCGGCCTGATGTTTGAAAATGACCTGCGGTTCCTGAAGCAGTTCGAGGATTGAGAGGGGGAAGTCTGGAATGAAAGTACCATTCAGTTGGCTGAAACAATATGTGGAGATCGACGTCACGGCGCAGGAGCTGGAAAGCAAGCTCTTTGACTGCGGCTTCGAGGTGGAAGAACTCATCGACCTTTCCGCCGGGATCGACAAAGTCGTGGTCGGCGTTGTGACCGAGTGCGTGCCCCAGGAGGGCACCCACCTGCACATCTGCAAGGTGGACTGCGGCGATTACGGCCGCGAGATCCAGATCTCCACCGGCGCGCCCAATGTCTACGCGGGCATGCACACTGCCGCCGCGCTGGACGGCTCCACGCTGCCCGGCGGCATCAAGATCAAGGCCAAGCCCCTGATGGGCGTCGAGTCCAACGGTATGCTCTGCAGCGGCGAGGAACTGGGCCTGAACGACGACCTGTACCCCGGCGCCGAGGTGTACGGCCTGCTGGACCTGCCCAAGGATACCGTGCCCGGCACGCCGATCCAGCAGGTCGTCGGCCTGGACGATTACATTTTTGATATTTCCATCACGGCGAACCGCGCCGACTGCCAGAGCGTTCTGGGCATCGCGCGGGAAGTCGCCGCGGTCCTGGGCAAGCCCCTGCAGATGCCCGCCACCGACTATACCGAATCTGATGCTACCGACCCGCGCCTGTCCATCACGGTGGAAGCGCCGGACCTCTGCCCGCGGTATATCGGCCACTATGTGCGCAACATCACGCCCGGCCCCTCGCCGCGCTGGATGCGCCGCCGCCTGGCGCTGTGCGGCCTGCGCAGCATCTCCAACGTGGTGGACATCACCAACTATGTCATGCTGGAGATCGGCCAGCCCATGCACGCCTTTGATATGGACACGCTGGAAAGCTGCCGGATCATCGTGCGCCGTGCCGCGGAAGGGGAAGAGATCACCACCCTGGACGGCAAGGAATTCAAGCTCACGCCCAACAATTTGGTCATCTGCGACGGCTCCAAGCCGGTGGCGCTGGCCGGCGTCATGGGCGGCCTGAACAGCGAGATCAAGGACGGCACCACCCAACTGCTGTTCGAGTCCGCCAAGTTCGCGCGGGACAACATCCGCCGCACCGCCCGCGGCCTGGGCCAGAACACCGATGCGTCCAGCCATTATGAAAAGGGCATCTCGGAATATACCACCGAGCTGGGCATGGCCCGCGCGCTGCACCTGATCCAGGAACTGGGCTGCGGCGAGGTCACCGCCAGCCATTTCGACTGCTCCGCGGGCGCCCCGCGGCAGGGCAAGCAGTTCACCGCGACCATCAGCGGCATCAACGCCATCCTGGGCATCCAGGTGCCCGCCGACGCGGTGGTGGACATTCTGCACCGTCTGCAGTTTGAAGTCACGCTGGAAGCCGACGGCGACACCATGCAGGTCACCGCGCCCCGCTGGCGCGAGGACATCGAGATCGGCGAGCCCGATCTGGCGGAGGAAGTCATCCGTGAATACGGCTACGGCCACATCACGCCCACCTTCCTTAAGGCCGCGCAGGTCACCACCGGCGGCCTGACCCCCGGCCAGAAGGCTCGCGCCAAGGCCAAGCGCGCCATGTGCGCCCAGGGCTTCTATGAAGCCGAGACGCTGGCTTTCTACGCCGACGCCGACCTGGATATGCTGCACATTGCCCCCGACGCGCCGGAGCGCAACGTGATCCGCATTTTGAACCCGATCTCTTCCAATCTGACCATCATGCGCCCGCTGCTGGCGCCCTCCCTGCTCAACGTGGTGGTGGACAACCTCAAGAAGGGCAACGCCGAAGGCCGCCTGTTCGAGCTGTCCAACATCTACATCCCCAAACAGCAGCCGGTCACCGAACTGCCGGAGGAGCGTCTGCACCTGGGCTTCGCGGCCTGGGGCGAAGGGGAGGACTTCTTTGCCGTCAAGGGCGCGGTGGAAGCACTGGGCGCGGCGTTCGGCACCGAACTGACCGTTGAGCGCGCCGCCGATGTGCCCTGGCTGCACCCCGGCATCGCCGCCTATATCCTGTGCGCGGGCGAGCGCGTGGGCGTCTTTGGCAAGCTGGCCAACGACGTGACTGCGGAACTGAAACTGCCCAAGGACAGCCGCAGCAACCAGAACATCTACCTGGGCGAGATCGACTGGCCCCGGCTGTATGCGCTGGCGCCCGGCGCGCTGCGCTATACGCCGATCCCCGAACTGCCGCCGGTCCAGCGCGATCTGGCGCTGGTGGCGCCCGAGTCCGCCGAATGCGGCACGCTGATGGCCGAAATGCGCCGCGCCTGCAAGCAGCTGACCAAGGTGGAGCTGTTCGACATCTACCGCGGCGAAAAGCTGGGCGAGGGCAAAAAGAGCATGGCGTTCACCCTGTACTTCCAGCCCGGCGACAAGCCGTTCACGCCCGATGAAATGGATCGTTTCATCAAGAAGATCCTGGGCAACCTCAAGTTCAAGCTGGGCATCGAGATCCGCGAGTGATCCCGGCCCCGACCGCTGTGCGCTGCCGTGCACGGCGGTTTTTCTTGCAATTTGCGCCGCAATGGCGTATAGTAGAGATAAATTTGACAAGGTGGAGTGATCCCAATGGCTAAGATCCATCGCAGCGACGCGCCCTATACCCGGCATCCGGGCCAGGCGACACAGCAGTTCCAGGCCCAACCGGCCGAACCCCCGCAGCCGGAGGAAGAAGCCCCGGCCTGTTCGGAACCTAACGGGGACGAGGAAGACGGGGACGAAGCGCCCCCCGCGCCGGAAAAACCGAAGAAAACGAAGCGCAAAAAGGGCAAGGCGGATATTTTCTATAATATCGCCATGGTGGTATGCCTGGCGGTCTTTCTGGTCAGCGGCGGCCTGCTGGTCAAGCGTTTTTTTGACGACCGCCAGAGCGAAAGCGAGTTCGCCGCGCTGGAATCCATGATCGATTCCGACGCCCCGGCGGCGGAAGGCGAGGAGTCCAACAGCGCCAAGTTTGCCGCCCTGCGGGACCAGAACAGCGATTTCATCGGCTGGATCTCCATCGAGGATACCAAGCTGGACTTCCCGGTCATGTACGCGCCGAATAACAAGGACTTCTATCTGCGCCATGACTTCAACAAAGAGTACAGCATCTACGGCGTGCCCTATCTGGACGAAAAGACCACGCTGGGGGCGAACGACCAGAGCGAGAACCTCATCATCTACGGCCATAACATGAAGACCGGCACGATCTTTGGCTGCCTGACGGGCTACAAGGACGCGGATTATTATGAGGAACACCCCTACGTTCAGTTCGACACCGTCTACGGCGATGCGACCTATGAAGTGTTCGCGGCGTTCAGCATCGACGTAGTGGCGGATACGAGCTTTGTCTATAACCAGTATGTGGATATGGACGAAGATACCTACAACACCTATGTGGATGAGGTGATCTCCCGCAGCGATGTGGACACCGGCATCCGCCCCGCCTACGGCGAACAACTGCTGACCCTTTCCACCTGCGAATATTCCAGCGACAATGGCCGTTATGTGGTGGTGGCCCGGCGGGTGGACGCTGAATAAAAGCACTCCGCCCCGCCGCCTGGCAGGGGAGGGGCGCCCCAAAAATATCCATGCTGTCTGCCGCGCAGCCTTCCCGCGTGCCTTTTGTACAGGCGAACGGGCGGGAAACTGCGCGGCCCGGGCGGCTGTCGGGTCGGACAGCCGCCCGTTTTTTGTTGCGGCAGGGTAGACATTTTCCGGGAAAACGAATATACTGATAAGAGTATGGTCCCGGCCCGGGACCCGCAAAGACCGTTACGGCTCATGTACGCGGACGGCATAAGAAAACAGGAGACCGACAAAAAGCGCGAAATGCTGCTGAAAAATCCGGCTCTGTTTTCTTGGGATGCTGCGCTGTGCAGGGGCGTTTCTTTCCGCGCGCAACCGCGCACCAAAACGGAGGAACTATTCATGTGTGGAATCGTAGGCTTTACAGGTACCGTGCAGGCCGCGCCGATCTTGCTGGACGGCCTTGCCAAACTGGAATACCGCGGGTATGACTCGGCCGGGCTGGCGGTGCAGAACGCCGCCGGCAAGATCGAGGTCGTCAAGGCCAAGGGGCGGCTGAAGGTCCTCAGCGAGATGACCGACGGCGGCCAGGCGGTGCAGGGGAACTGCGGCATCGGCCACACCCGCTGGGCGACCCATGGCGAGCCCTCGGTGGTCAACGCGCATCCGCATTATTCCCGTGACCAGAAGATCGCGGTCGTCCATAACGGCATCATTGAGAACTATCTTGAGATCAAAGAGCGGCTGACCAACCGCGGCTATACCTTTGTTTCCCAAACTGATACCGAGGTGGTGGCCCAGCTGCTGGACTACTACTATACCGGGGAATCGGCGGGCGACGCGCTGGACGCGATCTCCCGCATGATGCTGCATGTGCGCGGTTCCTATGCGCTGGGCATCCTGTTTGCGGACCAGCCCGGCACGGTCTACGCGGTGCGCAAGGACAGCCCGCTCATCGTGGGCCGGTGCGAAAACGGCGCCATCATCGCCTCGGACGTGCCTGCGCTGCTGCGCTACACCCGCACGGTGTACTACATCGGCAATCAGGAGATCGCTCGGCTGACCGCGGACTCCATCGACTTTTTCAACATTGACAAAGAACCCATCCAGCACGAGACCGTCACCATCGAGTGGGACGCCGAAGCGGCCGAAAAGGGTGGCTACGAGCATTTCATGATGAAGGAGATCCACGAACAGCCTGCGGCCGTGCGGGACACCATCTCCCCGCGCCTGAAGGAAGGGCGGATCGACCTTTCGGAACTGGCGCTGGACGAGGACGCCATCCGCGCCGTGCGCCGCATCTATATCATCGGCTGCGGCTCGGCCTACCATGTGGGCATGGCGGCCCGCTATGTCTTTGAAAGCCTGGCCCGCCTGCCGGTGGAGGTGGATGTGGCCAGCGAGTTCCGTTACCGTGACCCGGTGCTGGAACCGGATTCCCTGGCGCTGGTCATCAGCCAGAGCGGCGAGACCGCCGACACTCTGGCGGCGCTGCGCCTGTGCAAGGACCGGGGCGTGCGCACCGTGGGCATCGTCAACGTGGTGGGCTCCAGCATTGCGCGGGAGGCCGACGCCACCATGTACACCTGGGCGGGGCCGGAGATCTCGGTGGCGACGACCAAGGCCTACAGCACCCAGCTTGCGGCCTGCTACCTGCTGGCGACCGAGTTCGCCCGGGTGCGCGGCACGCTGGCCGAAGGGCAGTATGAGCATCTGATCCAGGAGATGGAGTCCCTGCCCGACAAGATCCAGAAAATCCTGGAGGACAAAGAGCGCATCCAGTGGTTCGCCAGCAAATACGCCAACGCCAGGGACGCGTTCTTCATCGGGCGCGGGCTGGATTACGCCGTGGCACTGGAGGGCAGCCTGAAATTCAAGGAGATCAGCTATATCCACTCCGAGGCGTTCGCCGCGGGGGAGATGAAGCACGGCCCGATCTCTCTGGTGGAAGGCGGCACGCTGGTGGTGGGCATCCTGACCCAGCCGGACCTGTACGAAAAGTGCGTTTCCAACATGGTGGAAGTCAAGAGCCGCGGCGCGTTCCTGATGGGGCTGACGACCTACGGCAACTACAGCATCGAGGACACCGCCGGTTTTACGGTCTATGTGCCCAAGACCGACCCGCATTTCGCCACCAGCCTGGCGGTCATCCCGCTGCAGCTGCTGGCCTATTACGTGAGCTGCGCCAAGGGCCTGGACGTGGATAAACCGCGCAATCTGGCCAAGAGCGTTACGGTCGAATAAGGAACTTCGGCTGATTGTCCAAAAAAAGCTGCCATATTTTGGGCAGTGTGCGCCCCGTTTGCCGCATGAAAGGCGAGACAGACGGGGCCCTTTTGTGCTATACTATACTGTGACCGCAAAAGTCGCAATAAAATGTCAACGCCCCGCTGCCGGGCTTTGGATAGATAAAGGATTTACAGAGATATGCTACAGGATTCCAATCAAATTATCAAAGGCCTGCCGCGCCGCATCGCGCTGATGCTGCTGGACTGCGGCCTGATCGTATTCTGTTATTGGCTGGTGGTCATGCTTGTCTTTGACGGCGAGGACGCCTACCGCCGTGCCGAGATCCTGCGCGCCATGGCGCCCATGCTGTACTATGCGCTGCCGATCTATATGATCGTGTTCTGGTTCGGCGGTCTGTACGAGATCATGTGGGAGTATGCCGGTATGCGGGATTTGGCCCGCCTGACCTGCCTTTCGGGTCTGGCAACGGGCCTTATCATGCTGTTCGACCTGTTCTACCGCAGCCGCCCCATCAGCGGTTCCGTGCTGATCTTCGGCGCGGTGTTCAACACGGCAGCCATAGCGGGCGTGCGGTTTATCTGGCGGCTGATCAAGACATTGCACGGCGCGCGCGTCAACCGGCCGGAAAGTCTGACCCCGCTGCTGATCGTGGGCGCGGGCAACGCGGGCGCCTGGGCGGTCAACCTCTGCAAGAACAAGAACCAGAGCTTTGGCGACCCCATCTGCATCGTGGACGATGACCTGACGAAGAAGGGCCTGCGCGTGCAGGGCGTCCCCGTGCGGGGCACGATCTCCGACATCCCGGAACTGGTGCGCAAGTACCATATCATGGAGATCGTTATCGCCATCACCACCCTCAAAGGCGAACGCCTGAGCGAGATCATCAACCTCTGCAACTCCACCCACTGCCGCGTGCGGATGCTGTCCGACCCGCAGGCCGTGGACGAAAACGGCAACCCGGTGACGGCGGGTTTCCGCGAACTGAACACCGCGGACTTCCTCTCCCGCGACGAGATCCAACTCAACAACGCCCAGATCTCGGAATACCTGCACGACAAGGTCGTTCTGGTCACGGGCGGCGGCGGGTCCATCGGCAGCGAACTCTGCCGCCAGATCATGCGCTACCAGCCCCGGCGGCTGCTGATCTTTGATATTTACGAGAACTGCGCCTATGAACTGGAGACCGAACTGCGCAACAAATACGGCCACGACGCGCCCATCGTCACGCTGGTCGGCTCCATCCGGGACAAAGAGCGCCTGGACGAAGTGTTCGACACCTACCACCCGTCGGTGGTGTTCCACGCGGCGGCTCACAAGCATGTGCCGCTGATGGAGATCAGCCCGGCGGAGGCGGTCAAGAATAACGTGTTCGGCACCAAGAACCTGCTGACCTCGGCGGCGGAACACGGCGTGGACCGCTTTGTGCAGCTTTCCACCGATAAGGCCGTGAACCCCACCAACGTCATGGGCTGCACCAAGCGCCTGTGCGAAATGCTGATCCAGTCCTTTGACAGCGGCACCGACATGAAGTGCATGGCGGTCCGCTTCGGCAACGTGCTGGGCAGCCACGGCAGCGTGATCCCGCTGTTTGAGGAGCAGATCAAGCGCGGCGGCCCGGTGACCATCACCCACCCGGAGATCGAACGCTACTTCATGACCATTACCGAAGCCGCGCAGTTGGTGCTGCAGGCGGGCGGCCTTGCCAAGGGCGGCAGCATCTATGTGCTGGATATGGGCAAGCCGGTCAAGATCATGGAACTGGCCAACCGGCTGATCCGCTTTTACGGCTATGAGCCGGGCGTGAATATGGAAGTCAAGATCACCGGCCTGCGCCCCGGCGAAAAACTCTATGAAGAACTGCTGATGGATACCGAGCAGGACAAAATGCGCAAGACGGCCCACGATAAGATCTTCATCACGCCGCCCATGCAGATCGACCTGGCGAAATTCTACACCGGCCTGCAGACGCTGCAGGTCGCGGCCCACCACAACGACGACGCGGTGGTGGAATGCCTGCAGGAGATGGTGCCCAGCTACCACCCCAACCGCCGCGTGCGGGAGGACCACACTGTGGAAGCGGCCATGGGCAACACCGGCCTTCTCTCGAAGGATGAAGTGATGCAGCAACTCCAGGAACGAAACGATACCACCACAAAAGGGGAGGAATGAGCTGTGTATCAGCGCTATGTGAAGCGGGTGCTGGATTTTGTGCTCTCGCTGGCGGCGGCGATCGTGCTGGCGATCCCCATGGGCATCATCGCCGTGTGGATCAAATGCGATTCCCCCGGGCCGGTCTTTTTCCGGCAGCGCCGGGTCGGCCGCGGCAAGACCCATTTCAATATCCTCAAGTTCCGCACCATGCGGGGGGATACGCCCCACGACGTGCCCACCCATCTGCTGAAGGACCCGGACTCCTATATCACCAAAAGCGGCGCGTTCCTGCGCAAGACCAGCCTGGACGAACTGCCGCAGATCTATAACATCCTGGCCGGGCAGATGAGTATCATCGGCCCGCGCCCTGCGCTGTATAACCAGTATGATCTGATCGAAGCGCGCGACAGGGTCAACGCCAACAGCATCCGCCCCGGTCTGACGGGGCTGGCCCAGGTCAACGGCCGTGACGAACTGCCCATCGACGTCAAGGCCCGCTATGACGGCGAGTATGCCGCCCACCTGACCTTCGGCATGGACCTGAAGATCTTCTTCCGCAGTTTTACCTATGTTTTCCAGCGCCGCGGCGTGGTGGAAGGCGGCACAGGGGCCTTGCAGGACCAGAAAACGCCGCCGGAAGGCGAGCCGCCGTCAAAATGACGGAGTGAATCCCCCGCCGCAACTCTTGTCGGCGGGGGATTTTTTGTGCAAAAATCAAAACTGTACAAGAAAATCTTTCTTTTTTCAGTAAAATATGTTGCAAAAGCCAAGATGATTGTGTAAAATATACATCAGGAGCTTACTGTTTTGGGCAGTTTACCAAACGGCATTTTGCCCAACACCCACAACAATCAAAGGGGAGTCACAGAATATGGCAAACAGGGTATTCCAAAATGTGGTGTACCAGATGAAGGAAGCCGTTGACCGTGTGCTGGGCGTCGTGGACGAGACCGGCACCGTTATTTCCTGTTCCGAACTGGGGCAGATCGGCGAGGTGCGCGACGGCGTGGCCGCCGTGCGGCAGACTTCGGGGGACGCCTTTGTGCGGGACGGGTATTCCTACCATCAGTTTTCCAACGCCAAGCACAATGATTACGCCGCTTTTGTGGAGGGCACCGACGCCACGGCCGAACAGTTCGCCGCGATGCTCTCCATCAGCCTGCAGTGCATCAAGCAGTATCATGACGAAAAGTTCGACAAGACCAACTTCGTCAAGAACGTGGTGCTGGACAACATCCTGCCCGGCGATATTTACGCCAAGGCGCGGGAACTGCACTTCATCTCGGATGCCCAGCGCGTGGTGCTGCTGATCCGCGTGACTTCCGGCAACGATATTTCGGCCTATGACGTGGTCAGCGGCCTGTTCCCGGACAAGCAGAAGGACTTCGTCTTTAATATCAGCGAGAGCGATACCGTGCTGGTCAAGGAGATCAAGCCCGACAACAATACCCGCGATATGGAAAAGCTGGCCACTTCCATCGTGGATACCCTGCAGGGCGACCATTACATCAAGGCGGTTGTCGGCATCGGTACCCCCATCAACAATATCAAGGACCTGGCTTCCAGCTTCAAGGAAGCCCAGATCGCCATGGAAGTGGGCAAGGTCTTTGACACCGAGCGTCAGGTCATCAGCTACGACCACCTGGGCATCGCCCGCCTGATCTACCAGCTTCCCACGACGCTGTGCGAAGCCTTCCTGCGCGAAGTGTTCAAGCAGGAGAGCATCGACTCGCTGGACGCCGAAACGCTGTTCACCATCCAGCGTTTCTTTGAGAACAACCTCAATGTGTCCGAAACCAGCCGCGGCCTGTTCGTACACCGCAATACGTTGGTCTACCGGCTGGAAAAGATCCGCAAGCTGACCGGCCTTGACCTGCGCAACTTTGACGACGCCATCGTGTTCAAGGTGGCGCTGATGGTCAAGAAGTATCTGGCCGCCAACCCTGCCAAATACTAAGACGTTCCGCGCGCTTCAAAAGCAAACAGATGCACGAACCGGCGCCGCTGCAAGCGGCGCCGGTTTTGTCTGCGGTTCTGTAAGGGGGGGACAGGGTCATGCGGGCAGGCGGCGTTCCATCAAAATGGTGTCCTGCCAGTTTCCAAAGCGGTCTTTGGCGATCCGTTCGCGGAACCCGATCTCCCGGAAACCGCACTTTCTGTGCAGGGTGATGCTTGCCCGGTTGATGGCAAAGATCGCGGCGTACAGGCACCAAATCCCCTGTGCTTCGCTTTCGGTGCAGACCTTTTGTAGAAGTTCCGTGCCGATGCCCCGGCCCTGGAACACATCGTCCACATAAACGCTTACTTCCACTACGCCTTTGTAGGTTTCCCGGGAAGAAGTGGGGCTGATGGCGATCCAGCCTGCCACGCGCCCTTCGACTTCCGCCACATAGCGGCACTCCCGCAGGTGGCCGCTGTCCCACTGCGTATAATCGGGGCAGACGGTGTTGAAGGTGGACACGCCCTTTGCCAGTGCCTGCTCATAAATCGCTTTGACCCGCGCCCAGTCGGAACTTTGCATTTTGCGTATCATACGCCTGCCAGCCTTTCTCAAAGTGTAAGATCGCTGCCATTATACACCCGTACAGCCGGAAAGTACAGCTTTTGCTACAAACGGCTGCGCTGTTGGCATAAAGAGACCCCGCCCCGCGCCGCCAACAGGGGGCAGGGCTTGAAAAGGGCGTGCGGTTGTGCTATAATACTTAACTGGTAATTATCGGCTCACAGAAAAAGCCTGCATGAATACAAACGGAGAGGGGAATCCAGTATGTCTGGACACAGCAAATGGAATAATATTAAACGTAAGAAGGAAAAGACCGACGGCGCCCGCGCCAAGGTGTTCACCAAGATCGGCCGCGAGATCGCCGTCGCCGTTAAGGAAGGCGGCGCCAACCCGGCTTCCAACTCCAAGCTGGCCGCGCTGATCAGCAAGGCCAAGGCCAACAGCGTGCCCAATGATAACATCCAGCGTATCATCAAGCGCGCCGAGGGCGGCGACAAGACCGAGTACGAAGCCATGACCTACGAGGGCTACGGCCCCGGCGGCGTGGCCGTCATGGTCGAGACCCTGACCGACAACCGCAACCGCACCGCGGCCAATATGCGCCACTACTTTGACAAGTTCGGCGGCAACTTGGGCCAGATGGGCTGCGTTGGCTTTATGTTCAACCAGAAGGGCGTCATCGTGGTGGACCTGGAGGACAAGGACCCCGATGAACTGATGATGGACGCCCTGGACGCCGGCGCCGAGGACTTCGACGCCGGGGAGGAAGCGGCGCAGGTCACCACCACGCCGGAAAACTTTACCGCCGTCTGCGATGCGCTGCAGGGCAAGGGCTACAGCTTTATTTCGGCCGATGTGGCGCAGGTCCCCACCACCACGACCCGCCTGACCGACCCCGACCAGCTGACCCAGATGGGCAAGCTGCTGGACGCGCTGGACGACGATGACGATGTGCAGAACGCCTGGCACAGCCTGGAGAACGAGGAAGACCTCGACCGCTGACAACAAGAAGGAAAAAAGAGAGTGAAGGGAATACTTTACTCTCTTTTCTTTTCTATCAAGAAAGGGTACGCTTATGCCTGATCTTCTTTGCCCCCACTGCCTGCAGCCCCTGCCGAACGGCTACGGCGGCGACTGCCCCCACTGCGGCCGTTCGCTGGAAAACCAGAACCCCGAAGGCGCGCTGCCGCTGGGCACCCAGCTGGCGGGACGCTATACCGTGGGCGGTTATATCAGCGCGGACGGCGACGGCCTGTCCTACCGCGGGGTGCTCAACGAAGAAAAAAAGTTCGTGCTGATCAAGGAATACTTCCCGGTGACGCTGTGCAACGGCCGCAGCGCGGACGGCGCGCTGATGCCCAAGGAAGGGCGGGAGGTGCTGTTCAAGACCAGCCGCATGGACTTCAAGGATCTGTATGACGATCTGCGCAACCTGACACCCGCCACCGGCCTGAATACCATCCTGGACGTGCTGGAGGAAAACAACACCGTCTACGCTGTGGAGGAAAGCGAAAAGGGCATGACCCTGACACATTACCTCAGCCTGCGCAGCCGCACGCTGACCCCGGCGGAAGCGCGCACGCTGCTGCAGCCGGTGATGGAGGGCGTGACCCAACTGCACAAGGCGGGGCTGATCCACCGGGGCATCTGCCCGGACAACATCCTGCTGCCCATCGACGGCACCGCCCGGCTGACGGGGTACGGCACGCTGGCGCTGCGCACCGGCGGCAGCGAACTGAAAAGCCAGCTTTATCCCGGCTATGCCGCGCCGGAACAGTATTCCGCTTCGGAATTCAGCGGCCGCTATACCGACGTGTATGCGCTGGCGGCGGTCTGCTACAAGCTGGTCACCGGCCAGACGCCGGTGGCCGCCCCCCAGCGCAAAGTGCGGGACAGTCTGGAATCTGCCCACAGCCTGGAAGCCGGGGTGCCCACCTGGTTCTCGCAGGTGCTGGCCTGCGCCCTGCGGCTGGACCCGGCCCGCCGGATGCAGACGGTGCCGGAACTGATGAGCGCGCTGACCGACCCGAACGTGGCCAACGCCATGTTTGAGCGGGGCGATAACCAGATCAGTACCCGCAAGATCATGGGCGTTTCGCTGGTGGTCATCGTGGTGCTGGCGATCCTGCTGGTATGGAGCCTGCTGGAATCCGGGGGCGGGGACGCGGCTTCGGCCCCGCCCCCGGCGCAAAGCGCCACGTCCCAGTCCCAGTCCGCTTCGCCGGACGAAGCCGAGACTATCCCGGATCTGGTCGGCAAACGCTATGCCAGCGAGATCAAAGACAACGACCTCTACGCCGGGTACCGCATCGTCATGACGGAGGAAAACAGCTCTGACGTGGCGGCGGGCATCGTCATGAGCCAGGACCCGGCGGCCGGGACCCTTAAAACCGAGGAAGGCCAGATCTTGCAGATCGTGGTCAGCAAAGGCCCCAATCTGGTCGAAATGCCGGATATCATCGGCTTCACCCAGTCCAACGCCAGCAAACAGTTGGACGAGCGGGGCATCCAGTATAAAATGCAGATCGTGGAAAACGACGGCACGATGGCCGAAGGCTGCGTAGCCAAGACCGACGTGCTGGCGGGCACCCGATTTGACGCGGGCAAAACCGTGGTGAGCGTCTTTATCGCTGGGGAACGGGACGATACGCTGGTGGCGACCACCAGCACGCCGGACGCCGAGAGCGGTTCGGACGCGCCGGAAAGTTCCCCGTCAAGTTCGTCGTCCTCCACCGCGCAATGACCGCATAACAAACGCCGCCGTGCAGGCAGAAACCTGCGCGGCGGCGTTTTGCTTTGTGTTTTATTGTTCGGCAGCGGCGGGGGAGAGCCGTTCCTCCATCAGCAGCTTTTTCAGCGGCAGCAGGGCGGCGGGTTCCGCGCTGAAAGTATGGACGCCCAGGTGCAGGTACACGGGGATGTAGGGGATGCTTTCCACCGTGATGCCGCACAGGTAGGTCTCCACATTGTGCCTGGCGGCCTGTTCCACCACCTCGCGCACCAGCCGCTGTACGGCGGGGTTGCCGACCCGCACGGCGGCGGCCGTGGGGTCCTGGACCAGCCCCAGCGTGTAGCGGGTCAGGTCCTCGATGTCGATGGCAAGCATCTGGGCGCCGTGTTCGATCAGTTCCCCGGCCAGCAGCGCGGCGGAGGGCATATCCACGATGCAGCCGAAGGCGGGCAGCGTGACTTCCTGCCCGTCCCGCACCAGTTCCTCCCGGCAGATCTCCACTTCCCGCATGCAGGCTTCCCAGTCCTCCACGCCTGCGATCATCGGGAACAGCACGCGCAGGTCCCCGTAGGGGGCGGCGCGCAGCAGCGCGCGGATCTGGGGCCAGAACAGCCGGTGCCCGTCCAAGCGGGCGTGCAGTTCGCTGGTCCAGGGGGAGTCATCGTCGGCGTGGGTGTCGCAGGTGCGCACGGCCACCATCGCCCCCTCGGACGCCCGTAGCCGTTCGCAGGTGCGCTGGAACAGCGTGTCTTCGGGCAGATCGTCCAGCAGGGCGGACTCGGTGCGCAGCAGCCCCACGCCCGCAACGCCCTGGGGCAGCGGGGTATCGGGGGAAGCCACGGTGGTGGCCGCCGTCAGCAGGCGGAAAGCTGTCCCGTCCCGGGTCAGGCAGGGCAGCGAAGCTACGGGGTCCGGCGTGCGGCCGTGCAGGCGGCTCTGGGCCAGTTTGCAGTCGGCCTGGGCCAGATGGGCGCCGTCCGGGTCGATGACCAGGGTCGCGGCGCCGTTGTCGGACGCTTCCAGCACGGCATTGTGCCCGGCGGCCAGCGCCGCCACGCCGTCGCCCAACTGGATCACCGCCGGGATGCCCATGCTGCGCGCCATGATGGCGGCATGGCTCACGGCGCTGTCCTGGTTGCTGGCCAGCCCCAGGATCATGCGGCGGTCCAGACTGAGCAGGTCGCTGGGGAAAAAGCGGTCCGCCACCAGGATGCTGGGGTGCTTGAGGAACAGGCGGCGGCGCGGCCGCCCGTCCAGAATGTCGATCACCCGGCGGCAGACGTCGCACACATCGACGTTGCGCTCCCGGATGTATTCATCGTCCACGTTGCTCAGCCGCCCGGAGAAGATCTGTTCGGCCCGCTCCACGGCGGCGGCACCGCCCGCACCGGCGGCTATGTAATCGCCGATCTCGTTGGTGAAGGACTCATCTTCCAGCAGCGCGATCTGGAACAGCAGAATGTCCGCGTCGGGGCCTTTGGCACGCTGGCTCAGGCGGCGCAGTTCGTCTTTGGCGAGCACCACCGCCACGTCGTACAGCGCCCGTTCCCGGAACGGGTCGCAGACGATGCGGTGCAGTCCGGCAGTGCCGTGGTCGATCTGTTCCACCGGGCCGATCGCAATGCCGGTGGAGGCGGACACACCGGTGAAAGTGTACATGGATTAAGCCTCCTTCCCTAGGGTCACAAAAGGGGCGTGCGGGCCAGCGCGGTGCTGACCAGGGCTGTCACAAATTCTTCCGGCACGGCGGCGGCCATGGCGCGCTCGGCCACAAGGGAACCGTCCTTGCTGCCGAACAGCCCCGGGAACCGGTCGGCCGGGTCCTTGTCAAAGCTGCCCATAAACGTGGCAGCCAGCAGTTTGGGGGTGTAGGCCAGATCTTCCGGCACGTGCAGGCGCTCGGCGGCCAGTTCCAGCGGCGCCAGCGCGCCGCGTGTGGGGGCGCTGGGGTTGGGGGCGAACGGCGGGGGATACCCCGCACGCTGCCGGGCCGATTTTTCCACGCGGTCGATGCCGGGCGCGCGGGCGTTGACTTCGGCCAGCAGGCGCTGGTAGATCGTGGCGAACCGTTCCAGAAAACCGTCCTGATCGGGCAGGATGGCATACGCCGTGCCGCCGCAACGGCCGAACAGGCGCAGGGTATCGAAGTAGCCCAGCGCGATGTTGCGCGCCGCGCGGGTGGGGTCAAAGTCCAGCGTAGGGCCCAGATCCCAATGGCTGCGCAGGATGCGCGTGGGCAGACCGGTGTTGTTGGGCCGCACGATGCCGATGCCGTCGATGTCAACGCCGAGCAGTTCGGTCGCGCCCATATCGGCTGCCAGCCGCAGCGGCATATTGTCGCGCCAGCCGCCGTCGATGTACTTGACGCCGTCGATCTCGCGGGGGCGCAGCGCCGGGAAGCAGGCGCTGGAAGCCAGGATGTAGTCTTTCAGCCGCCCCTGGGGGATGGCTTCGATGGGGCATTGCAGGCTGCGCATGGTGGCCATCTCGGTCATGACCAGCCCGAAACGGATGGGTGCGCGGCGGACGGCATCCTCGTCGATCAGGGCGTCCAGCCGTTCGGCCAGCGGTTCCACGTTCAGCCCGCCGCTGCGGATCACGTCCAGGAAAAAGCGGTTGCGTTCCTCGGCACTGGGGGTCTCCGGGATCTCCAGCACGTCGTGGATCTCCAGCGAACGCCAAAGGTCCTCGGCCTCCTGGGCTTTGCCCAGCGCGAACATGCAGCCGTTCAGGGTGCCGACGCTGGCCCCGGTGATGATCGCGGGTCGCCAGTCCAACTCCTGCAGGGCACGCCACACGCCGATCTGATAGCTGCCTTTGGCGCCGCCGCCAGCCAGGACCAGCGCGCGCACGGGTTCGGCGTTTTGCATAGGGACTCCCTCCGTTCACTTAAATATATAAACATTATACCATTTTTTGTCTGGCAATGCTACTGGGAATCCTGCAACATTTCCGCAAATTTTCCCGCAGGGCGGCGGCAGCGGGGCTTGCAAGATACGGCGGCAGCGTGTATCATAGAGATAATGCAAAAGGGGCGCGGCCCCAGAGGAAAGCACGGGCGCACGAACCGCCCGGTTCTCCGTATGCCGCACGCGCCGGTCCCGGCACGTTTGAGCGCGAACGGGACAGGAAGGAGCATATTATGGCAAACAAACCGATCCTGGTCGTTATGGCGGCCGGCATGGGCAGCCGCTACGGCGGCCTGAAGCAGATCGACCCGGTGGGACCGTCGGGGGAGGCAATTTTGGATTACAGCCTGTACGACGCCCGCCGCGCCGGGTTTGAGACGGTGGTCTTTATCATCAAGCACGAGATCGAGGATGCTTTCAAGACGGCGGTAGGGGAGCGCGCCCGCCGCGCCGGGTTCGACGTGCGCTATGCCTACCAGCAGCTTGAAAAACTGCCCGAAGGCTTCGCGGTGCCGGAGGGCCGCGTCAAGCCCTGGGGTACGGCCCATGCGATCCTGACGGCGGAGGAAGCCATCGGCGATGCGCCCTTTGCGGTCGTCAACGCCGACGACTACTACGGCCCCGAAGGCTTCCGGCTCATCTATGATTTCCTGAGCACCCACAGCGACGGCGCGCGCTATGCCTGGGCGATGGTGGGCTTTTTGCTGCGCAACACCGTCAGCGCCAACGGCAGCGTGAGCCGCGGCGTCTGCGAGGTGGACGCCGCGGGGCGGCTGACCCGCGTGACCGAGCGCACCTGCATCGAACCGTATGCGGGCGGCATTCATTATACGGAGGACGGCGGCCAGTCCTGGACCGACCTGCCGGAAGATACCGTGGTATCCATGAACCTGTGGGGCTTCACCCCCGGCTATATCGCCCAGGCCAAGGCCGGGTTCGCGGAATTCCTGCGCCGGAACCTGCCGGTCAACCCGCTGAAATGCGAATACTACCTGCCCTCCGTCGTGACGGCGGCGCTGGAAGCGGGCGCCGCCGACGTGCAGGTGCTGACCAGCCGGGATAAATGGTACGGCATCACCTACCGGGAAGATAAGCCAGAACTGGTGGAGGCCCTGCGCAAAATGAGCGCCGAGGGCCTGTACCCGGCCGACCGGCTGTTTTGACCGGGGGAACACGATGCAGTACACCGTTGGGCAGATGGCAAAGCGGCTGGGGGTGGCCCCCTCGACGCTGCGCTACTATGACAAGGAGGGCCTGCTGCCCTATGTGGAACGCTCGGACGGCGGCATCCGCCTGTTCAAAGAGAGCGACTACGAATGGCTGAGCGTCATTGAATGCTTGAAGCAGTCCGGCCTTTCCATCAAGGAGATACGGCAGTACATCGACCTGTGCCGCCAGGGGGATGGGACCATCCCGGAACGGATGAAGCTTTTCCAGCACCGCCGTCAGGCCGTGCTGCAGCAGATGGCCCAACTGCAGCAAACGCTGGATATGCTGGACTATAAGCTCTGGTTTTACCAGACCTCACAGGAAGCGGGCACCACGGCGGTCCACAAGGGCGATACCGTGGAGGATGTCCCGGAAGCATACCGGGAAACTTTCCTGCGGGCGCGGGGCCACGGCGCGCGTTGAACGCAGCGCCCGCGCGGAAACACCAGCCATAAAGAACCACCCCCGGACGCTTTGGCGTCCGGGGGTGGTTTTGTATCGTCAGGGGGCCGTAGCGGCGGCGCCCGGCAGCAGGGTCACGACGCTGCGCAGCAGCACCAGGGGATTTTCCCCCGGCTGCACGCGCAGGCTGAAATAGGGCCGCCCCAGCGCGTTGTACAGCACGCGGTGGGGGTATTCGTCCATAACGGCGGCCAACTGGTGCGGGCCGATCACGTCGGAATACAGGATCAACTGGTCGCTGCGCTGCACGATCTCCACGATGCCCACGCGGGCCGCGGTCACGCGCACGAGCGAAACGTCCACCAACCCCTGCACGCTCCGGGGCGGGCTGCCGTAACGGTCGATCAGTTCGTCCAGCACGTCCTCGGCGTCGGCGGTGGTCTCAATGGCGGCAATGCGCTTGTAGGCTTCGATCCGCCCGGCGGGATCGGGGATGTAATCCTCCGGCAGATAGGCGTCGATGGAAATGTCCACCAGGCAGTCACTCTTGTCGGGGGCGGGGGTCTCGCCGCGGGCGGTGGCGATGGCCTGGCCCAGCATCTTCACATAGAGGTCATAGCCCACGGCCTCCATGTGGCCGTGCTGGCTGTGGCCCAGCAGGCTGCCCGCGCCGCGGATCTGCAGGTCGCGCATGGCGATACGGAAGCCGGAACCAAAAGCCGTGAACTCCCGTATGGCGGAAAGCCGCTTGGCGGCGATCTCTGTCAGGACCTTGTCGCGGGTGAAGGTGAAGTAGGCGTATGCTTTGCGGGAGGAACGCCCCACGCGCCCGCGAAGCTGGTAGAGCTGCGAAAGGCCCATGCGGTCGGCATTCTCGATGATCAGCGTGTTGCAGTTGCGCACGTCGATGCCGGTCTCGATCAGGGTGGTGCAGACCAGCACGTCGATCTCGTTGTCCAATAACTGCTGCCATACCGAGGAGATCTGCTCCTCGGTCATCTTGCCGTGGGCGATGCCGATGCGCGCACCCGGCACCAACTGGCCGATGCGTGCGGCGCAGGCGTCGATGGACTCCACCCGGTTGTGCAGGTAATAGACCTGCCCGCCGCGGGCCAGTTCCTTGCGGATGGCCTCCGCCACGATGCCCTCGTCGTATTCCAGCACGTACGTTTCGACCGGCTGGCGCTCAAAGGGCGGCTGTTCGATGGTGCTCATGTCCCGTATGCCGGACAGCGCCATGTTCAGCGTGCGGGGGATGGGCGTGGCCGAAAGGGTCAGCATATCCACCCCGATGAAGGCTTCCTTCAGCTTTTCCTTGTGTTTGACGCCGAAACGCTGTTCCTCGTCGATGATGACAAGGCCCAGGTCATGGAACTTTACATCGTCGGACAGCAGCCGGTGGGTGCCGATGACGATGTCCACGGTGCCGGCTTTCAGCCCGCGCAGCGTTTCTTTCTGTTCCTTGCTGCTGCGGTAGCGGGAAAGCAGCCCGATGCGGATGGGGTAGGCTTCCATGCGGGCGATGGCGGTGTTGAAGTGCTGCCACGCCAGGATCGTGGTGGGGGCCAGGATGGCGCACTGTTTGCCGCCCATCACGCATTTGAAGGCGGCGCGCAAAGCCACTTCGGTCTTGCCCACGCCCACGTCGCCGCACAGCAGCCGGTCCATGGGCCAGGGCTGTTCCATATCGTGTTTGATGTCGGCGGCGCAGGTAAGCTGGTCGGGGGTCTCCTCGTAGGCAAAGCGCCGTTCAAAGTCGGTCTGCCAGGTGTCGTCAGCCGGGAAGGCGTAGCCCTTGGCCTGCTTGCGGCGGGCGTACAGTTCGATCAGTTCCTTCGCCATGGCCTCGGTGGCGGCGCGCACGCGCTTGCGGGTCTTGGCCCAATCGCTGCCGCCCAGGCGGCTCAGCTTGACGTTGTCGCGGTCGCCCGGCGCCGTATAGCGCGAGAGCAGGTCCAACTGGGTGACCGGCACATACAGCACGTCTTTTTTGTCGTACTCGATGCGCAGGTAATCTTTCGTGACGCCCTGCACGGCCATGCGCTGGATGCCCGCATAGCGGCCGATACCGTGGTTCTGGTGGACCACCAGATCGCCGGGGGCGATCTCGCTCAAGTTGCTGAGGGCGTCCTTGTTCCGCTTCTTTTTCTTCTGGCTGCTGCTCACGCCGAAAGCGCGCGCCGTAAACAGCGCATAATGGGCAAACGGCAGGCTGCATCCGGCCGAAAGCTGGCCCGGCAGCACCTGCACCAGCCCGGCTGCAGGCGGCGCGTCGGCGTCGGTGGTCACATGCAGGCCCTTCACGCGCAGGTCGGCGGCCAGCCCGGCGGCCGCGCGCGGGGTCCCGGCCATCACGGTGACGGCCGCGCCGCCGTCGCACAGCGGCTGCAGGTCCTCCAGCAGCCCGGCCACCTCGCCGCTCCAGGCGGGCAGGGCGTGGGCGGGCGCGTTGACGATTTCTTTCAGCGGCAGGTCCGGCATGCTGCGGGCGAAGTTTTCGGCGCAGATGGTGCTGTGGGCGGTAGCCTGCTTCCACAGCCAGGCGGGGTCGGCGTACAGATCGTCCAGCCCGGCACAAAGCACCCCGTCGTTCAGCAGCGTCGTCAGTTCTTCGCCGCGGCGGTAGGCGGTGGCGCGCTGGGCTTCCCGCAGGGAGGCAGGTTCCTCCAGCACCAGCAGCGGCGCTTCCAGGTAATCCAGCAGCGTCGCAGGGGACGGGTAGCGCACGTCCCAGTATTTGTCCATATTGACGGGCAGCGCGCCGCCGTCCAACTGGGCCAGTTCGGGGGCCATGCAGCTTTCCAGCGCCGTGCGCTTCTTGCTGCGCTGCTTTTTCCAGAACGCGCGCAGCAGTTCGGCCGCCGCGGCGGGGCTGCCGAACAGGACCTCCCGCGCGGGGCTTACATAGATCTTCTCAATGGGGTCCTCACGGCGCTGGGTCGTCAGGTCAAAGGTGTGCATCGTGTCGATCTCGTCGCCCCAGAACTCCATACGCACCGGCAGCTTCATGTCGGGGGCGTACAGGTCCACGATGTCGCCGCGGATCGAAAACTGGCCCGGGCCATCCACCTGGGAGCGGCGGGTGTAGCCCGCGCCGTACAGCAGGGCGGTCAGATCTTCCCGCGGCAGGGTATCGCCCGGGTGCAGTGTGCGGGTGTTGGCGCAGAAGTCGGCCTTCGGCGCGGTGTACTGGGTCAGCGCCTCTTCGGACACACAGACTGCCTGCAGCCGCCCGCCTACCAGATCGCCCAGCACGCCCAGGCGGCGGTATTCGTATTCGCGCGCGGTGCCCTTGATGGGGCGCAGCACATAGTCCCGCGCGGGGAACACGGCGGCGGCGATGCCCAGCGCGTTCAGATCGCCCGCAAAGCGGGTGGCTTCGGCTTCGCCGGGGGTCACCACGCACAGCGGGCGGCCGGTCTGGCGCGCCAGGGCCGCATACACAAGGGCGCGCCCGGCGCCCGGCAACCCAAATAAGGCGCATGCCCCCGGTTCGGAGAGCGCATGCGCCAGTTTTTCATATTCCTTGGTTTGGGTAAAACGGGTATCAAACAAATTCATGGCAGTTCATTCTTGGCCGCTGCGCGGGATCAGGCTGCGTTCAGGAATTCCTTGGTCAGCCAGCCGTAGGTGCCCTCGTACTCCACCACGACCCAGGTGTCGTCCGCATTGCAGCCCAGCGCGGTCACGGTGGTGCCGGCCGGGACCTGGGCCACGCGGTCAAAGTCGGTGCCGGGGCCGGCGCGCATGTTCATGTTGGAATCCGGCGTGACGGTGTAGGTGGGCTGCTCGCCCTCAGCGTACACCGTGGCGGGCTGCTCAGAAAGCCCGTCGAAGGTAGCGGGCTCCGGCGTCGGGGTGGGTTCGGCCGTGCTCTCGGAAGCCGGGTCGGAAGAAGCGCCGTCGCCCGAATCTGCCACGTCGGCCGGTTCGCCCTCGGAAGAAGGCTCCGAGCTGTCGGTGCTCTCGGTGGAATCGCTGGCGGGTACGGATTCCGACGTGCTCGCAGGCTCTGAAGTGCCCGAGGAAGACCCGTCGAAGGTGCCGGTCAACAGCAAAACGCAGAACACGATGGTGGCGATCAGAACAAGGGCGCACAACAGCAGGCGCACCATTGCTTTTTTGCGCAGAGAACTCATGGGTCTGTCTCCTTTACTTTTAATGATTAAATTTGTTTTGTGCGTAGGACAGGTTGCCGTCCATGATCCATTCGCAGGCCTGGGCGATGTCCGGGTAGCGGTCGGTCACGGCCTTGCGGTCCTCCGGCGGCAGTTTGCCCAGCACCCAGGCGGCCAGATCGTACTGGGGGTTCGGCTTGGCGCCGATCCCGATGCGGATGCGGGCGAAGCCCTCGGTCCCCAGGGACGCGATGATGCTTTTCAGCCCGTTGTGCCCGCCCGCGGAACCGTGGGGGCGGATGCGCAGATGGCCGGGCTGCTGGGTGATGTCATCGCACAGCACGATCACATGGTCGGCCGGTATCTTGAAAAAGTTGGCGGCGGGGGCGATGCTCTGGCCGCTCAGGTTCATGTAGGTCAGGGGTTTGAGCAGCACCACCTTGTGGTCGCCCACCTGGGCCGTGCCATACAGCCCCTGCCATTTGCTGCGGTTCATCTCGCAGTTCCAGCGGGCGGCCAGCGCGTCCAGAGCCTCAAAACCGGCGTTGTGGCGGGTGCCGTCGTACTTGGGTTCGGGGTTGCCCAGACCGGCGATGAGCCAGTCCGCGCTTTTGGTATCACGGGAAAAAAGCATGGGATGTTCTTACGCTCCTTGATTTTGACAGATAGGCAGGCTTTACGCCGCCGTGACGACCTGACTGCCGAAGGGGAACAGCGCCAGACGGGCGATCTTGAAGAACTGCAGCCCGAAAGGGATCCCCACGATGGTGATGCACAGCAGGCAGCCCCATATCGCATGGCCGATGGCCAGCGGCAGGCCGGAAAACACCAGCCACAGGATGTTCAGCAGCAGGGAAGGGGCGCCGCCCGCATAGAGGATCTCTTTGCCGAAGGGGAACAGGCTCAGGGAAGCAAACTTGAAGCATTGCAGCCCCACCGGGATGCCGATGATGGTGATGCACCACAGCAGCCCGGCCAGCGCCCAGCTCAAGGCGCTGAACAGCCCGCCCAACAGGCACCAGAGAAGATTGCCAAGCAGCCGCATGGCAGGCTCCTTTCTTGATTACAGGTCATGCAGGCGGCCCTGCAGCGCAAGCTGCGCTTTGGGCAGTTCCGCCTTCTTCACAAAGATCTGGTATTCGATGCTCAGGTCCGCCCGTTCACCGGCGGCATACATCATGCCGGTGCGGCGGGACGCATTGCTGAAGTTTACTGTGTGGGTACGGCAGGGGATGCCCTCTTTCTGCAAGGTCTGCAGCACAGTGTTGTACTGCGTTGCGTCAAATGTACACAGAAGTTCGGACCATCCCAGGATCGTCAGCAGGATCGGCGTCATAGCGCATCACTCCTTTTTCTTGTCAGCCTCCAGTTTCTGTTTTTTGGCGATGTATTTTTCCAGCTTGCGCTCGCCCCAGCCGTCGATGGCGGCCTGTTTGCCGCGCTCGATGCCCAGCGCCCCGGCGGGCACGTCCCTGCCGATGGTGGAACCGGCCGCCGTGTAGGCGTGGTCCCCCACGGTGACGGGTGCCACCAGGTTGGTGTTGCAGCCGATGAAGGCGTAGTCCCCGATGGTGGTGTGGTACTTGGCCTCGCCGTCATAGTTGCAGGTCACGGTGCCGCAGCCGAAGTTGCAGTACTTGCCGATGGTCGCGTCGCCCAAATAGGTCAGATGGCTGACAGTGTTGCCCTCGGCAAAGTCGGCGTTTTTGGTCTCCACATAGGCGCCCAGGTGGCAGCCTTCGGCGGTTTTGGTGCCGGTGCGCACATGGGTGAACGGCCCGATCTTGTTGTTGGGGCCGATGTGGCTCTGGTAGCACTGGCTGGCGTTGATGGTGGAACCTTCCTCCACCACGGTATCTTCCAGCAGGGTGTTGGGGCCGATGACGCACCCCGGCCCGATGCGGGTGGCCCCGCGCAGGATGCATCCCGGCAGGATGACGGCGCCCGGGGCGATCTCGACCTCCGGCTCGATATATACGTCACGGCTGATGAACTCCACGCCGTTTTCCAGGTGGCGCTCAAACGTGGCGGCGTAGCGTTGCTGCGCCTGCTCGAATTTTTCTTTTGCAGTGGACATATGCAGGGAAATGCTCCTTCCATTCCTATATAATAGGATCACTTTATTGCTATTGTACCGTACCGGGCGCGATTTCGCAAGCCGCAAACGGGAATTCCGCAAGAAAAAACAAAAAGAGCCGAAAGTGTGGATTTTCCGAACTTTCCGCCCAGTATATTTTACCTGATTTTTGTGCAAATTGCAATACCATGTGGAGAAATAATTGGCTATTTTTCAGCCAAAGTATTGAGCAGTTTTTTAACAATCCACTGGAAATTCGTTTTGCAGTCTGTTATAATGGACTATGCAAACACGAAACCGTTGTGCTGCAAAACACGCTACCGTTTTTGGGAGGTTAGTATGAGCAAGAAATTCTTGTATCTGTTCAAAGAGGGCCATGACGCCTTCGGCGGCGACCAGACCACCATGAAGAATATTCTGGGTGGCAAGGGCGCCGGCCTGGCCGAGATGACCCACGCCGGTATGCCGGTCCCGCAGGGCTTCACCATCACCACCGAAGCCTGCACCCAGTACTATGCCGACAACCGTGAGATCAACGAGGAGATCAAGGCCGACATCTTCAAATATATGGGCATCCTGGAAGAGCAGACCGGCAAGACCTTCGGTTCCATCGAGAACCCGCTGCTGGTTTCTGTCCGTTCCGGCGCCCGTCAGTCCATGCCCGGCATGATGGATACCATCCTGAACCTGGGCCTGAACGACCAGTCCGTGGAAGGCCTGGCCAAAAAGACCGACAACCCCCGCTTTGCTTACGACTGCTACCGCCGCTTCATCCAGATGTATTCCGACGTCGTCATGGAGCTGGGCAAGAGCTTCTTTGAGGAGCGCATCGACGCCATGAAGGAGCGCAAGGGCGTGACCCAGGACGTCGATCTGGACGCCGACGATCTGAAGGAACTCGTCAAGGAGTTCAAGCAGATCTACCGCGAGAAGCAGGGCAGCGAGTTCCCGCAGGACCCCAAAGAGCAGCTCATCGGCGCCGTCAAGGCTGTTTTCCGCTCCTGGGACAACCCCCGCGCCAACGTCTACCGCAAGATGAACGAGATCCCCTACGAGTGGGGCACTGCCGTCAACGTCCAGCAGATGGCGTTCGGCAACTCCGGCATGCGTTCCGGCACCGGCGTCGCCTTCACCCGTAACCCCGCCACCGGCGAGAAGAAGCTGATGGGCGAGTACCTGATCAATGCCCAGGGCGAGGACGTCGTCGCCGGCATCCGTACTCCTTCCCCAATCAGCAAGCTGCATGAGGAGATGCCCGACGTTTACGACCAGTTCGTCGCTATCGCCAACCGTCTGGAGAGCTACTACCGCGATATGCAGGATATGGAGTTCACCATCGAGGACGGCAAGCTGTTCATGCTGCAGACCCGTAACGGCAAGCGTACCGCCCAGGCTGCCCTGCAGATCGCCTGCGACCTGGTGGACGAGGGCGTCATCACCGAGCGCGAAGCCGTGCTGCGCGTGGAGCCCAAGCAGCTCGACACCCTGCTGCATCCCCAGTTCGACGCCGCCGCGCTGAAGGCCGCTGAGGCCATCGGCAAGGGCCTGGCTGCTTCTCCGGGATCTGCCTGCGGCCGCGTTGTGTTCAGCGCCGAGGACGCCGAGGAGAAGGTCAAGGACGCCGAGTGGAAGAAGGTCGTTCTGGTCCGTCTGGAGACCAGCCCCGAGGACATCGTGGGCATGCAGGTCTCTCAGGGCATCCTGACCGTCCGCGGCGGCATGACCAGCCACGCGGCCGTCGTTGCCCGCGGCATGGGCACCTGCTGCGTCTCCGGCTGCGGCAACGACAACAATGTTGTCATTGACTACGACGCCAAGACCATCAGCATCAACGGCCATGAATTCAAGGAAGGCGACTGGATCAGCATCGACGGCTCCACCGGCAACATCTACCAGGGCCAGATCGCGACCGTTGCTTCCACCGAGAACGCCAACTTCAAGCGTTTCATGGGCTGGGCCGACGAGGCTCGCCAGCTCAAGGTCCTGACCAACGCCGACAACCCGACCGACGCGCAGAATGCCGTCGATATGGGCGCCGAGGGCATCGGTCTGTGCCGTACCGAGCATATGTTCTTTGCCGAGGACCGCATCAAGGCTGTGCGCGAGATGATCTGCGCCCGTACCGTGGAGGAGCGCAAGGCTGCTCTGGCCAAGGTCGAGCCGTATCAGGAGGCCGACTTCGTCGCCATGTACAAGATCATGGGCGACCGTCCCATGACCGTCCGTTATCTGGACCCGCCGCTGCATGAGTTCCTGCCCACCAAGGCGGAGGACATTGCGGAACTGGCCAAGGATATGGGCATGACCGCCGAAGAACTGACCAACGTTGTCGAGAGCCTGCATGAGTTCAACCCCATGATGGGCCACCGCGGCTGCCGTCTGGCTGTCACCTACCCCGAAATTGCCGAAATGCAGACCAACGCCGTCATCAAGGCCGCGCTGAAAGTCTCTGCCGAGACCGGCAAGATGATCACCCCGCACATCATGATTCCTCTGGTGGGCGAGGTCAAGGAACTGAAGTACGTCAAGGACGTGGTCGTCAAGACCGCGGACAAGCTGATCGCGGACGCCGGTGTTGACATGAAGTACGAGATCGGCACCATGATCGAGATCCCGCGCGCGGCCCTGACCGCCGGCGAGATCGCCAAGGAAGCGGACTTCTTCAGCTTCGGCACCAACGACCTGACCCAGATGACCTTCGGCTTCAGCCGTGACGATGCCGCCAAGTTCCTGACCGCTTACTACGATACCAAGATCTACGAGAGCGATCCGTTCCAGCATCTGGATCAGACCGGCGTTGGCCGCCTGGTCAAGATGGCTGCCGAGGACGGCCGCGCCGCCAACCCCAACCTGGGCCTTGGCATCTGCGGCGAGCACGGCGGCGACCCCAGCAGCGTCGAGTTCTGCCACAAGGTCGGTCTGGACTACGTCAGCTGCTCTCCGTTCCGTGTGCCCATCGCCCGTCTGGCCGCCGCGCAGGCAGCAATTAAAAATCCCCGCGCTTAAGTCACGAAGATTTTTACAATTAAATGTGGATTACGATAAGGCTCGTTCTTGTCGAAATTCGCGTGGCTGCGTGCTTTGGCCGAAGCAATGGAAAGACCTGACAGTTGAGGTCGTTCTATAAATCATAGCAAGCCCCTAATCGCTGTACTACAGTGATTAGGGGCTTTTTTTATGCAAAAATGCCCTTTGGGTACATTTTAAGCAAAAAGTACAAGATTTTTGGGTACATTTTTGGGGTCAAATCGGGGTACTTAAGAGCTATCAAATAACCGCACAGGAGTACGCAGCATGATGAAGAAAGTATCACCTGCTTACAGAGCAAGCAAAGAGGAAACTATTCCAATAAATAAATTGCATCCCTTTTCTAATCATCCGTTCCACGTCCGCCATGATCTGGAATTCAGTGAATTGGTAGACAGTATTTCGGAGAGCGGCATCATTACGCCCATCACCGTCAGACCGAAGGTTGGTGTCGGCTATGAAGTGATAAGCGGACATCGCCGGTGGGAGGCTTGCAAGGAACTCGGCATTGAAAGCATTCCCGCCAGAGTTGAATACATAGACGATGATGAAGCAACGATTCTGATGGTCAACAGCAATATTCAGCGCGAGCACGTGTTGCCAAGTGAGAAAGCATTTGCTTATAAAATGCGCATGGAAGCACTAAAAAGAACGGCAGGACGTCCAAGCAAAAATTCGTGTCAAGTTGGCACGAATTTCCGAGCAGACAAAACAGTGGCAGAAAGCACCTCGGAAAGCGCAAGAACCGTACAACGCTATATCCGCCTGACTAACCTGATTCCATCCATTCTGCAAATGGTTGATGACGGTCGTATCGCATTCAATCCAGCAGTCGAAATCTCTTACATGACGGAAGAACACCAGACGTGGCTCAAAGAAGAAATGGATATGTGTGATGCCACACCATCCCTCGTTCAGTCACGAACACTAAAGGACATGAGCCGAAATGGAACGCTGACGGAAAATTACCTGCATACTCTACTGACAGAAGAAAAGCCGAACCAGCGCCAAAAGTTCTTCCTGAATCAGTCTGATGTGCAGCGGTACTTCCCATCCAGCTATACACCGCAGCAGATGCAGAATGTCATCATTTCGCTGTTGCGGAATTGGGAACACAAGCGCTCCAGCCGCCAGCGACCACAACGCGAAGAAGAACTAGAAAGATAAATAAAAATACAATATGTAATAGCTTACGAAGCGTAGTTCTGTAGGCTTTCTTAACTGCACCCATTTTTGGCAGGAGAAGTGAGATGCAATACGAATATTTTTACGGCACACAAGCCGAGCAGTTCTCTTTTTACCGCATACCCAAAGCGCTATTTACAGAGCCGAACTTCAGGGAGCTGTCCACCGATGCCAAGGTACTGTATGGGATTCTGCTGGATCGAATGAGTTTGTCGCTGAAAAATCAATGGTTAGATGCACAGAACAAGGTTTACATTATCTTCACTGTGGAGGAAATCATGGATGCACTGAACTGTGCCAACCAGAAAGCCACGCGCCTGATGGTGGAACTGGAAAAGCAGGCAGGGCTTATCGAGCGCAAGCGACAGGGGCTTGGTAGACCGAATTTGATTTATGTAAAAAACTTCGCAGCAACGATAAATGACAATAGCTGTGAAAAAGGTGATTCTTGATATGTGATTTTCACACTTCTGGATTCTTGAAAATCACACGGAACTAATACTGATAATAATTAAACTGATTATAGTGATACTGAGAATATAAATTACAGTTAGGAAAACAGAATAAGGTGGTAGAGTATGCCCGGTGTAACAGAGCAGGAAATCGCCCAAGCGAAGCAGATGAATCTGTACCAGTATATGCAGCTGTGTGAGCCGGACAACTTCAAACCGGAAGGACCCGGACAATTCCGCCACAAAGGGCACAGTTCGTTGACCTTTGCAGAGGATGGTTCGTGGACGTACTTCAAAACGAAAGCTACCGGCCGCACCGCGCTGAACTATCTCATAGCGGTTGAAGGTGTTTCGTTTGTAGAAGCGGTGCGGGAAATCAATCGGATACAGGGCGGTGTCCGTCCTTCTTTCCAACCTGTAAAA
>QAKI01000062.1 GCA_003343905.1 Subdoligranulum variabile
TCGCCCATGGTCATGGCCTCGGTCTGGTCATGGGTAACGTAGATGAAGGTGGTAGCCAGGCGCTTGTGCAGCTTGATGATCTCGGTACGCATGCTGGTACGCAGCTTGGCGTCCAGGTTGGACAGGGGCTCGTCCAGCAGGAAGACCGCCGGGTCACGGACCATGGCGCGGCCCAGGGCAACACGCTGACGCTGACCACCGGACAGAGCCTTGGGCTTACGGTCGAGCAGGTGCTCGATCTCCAGGATCTTGGCGGCTTCACGCACACGCTTGTCGATCTCGTCCTTGGGCATCTTGCGCAGTTCCAGGCCGAACGCCATGTTCTTGTACACGGTCATGTGCGGGTACAGGGCGTAGTTCTGGAACACCATGGCGATGTCGCGGTCCTTCGGGGGAACGTCGTTGATCAGACGGTCGCCGATGTACATCTCGCCGCCGGAGATCTCTTCCAGGCCGGCGATCATACGCAGGGTGGTGGACTTGCCGCAGCCGGAGGGACCGACGAAAACGATAAATTCCTTATCGGCGATCTCGAGGCTGAAATCGGGAACGGCAACGACGTTGCCGGGATAAACCTTTTTAACGTGACGGCAGCTAATAGAAGCCATGGATAAAAACCTCCCAGTTATACTTGTTTGCCCCTTGGGTTTGGGGCTGATTCACTTGACACGACTATAATATCAGGTTATAATCGGTTTGAAAATAGCATTTTATTGATATTGAGGGATGGAAATTGATTTTTGATCCAGATTTTTTCTGCACCTGTTTGCAGACCGCGGAACTGGACGGCAGCGCCCCCGCCCGGCTGGGCGGCAGCGGGCTGTGGGTGGGCGTGCTTTCCCGCGGGGAGTGCGTGCTGGAAGGCTTCCCCCGCCCCGGCCAGAGCGGCGACCTGCTGCTGGGCCCCGCGCCGCTGGACCTGACGCCCCAAAGCGACTGCCACCTGGTGGCCGTGCGGCTGGGCGGTTCCTGCGCGGACGCCTACCTGCTGCGGCTGGGCGCGGCCCGCTGGGCGGACGGGGCTTCCTGCCCGGGTGCGGCGGAACTGATCGCCCAGATGCACGGCGGCGGCAGTTCCCAACTGGCCTATGCGCTGCTGTGCGCCGCCGCCAAAGCCGACGAGACCGCCCGCCCGCTGCCGCCGCTGGTGGCCCAGGCGGTGAGCGCCATCCGGCAGAATTACATGGCCCTGTACGGGGTCGAGGAACTCAGCGAACAGTTGGGCGTGACCAAGAGCCATCTGGTGCGGGCGTTCAAGCAGGCGTTGGGCGTGCCGCCGGGGCACTACCTGACCAGCGTGCGCATTGAGGCGGTGAAGAACCTGCTGCTGGCCGACACCTATAACCTGGAGACCATCGCGGGGCTGACGGGCTATTCCAGCGCGAACTATCTGTGCCGCGTGTTCAAGCGGGAGGTGGGCGTCAGCCCGGCGGCCTGGCGGGCCGGGGCCGCCCCCCTGCCCACGGTGCCCAAACTGCCGCCCCGCGGGCAGGAAATGTTCGTCTGACAGTCCCTTGCGCCGCCGCTGGCGGATGTGTACCAGCGGCGGCGATCCGGGAATTTACACGGCAAGCAAAACGCAGGCGCAGCCATACGGCTGCGCCTGCGCGCGTTTTTGTGTGATTATTGGGCGGACTTGTAGCCGTCGGGGTTGTGGCTCTGCCAGTTCCAGCTATGGGCGCACATATCCTCGATGCCGTACTGGGCCTCCCAGCCCAGTTCCCGCTTGGCCTTGCCGGGGTCACACCAGCACTCGGCGATATCGCCGGGGCGGCGCGGGTCGATGACGTAGGGCAGTTCGCGGCCGCAGGCCTTGCTGAACGCATGGATGACATCCAGCACGCTGTAGCCGTGGCCGGTGCCCAGGTTGCAGATGAACAGGCCGGGCTTCTGCTCCAGCTTGCGGATGGCCGCCACATGGCCGCGGGCCAGATCCACCACGTGGATGTAGTCGCGCACGCCGGTGCCGTCCGGGGTGGGGTAATCGTCGCCAAAGACGTGGACCTTTTCCAGCTTGCCCACGGCCACCTTGGCAATGTAGGGCACCAGGTTGTTGGGGATGCCGTTGGGGTCCTCGCCGATCATGCCGGAGGGATGCGCGCCGATGGGGTTGAAGTAGCGCAGGATGGCCACGTTCAGCTCCGGATCCGCATGGCAGCAGTCGGTGAGGATGCGCTCAGTAAAGACCTTGGTGGTGCCGTAGGGGTTGGTGGTGCCGCCCACGGGGAAATCCTCGGTGATGGGCACGCTGGCGGGGTCGCCGTAAACGGTGGCCGAGGAGGAGAAGATGATGTTGTGGCAGTCATGACGGCGCATGACATCCAGGATGTTCAGCGTGCAGGCCAGGTTGTTCGAGTAATACTCGATGGGCTTGGAAACGCTCTCCCCCACCGCTTTATAGGCGGCGAACTGGATGACGCAGTCGATGTCGGTATTCTCGGCAAAGATCTTTTCCACCGCGTCCTTATCGGTCATATCGGCCTGCACGAAGCGGAAATCCTTGCCGGAGATCTGCTTGACGCGGGCCAACGCTTCGGGGCAGGAATTGTAGAAGTTGTCCGCAACGACGATGTCGTACCCCGCGGCCAGAAGTTCTACGCAGGTGTGGCTGCCGATATAGCCGGCGCCACCGCTCACCAAAATTGCCATACCAATCGTCTCCTTTATGGTCTGTTGTTGCTTTTATGCGGGCCGCTGCGGCCCGTCCGGTTACTCTTATTCTACTTTTTCCCGTCGGTTTCTGGAATAGACGTTTTCGGTTCCTCTTTGTCTTTTTGTTGCCTGTTTTGGCGGCGGGCGGGCAAGCCCTGCTGCATGCGGCGGTAGGCGCTGGGGGTATTGCCCGTGGCTTCGTGGAATTTCTGGCTGAAGTACGCGCCTGAGCAATAGCCCAGCCGGGCGGCCACCTCGCCGGGGGTCGCGCCCCGCGCCAGCAGTTGGGCGGCGTAGTCCAGCCGCATGGCGGAAAATTCCTCCCGCACGGTATGGCGCAGCCGGGCGCGGAACGCCTGCTGGAGCTGGGTGCGGGTGCAGCCCACGGCGGCGCAGACTTCCTCCACCCGGACCTCATGTTCCAGGTTTTGGGCCATGTAGGCGCGCGCCGCGTCCACCAGTGCGTTCTGGCGGCGTTCGCGCCGCACGCGCTGGGTGGGCCTGCGCGGGCGCTTGCAGCGGCGGGCCAGCAGGATCAGAAGGTTTTCCAGATGGATCGCCATCTGCTGCCGCGCCCCAAAGGGCACGTCCTCCCGCGGGGACGGTTTGCCGCCGGGGACCGCGGGGGCGTCGTAGAGTTCGCCGCAGGCCTTCATCAGCCAGTTCAGGTCGTGCTGTTCCACCGGTTCGGCGTGAAAGACAAGCCCGCGGAAGCGGTCCATGGCCGAGCCGGAACAGAAAAAGTCGACGCGCAGCACTTCGGGCGGGATCTCGCCGACGGTCTGCATACCGAAGGTTTCCTCCGGCTGGTGCAGCAGGATGCCCCCGGCGCGCAGCAGCACGCGGCGGGTCCCGCAGAGTTCCTCGATGGAGCCGCTGCGCACATAGACAAGCTGCCAGCCCGGCGACTGCACCCCGGCAAAGGCGTCCTGCGGGCGGCGTTCCGAGGCCCAGGCCGCCGTGACTTCCTCGATGCGAAGCGGAAAATCTTCCGTCAGGGGCATGGTTCCCTCCTTGTTCAGACCGCCACCGCGCCGCTGCCGGGCCCTGAGTCCTGCCCGGTGCTCACATCATAGCGGAACACGCCGGGCTCTACACCGGCCAGCAGGGGGAACAGTTCCCGTTCGGGGCAGGTATCGGCCAGACCGATGCAGTAAGCCGTCAGCGGGCTGATGATCTTGTCGATGGCCGTATAGTCGTTGGTGCCGTCCGCCGCATAGGTATCCAGCATGATCTCGTCCGGGTAGGTCTGGGCCACATAGGCGCTCAGGTCCTCGTCCACGAACAGGTCGCTGCTGCCCGCGTAAAGGTCCGGCGCGCCGAACAGGTGCAGGATCTCGTGGGCATAGGTGGCGGGCGATTCCGGCTCCGTCTGCTCGGAATAGGCGTCGTAGCGGTAAAGGCAGCAGTATTCGTAATAGAAGTTGGCCCCGTCCTCGGCATAGTGCGCCATCGTGAACGAGGTGCCGCTGACCGGCAGGAACAGCAGGAAGCCCACCCGGTCGGTGCCGTAGCGTTCCCGCAGGTCGGCGGTGTCCAGCGTGGCGCAGAGCATATCCATCTCGGTCAGGAACTCGTTGCTCTCCTCCGAGGTGGGGCCGCCTTTCAGCCGGGCCTGCACCTGGTAGGTATGGCGCAGCGGGCTGCCCGCGCTGCCGTCGTCACAGTATAGCTGCGGCTGCACGCCGTAAGCGGCCGCCTGGCTGTTGATCCAATCCACGGCCATGGCTACCTGCTGCTGGGCTTCGTCCTGGGCTTCCCGGCTCCAAACGCTGCCGGTGGCGGCGTCGTTGAGGTAGACGCTGACCAGCACCGTCGGTTCTTCCAAAAGCTGGACGCTGCCGTACAGCGCCCCGCCTTCCGGCAGGGCGGGCGTAGGCTGCGGGGTGGCGGTGGGCGCAGGGTCAAGCTGCGGCTCCTCCACCGAGGGCATATACGGCACGCCCTGGGCCGCGCGGTGGGGCGCGCAGCCGCACAGCAGGGCCAAAACCAGCAGCAGGGCTGCCAGACGTTTTTTCATCCTCATGTGCTGATCCCAACTACCCATTCAAAATCATTTCCATGCGCCCCGCCCGCGGCGGGGTGCGGCAGGGTTCAGGCCTGCGGCGCGCCGAATTCCAGTTCCGGCTTGCCGTCCCGGTCCACCAGTTTGACCGTGGCGGGCGCGGTGCCCAGGCGGCCGTCCACCAGTGCTTCGGCGATGGGGTCCTCCACCGCTTTGCGGATGGTGCGCCGCAGTTCGCGCGCGCCGTATTTGGTGCTGCTCTGGGCCACGATGGCGGCCAGCGCGGGCAGGTCGTATTCCAGCGTGATGCTGTGGGCCGTCAGGCCGGGTTTGTATTCGTCCAGCATCAGCGCGGCGATCTGTTCCAGGTTCGCCTGGTCCAGCGGGCGGAAGGTGATGACCTCGTCCACACGGCCCAGGAACTCCGGCCGCAGGAACTCCTGCAGGGCCTTCATGCTCTTGTCGGCGCTGGCCGTTTCCAGCCGCTTGCCGAAGCCGGTGGCCCCGCTCTGGTCGGTGGAACCGGCGTTGGACGTCATGCAGATGACCGTGTTCGAGAAGTCCACCGTGCGGCCCTGGGCGTCGTTGATCTTGCCTTCGTCCAGGATCTGCAGCAGAATGTTCATCACGTCGGGGTGGGCCTTCTCGATCTCGTCAAAGAGCACCACGCTGTAGGGATGACGGCGGACTTTTTCGGTGAGCTGCCCGGCCTCGTCATAGCCCACATAGCCTGGAGGCGAGCCGATCAGGCGGGAGACCGCGTACTTCTCCATATATTCGCTCATGTCGATGGAGATCAGCGGGTCCACCGTATCGAACAACTGATTTGCCAACTGTTTGACCAGTTCGGTCTTGCCCACGCCGGTGGGGCCGACGAAGATGAAGCTGGCCGGGCGGTGACGGCCCGACAGGTCGGCGCGGGCGCGCTTGATGGCCCCCGCCACGGCGTGGACGGCTTCGTCCTGGCCGATGATGTGCGCCTTGAGGGCGGCTTCCAGCCCCTGCAGGCGGCCGTACTCGGTCTCCTTGATCTTGACGGCGGGGATGCCGGTCCACAGTTCCACCACCTGGGCCACATCGTCCAGCGTGACTTCGATCTCGGCCACGCGGAGCTGCAGCGCGGGCAGTTTTTCCCGCTGCTGGGCCAGTTCGGTCTTGACGGCGGCCAGGGCTTCATAGTCGATGGCGGCTTCCTGGCCTTTGTCCGGTTCGGGGTTTTCCAGCTCATGTTCCCGGCTTTCCAGCTCGGCCACATGGCGCTGGGCCTCGATCAGTTCGGTGATCTCCGGGTGGCGCAGGTTGCAGCAGGCGCAGGCTTCGTCCAGCAGGTCGATGGCCTTATCCGGCAGGAAACGGTCGGTGATATAACGCTCCGACAGTTTGACGATGCTGGTCACGATGGGGTCCGGCACCCGGACGCAGTGGTGCTTCTCGTAATACACGCGGATGCCCTTGAGCACCTCGATGGTGTCAAGCAGGGAGGGTTCCTCCACCTTGACAGGCTGGAAGCGGCGTTCCAGCGCGGAATCTTTCTCGATATATTTGCGGTATTCGGCAAAGGTGGTCGCACCGATGACCTGCACCTGCCCGCGGGACAGGGCCGGTTTCATGATATTGGCGGCGTTCATCGCGCCGTCGGAATCCCCCGCGCCGACGATGGAATGGATCTCGTCGATGAACAGGATGATATTGCCCGCGGCCTTTACCTCGCTGATAAGCCCCTTGACGCGCTGTTCAAACTGGCCGCGGAACTGGGTGCCCGCGATCAGGGCCGTCATATCCAGCAGGAAGATCTCCTTGTCGCGCAGGCGCGCCGGGACGTTGCCCTCGGCGATATGCTGGGCGATGCCCTCCGCGATGGCGGTCTTGCCGACGCCGGCCTCACCGATCAGGCAGGGGTTGTTCTTCTGGCGGCGGCAGAGGATCTGGATGGTGCGGTAGATCTCCCGGTCACGGCCGACGATGCGGTCGGTCTTGCCCTCGCGCGCTTTCTGGGTCAGGTTCTCACAGTAGGTATCCAGGAACTTGCGGCGGGGGGCTTTCTCTTTTTTGCCGTTTTTGGGGGCCTTGCCCTCGTCGCCCGCGGGGCGCTGGCCGCCCGGCGCAAAGGGGAACACCGGCGAACCGCCGGGGACGAAGTCATCCTCGGGCGCGTCCTCCCCGGTGGGGGTCAGCGCGCCGGATTCGGCGGCTTCCTGCAGGAAGGAACTCATGCGTTCCTCCATATTTTCCAGGTCCTGGTCGGACATACCGAACTGTTTCATCAGATCGTCCACCGGCTGGATGTGCATGGCCCGGGCGCAGGTCAGGCAGTAGCCTTCCTGCAGGGGCTTTCCGTTTTCGATGCGTTGCACAAAGACGACGGCAGGACGTTTTTTGCAGCGTACACAAAGCATGAACTTTCACCTCTCTATGAAAAAAGCGCGCTTTTCCCGACAAAAGCATCCGCTTGCCATTCTCAGCATGGTTCTATTATCAGGCGGCGGATGCACTTTTGCAAGCAAAGCGGCGGAATGTTCAGAATTTTTTCATTGAATCTTAACTTAATAATGCACCAGGAAGGGGTTGAACGCGCTGAAGAAGCTGTACCCCACGCTCTGCTGCAGGACGCCGGCCGTCAGGAAGTCCACGGTGCCCGCCGTCACGCTGGCCAGGAACCACAGCAGCAGGGCCAGCAGCCAGCAGTCCAGTGCGCCGGTCACAAGGCCCAGCAGCAGGCCGAACAGCCGGTTGACGCCGCCCAGCAGCGGCACGCCGTTCACATGGCGCAGCAGCCCCACCAGCAGCCGGAAGCACCACCGCACCAGCATGCACAGCACCACGAACAGCAGCACCTGCACGATGGGCAGGATGACCGGTTCGATCAGGTCGGTGATCTGACCGGGCAGGCTTTCGCCCGCGCCTTCCAGCAAAGCGGCCAGATTGTCCCGCACCGCCGCGGGCAGGAAGTCCATCCCCTGCACCGCGGCCGCCAGGTCGCCGCCCGACTGGGCGACGGCGTCCTCCACCTTGCCGGAGACCGAACCGCTGAGGAACTGCGTGTAGATGGGTCCCGCCAGCGCGCGGCTGCCCCAGACGGCCACCGCCACGCCCAGCACCGCGCCCACCAGTTCGGTCAGGCCGGCCAGAAAGCCCTTGCGCCAACTGGCCGCCGCCGCATAGGCAAAGAGGATCAGAAACAACAGATCGTAGATCCAAGCCATAATTGATACAAAATCCTTTCCCACAGACTGTTAGACGATTCGGGGCCGCACCGTTCAGCGGCCCGCTGCTTTCTTATATTATTCCGGCGGGGTCAGCACCTCTACCCGGTTGCCCACAAAGACCAGCGTTTCGTCGGCGTCCAGCACGGCCAGCGGGTGGGCTTCCAGGTCCTGGCGGGCCCAGTTCTGCACACCGGCGTAGCTGTAGCTTTCCACCGCGTTGGGGCACAGCAGGTACACCTCGGTGTCCGTGGCGGTGATGCCGAACGCCTGCCGGGCCGGGATCTCGGCCAGCAGGGTCAGGTCCTCGTCAAAGGTGGCCAGGCAGTTGCCGCCACGGATGTTCAGCAGCAGCGCGGTCTGGCGGATGCCGGGGGCCGCGCTTTGCAGCGTGGCGCCGCCGAAGTCATAGCGCGCGGTCTCGGTGCCGGTGCGCGGGTCCAGCACGGCGATGTATGTATCGAACACCGCCATCACGCGGTTTTCGCTCTGCCAGTCCAGCCGCAGCAGCATACTGCCCTGGGTGCCCGTATATACGGGGCCTTCGCTGTCCTGCGCGGTGTCCATAAAATAGACCGAGCAGCTCAACTGGCCGTCCCGCGCCGCCAGCGTGCCGACGGCGAACCGCCGGTTGTTGGGCGCAAAGTCCAGCGCGATGGGGGTGCCCTCGTTCTGGGTCAGCTTCCAGAGGTAGATCTCCCGGAACGAGGGGTCAAAGATCTGGAGCTGGGCCGTGTACCGCCCGGATTCCGTCACGACGGCCAGCGTATTGTTGTTGGACATGGCGCACAGCAGGATGCCTTCCTCAAACGTATGGGTGTACAGTTCCCGCGTGCGGCTGGACACCTGCAGTTCGTTCCCCGCGCGGTTATATACGACGAACCGCGTGCCGCCCACCGCCAGCACCGGGCGGGCGTAACCGGGCTGGAAGCGCCGTACCTCGCTGCCGTAGGGCGAGTAGACGGCCACATCGTCGGCGCTCAGTTCCACAAAGCCGCCGGCCAGTTCTTCGACCTGCAGGGGTTCGCTGATGCCGGTGTCCACCGGCCAGCCGCCGCTGCCGCGGCTCAGATAGAGCGAAAGACTGTCCACCCCGTCGGCCAGCAGCGCGATGGACGCCGACATAGCGCCCGTGAACACGGCGAACGCCAGCGCCGCCACCAGCACGACCACCCCCACCGCGATGTTGCGGCGGCGCTGCCGCTGTTTGAGCAGCGGCGTGATGGAGCGCAGGTTGGTGGCGGTGGCGCTTTCCGGCTCCGGCTTGGGCGCGGTGCGGTTTTCATCCCGGCGGACGGGCTGCGGCATGCGCAGGCCCAGGTCGCCGCTGGTGCCCGGTACGGGCTTGGTAGAGGTATGCCCCCGTTCCCGCGCCAGCATCCGTTTGCGGCGTTCCTGGCGTTCCTTTTCGGCTTTTCCCACAGGGGCTTTCCTCCTTTCTTGTCGTTTATATAGTGCCGGGGCCGTTTCTTAATCCGTCCCCAGCAGCGGACATGCGCCGACGGTGGGGACACATACAGGGAAATTTGCCCCAAAATTGTGTGCGAGGCCAACGGCCGAGTGCGCGGTTTTGGGGTAAATTTTGTCGAAGGGGAATCCAAAGGGGGAAACAGGAGCGTCAGGCATCGCCGTGCGCGACTGTTGCCCCCTTTGACCGTCCAAGATCCGGGTAGGCCACGTCCTGCAAAAACAGCCCTTTGGCGGGCAGGGTCGGCCCGGCTTTGCGGCGGTCCCGGCTTTCGAGCAGCGCCGGGATGGAATCCGCCGTGCGCTTGTGCTGCCCGGCTTCCACCAGCGTGCCCGCCAAAATGCGGACCATATTGTACAGATACCCGTCCGCCGTGACCGTGATAGTCAGATACTCGCCCCGGCGCTCGACCCCACAGGCCGAGATCGTGCGCACGGTGTCGCCGCGGGCGGCCACCCCCGACCCCGACGCGCAGAGCGCCAGAAAATCATGGGTGCCCACGAACTGCGTCGCAGCGGCCTGCATGGCCGCCAAATCCAGCGGCTGGGCCACGCGGTGGCAGTATTCCACCGTGAACGGGTCGTCCACGCGGGCGTTGCGGATGTGGTAGCAGTAGGTCTTGGCATGGGCGGAATACCGCGCATGGAACCCGTCGGGCACGGGTTCCAGTTCCAGCGCGCGGATGTCCGGCGGCAGATGGGCGTTGAGCGCGGGCACCATCTTATCCGCCGGGACCCTGCCAGTATAGCAGAAGCTGAGCGCGAAACGCCGCGCATGAACGCCGGCGTCGGTGCGGGAACAGCCTTTCACGTCAGGGCGCTGGCCCCAGGCCGCCTGCATGGCGTCCTGCAGAGCCGCGCAGATCGTGGGGGCGTTGCGCTGCACCTGAAACCCCGCGTAGCGGGTGCCTTTATAGGCGATCCAAAGCAGCCAGGTCATCCCAGCCACCCCGGCACGAAAAACCGCGTGGCGATGATGACCGCCAGCGCCGCCCCCAGCACGACGGCGCAGCGGGCGTCGGCGGCGGTAAAGTGCAGTTGTTTCAGGCGGGTGCGGCCCTCGCCGCCGCGGTAGCAGCGGCATTCCATGGCGACGGCCAGCTCGTCCGCACGGCGGAACGCCGAGATGAACAGCGGGATCAGGATGGGCACCAGCGCCTTGATGCGCTGGGCGAAGGTGCCGTTGTCCAGCATGGCGCCGCGGGCTTTCTGGGCGTTCATGATCTTCTCGGTCTCCTCGATCAGGGTGGGGATGAACCGCAGGGCGATCGTCATCATCATCGCCAGTTCATGCACCGGGAAGTGGAGCTTCGCCAGCGGGCGAAGCAGGTTCTCGATGGCGTCGGTCAGCACGATGGGGCTGGTAGTGTAGGTCAGCAGGCTGGTGCCCGCGATCAGAACGCAGACGCGCACGGCGATCAGGATGGCCTGGCGCACGCCCTCGGCATAGATATGAAAGACCCAAAAACTGACCAGCGGTTCCCCCTGCCCCGACACAAAGAACAGGTTGAGCACCGCCGTGAAGATCACCAGCGGCACGATGGGCTTGAGGCTGCGCAAAATCAGCTTGCCGGGGATGCGGGCAACGCGGTAGAGCGCCGCCAGCAGCAGGATGGACAGCACGATGCCCAGCGGGTTGGACGCCATGAACAGCACGACGATATAGGCGATGGTGGCGACCAGTTTGAGCCGCGGGTCGCAGCGGTGCAGGATGGAACGGCCGGGATAGTACTGGCCGATGGTGATATCCTTGAGCATTTACTGCACCCCCTTGCTCTGTTTGGCTTCCAGCGCCCTGCGGATGGTCTTGACCGCATAGGGGATCGTGTAGACGTCGGTGGGGATATCCAGCCCCATCTGGCGCAGCCGCAGGAAGATCTGCGTGACCTGCGGCACCGAAAGCCCCAGGTCCAGCAATTCCTGGGCGCGGGCAAAGACGTTTTCCACCGTGTCGTACATGGCGATGCCCGCTTTGTGCAGCACCAGCACGCGGTTGGCGTATTTGGCGATATCCTCCATCGAATGGCTGACCAGCAGTACCGTGATGCCGGTGGCTTCATGGTAGGCTTTGATCTGGCCCAGGATGGCGTCGCGCCCTTCGGGGTCCAGCCCGGCGGCAGGCTCGTCCAGCACCAGCACGCGGGGCTGCATGGCCATGACGCCCGCGATGGCGACCCGGCGCTTCTGCCCGCCGGAAAGCTCAAAGGGGCTTTTTTCCAGCAGTTCGTCGCGCAGGCCCACGAAGGCCGCCGCCTGCTTGACCCGGCGCTGGATCTCGGCTTCGTCCAGGCCCATGTTGCGGGGGCCGTAGGCGATGTCTTTGGCGCAGGTCTCCTCAAACAACTGGTATTCCGGATACTGCATGACCAGCCCCACCAGGAACCGGAAGGAGCGCAGGTCCGCCCCCGGCGCCCACAGGTCCTTGCCGTCCACCAGCACCCGCCCCTCGGTGGGGCGGTTCAGCCCGTTGAAGTGGCTGATCAGGGTGGACTTGCCGCTGCCGGTGGAGCCGATGATGCCCACGAAGTCCCCTTCCTCGATGGAGAAAGAGACATCGTCCAGTGCGGTGGTGGCGTCCGGCATGCCGGGGTTGTACACATATTTCAGATGTTCCACGCGAATGATCTCTGACACGATACTTTCCTTTCCCGCGGGATACCGCCCGGCCCTTTGTGTGGCCGGTGCCGTTCCCGCCTTGCTGGGTGCCGGCGGCAAAGCCGGCGTTCAGTCTTTCAGCAGTTTATACAGTTCCTCGGCGCAGCGTTCCGGCGTGATGACGTTCTCCGGCATGGGGATACCCGCCTTGACCAGTTCATCCCGCAGTTCCGCCGCCTGGGGCACGTCCAGATGGTAGCTGTGCAGCTTTTCGGTCTGGCTGAACACTTCCTCCGGGGTGCCTTCCATCACGACGTGGCCCCCGTTCATCACCAGAACCCGGTCGGCCTGGGCGGCTTCCTCCATATAATGGGTGATGGACACGATGGTGATGCCCGCTTCCCGCAGATGGCGGATGGTGCGCATGACCTGGCCGCGGCCGTGGGGGTCCAGCATGGCGGTGGCTTCGTCCAGCACCAGGCAGTCCGGCCGCATGGCGATGACGCCCGCGATGGCGACCCGCTGCTTCTGCCCGCCGGAGAGCTTGAAAGGCGCGCTGTCGCGCTTTTCGTAGATGCCCGCCAGCTTCATGGCCTCGTCCACACGGGTGCGGATCTCGGCAGGCGGGACGCCCAGGTTTTCCGGCGCGAAGGCGACATCCTCCTCCACGATGGTAGCCACGATCTGGTTGTCGGGATTTTGAAAGACCATCCCCACCTTCTGGCGGATGTCGTAGAGATGTTCCTCCTCGCGGGTGTCCATATCCTCGACATATACTGTGCCGGTCTCCGGCAGCAGGATGGCGTTCAGGTGCTTGGCCAGTGTGCTTTTTCCGCAGCCGTTGGCCCCCAGCACCGCCACAAATTCACCGCGGCGCAGTTCCATGCTGACGCCGTCCACGGCATAGCCGGGCTGGTCGGGGTCGTAGCGGAAGCGTACATCCTGCACGCGGATCATCGGAGTTTCAGTAGCCATGGATCATTTCTCCCAAATAGCCGTCGCGCCGCAGGGCACGACGCCGCCGGTCGCAGATACGGGCAGCCCGATCTCGTCACAGTGGGTATGCCCGCCGTGGACCGGGCAGAGCGTGGTTTTTACGATGTATTCCATCACCGCCGGGCTCAGGCCCTCGGTGTAGGAATTGATGGCGAAGAACAGCGGCTGGTCGGTCAGCACCTGTTCGGTCAGCGCGATCAGGTCGTAGACGTTATCCTCCAGCTTCCAGATCTCGCCGCCGGGGCCGCGCCCATAGCTGGGCGGGTCCATGATGACGCCGTCGTACCGGCTGCCGCGGCGGATCTCCCGCTGCACGAACTTGGCGCAGTCGTCCACAATCCAGCGGCAGGGGCGGTCGGCCAGACCGCTGGCGGCGGCGTTCTCACGCGCCCAGGCCACCATGCCCTTGCTGGCGTCCACATGGGTGACGCTGGCCCCGGCCGCCAGGCAGGCCAACGTGGCCCCGCCGGTGTAGCCGAACAGGTTCAGCACCCGGATGGGCCGCCCGGCCGCGCGGATCTTTTCCTGATACCATGCCCAGTTGACGGCCTGTTCGGGGAACACGCCGGTATGTTTGAAGCCTGTGGGGCTGACGATCAGGGTCAGGTCCTGCCAGCGGATCTGCCATTTCTGGGGCAGCTTTTTGTGGTAGTCCCAGCGGCCGCCGCCCTTGGCAGAGCGGTAATAGACCGCATCGGCCCGGCCCCACAGGGGGCTGGCCTCGGCGTTTTTCCAGATGACCTGCGGGTCGGGGCGGATCAGGATCGTGCTGCCCCAGCGTTCCAGCCGGTTATGGTTGGTCGCGTCCAGCAGTTCATAATCCCGCCAACTGTCGGCAGGGCGCATAGGCGGTTCTCCTTTCTTACTTTTCGAGGATGCGCTGGCGGATCATGTCCGCGATGCGCTCGGCGCTGGTCTGGATGGCGGCTTCGTCCTCGCCTTCCACCATGACGCGGATCTTCGGCTCGGTGCCCGAAACGCGCACCAGCACGCGGCCCATGCCCATCAGGCTCTGCTGCTGGCTTTCGATGAAGCCGGCGATATATTCATCCTCTTTATAGGCCTGTTTCTGTTCCTTGTTGGCCGTCAGGTTGATGAGCACCTGCGGGAACTGGGTGTACACCGCGTTCAGGTCGCTCATTTTTGCGGCGGGGTTTTCGGCCTTTTTGCGGGCCAGCACCTTGAGTAGCTTGCCGGCCGTCAGTTCGCCGTCGCCGGTGGTGGAGTGGTGCAGGAAGATCACATGGCCGCTCTGTTCGCCGCCGATGGCGTAGCCGCGGGCGCGCATCTCCTCCAGCACATAGCGGTCGCCCACCGCCGTGCGGGCGGTCTCGATGCCCTGCGCCTCCATATATTTGATGAAGCCCAGGTTGGACATGACAGTGACGACCACGGTGTTGCCGTCCAGGCGGCCGCGCTCCTTCATATCGCAGCCCACCAGGGCGATGATCTTGTCGCCGTCCATCTCGGCGCCCGTTTCGTCGCAGGCCAGGCAGCGGTCGGCGTCGCCGTCAAAGGCGATGCCGCAGTCGTAGCCGCCCTCCCGGACCGCTGCTTCCAGTGCTTCCAGATGGGTGGAGCCGCAGCCGTCGTTGACCGAAACGCCGTCCTGCTCGGTGCCCATGAAGCCGCACTCGCAGCCCAGCCGGGGGAACAGCTTCTGCGCCGCAGCCGCCGACGCGCCGTTGGCGCAGTCGAACATGACTTTCAGGCCCGTGAGGTCGGCATTGATATGTTCCTGCAGGAAGTCCACATAGTCGTCAAGGCCCGTGCGGCACATATGGATACGGCCGATGTCGGCGCCTTCCGCCAGATGGATGTCGGCGCCGTTGTTGAACACATGGGCTTCGATCTGGTTTTCCACTTCATCGGGCAGCTTGTAGCCGTCGCCCTTGAAGATCTTGATGCCATTGAATTCCATCGGGTTATGGGAAGCCGAGATCATAATGCCCGCGTCGGCGTTGTATTTGCGCACAAGGTAGGCCACGCCGGGGGTGGGGATCACGCCCAGCAGTTCCACGTCGGCGCCCACGCTGCACAGACCGGCGGCCAGTGTGGATTCCAGCATATCGCCGGAAACGCGGGTATCCTTGCCGATGAGGATCTTGGGGCGGTGGCCGTCCAACTGGGTCAGCACCGCCGCGGTGCCGCGCCCGATCTGAAGCGCCAGTTCACAGGTCAGGTCTTTGCCCGCCACGCCGCGGACGCCGTCGGTTCCAAACAGTTTACCCATAGTATCAGGTCCTTTCCTTATCAATGGTTCCTTTTGTATTCTATGCCGCCCCCTGTGGGGACACGCAGCGGGAAAACTTAAAACATGCTTTGCTGGCCGTCATCCTCATCAAAACGGCGGGGCACCGGCATGTGCAGGTGCTCGTAGGCCAGCCGGGTCACGCAGCGGCCGCGCGGGGTGCGCGTCAGCATGCCCATCTGCATCAGATACGGTTCGCAGATATCCTCCAGGGTGACGCTCTCCTCGCCCAGGGCCGCCGCCAGCGTTTCCAGGCCCACCGGCCCGCCGCCGTACATCTCGATGATGGCGCGCAGCAGGCTGCGGTCGAGTTCGTCCAGGCCCATGGCGTCAATGTCCATCCACTTGCGGGCCTCCACAGCGGTCTCTTCGTCGATGGTGCCGTCCCCCTGCACGGTCGCAAAGTCACGCACCCGCTTGAGCAGGCGGTTGGCGATACGCGGCGTGCCGCGGCTGCAGCGCGCCAGTTCCAGCGCGCCCTCCTCGGTGATGGGGATGCCCAGAATGCCCGCGCTGCGGGTGATGATGCGTCCCAGTTCCTGCGGGCTGTAGTGTTCCAGCTTGAGCAGGATGCCGAAGCGGTCCCGCAGCGGGCCGGTGAGCTGCCCGGCCCTTGTGGTAGCCCCCACAAGGGTGAACCGGGGCAGGTTGATGCGGATGCTCTGGGCGCTGGGTCCCTTGCCGATCATGATGTCCAGCGCGTAGTCTTCCAGCGCCGGGTAAAGCACTTCCTCCACCTGGCGGGAAAGGCGGTGGATCTCGTCGATGAACAGCACGTCCCCTTCCTGCAGGTTGGTGAGCAGCGCCGCCAGGTCGCCGGGCTTTTCGATGGCCGGGCCGGACGTGATGCGGATCTGGACGCCCATCTCCTGGGCGACGATGCCCGCCAGCGTGGTCTTGCCCAGACCCGGCGGGCCGTACAGCAGGATGTGGTCCATCGGTTCGCCGCGCTGCTGCGCCGCCCGCAGATAGACCCGCAGGTTGCCCTTGGCTTTCTCCTGCCCCACATAATCGTCCAGGGTCCGGGGGCGCAGGCTGACTTCTTCCGCGTCAGCGGGCAGTGCGTCGGGGCTGACCAGACGGCTGGGATCTACGGTATATTCCTGATTCATGGTAGCCTACTTTCTCCAAATCACCGCGCGCGCGACAGGCTGCGCAGCGCCACTTTGATAATATCCTGCACGGGCAGCGTTTCGTCCACGCGGGCCACGGCCGCCGCCGCGTCGGACGGCGTATAGCCCAGGCTGACCAGGGCGGCCACCGCCTGGGCGGGGGCGGAAGCGGGGGCCGCGTCCGCCATCGAACCGCCGGTAAAGCCGGTGCCTTCGGCCAGACCCTTGCCCACTTTGTCTTTGAGTTCCAGCGTGATGCGCTGGGCCAGCTTGGGCCCCACGCCCGACGCCTTGGTGAAGGCTTTATGGTCGCCGGAGGACGCCGCCAGGGCGACCTTCTCCGGGCTCATGACCGAGAGGATGGCCAGCCCCGCCTTGGGGCCCACGCCGGAGACCGCCGTGAGCATCTTGAAGCAGTCGCGCTGTTCCTCGGTGGCAAAGCCGTACAGGGCCACGTCGTTTTCGCTCACGTTCATCACGGTGTAGACGGTCCCCTCCTGCCCGGGCGCGGGCAGGGCTTCGCCGGTGGTGGCGGGGATCTGGGCCGCATAGCCCACCCCGCCGCAGCTTATCACCACGGTATCCAGTGTCTTTTTCAAAATTTTGCCGGTCAGGCAGTAGATCATGGCAGTTTCCTCCCGGAAGATCCAAAGGTAACAGGTCAGCGGGGCCGGGTGCCCATCAGGCGGCTGCGGCTGCAATGGCAGTGCGCGATGGCCATGCCCAGGGCGTCGGCGGTATCGTCCGGCTTGGGCACGGTGTCCAGATGCAGCATCAGGCGCGTCATCTCCTGGATCTGCTTTTTGACCGCTTTGCCGTAGCCGGTAATGGCCTGCTTGACCTGCATGGGGGTGTATTCATAGATCGGCACGCCGCACTGGGCCGCCGCCAGCAGGATGACGCCGCGGGCTTCCGCCACGCCGATGACTGTGGTCTGGTTGTGCTGGTAGTACAGCTTTTCGATAGAGAGTGCTTCCGGCTGATAACGGCGGCAGATATCCAGCACCGCGTCGTAGATCTCGGCCAGCCGCTGCTCAAAAGCAGTGTCCTTTTCGGTCAGGACCGCGCCGTAGCCGATGGGGGCGAAACGGTTGCCCACATACTCGACCACACCCCAGCCCACGATCGCATAGCCGGGGTCAATGCCCAATACCCGCAAACTCTCTACACCTCCCCACATTAACCGATATAGTATATCACAATTTCCACCCCGCGTCCACCGTTCACGGCGCGCGTGGAAAACTTTGCCGCGATTTTTACAGAGGCCGCCTGCCCGCTTTCCGCGTGCGCCGGGCCGTTTGGGGTTCCCGCCGGGCGGGACATCGGTTTTTCCGGCGGTCCTGTTTTTCCCGTTTTACCGCAGTTTTTACTCTGCCGGAGCGGTGTGCAAACGAGTTTTTTCAAAAAAATTGAATTTTTTTGAAAAAAGGGCTTGATTTTTTCCGGCAGGTTTGGTATTATAATTTGCGTCGCGAGACACATGGACGGTTAGCTCAGCTGGTAGAGCATCTGCTTGACGTGCAGGAGGTCACAGGTTCGAGTCCTGTACCGTCCACCAACTCGGTTTGGCCGGGGATGATATTTTTTCATCCCCGGCCATTTTTATTTTATCACGCTATCATGAGGCGCAAGTTGCAGGTGACACAGCGGTTTGTCGGGCGGCATCCCGGCACGAGTTGGGATAGGCTCCGGCCAACGTGTCAGCTACGGCTATAGATGAAAACGCGCAGTCCCACAAAGCAGGCTGCGCAAGAGATGCCGTCCAGGAGGTCCTACCGCCAAATATGGCGGCAAGCCGGAAAAGTAGCCTGGTCAGCACTAAGGGTTGCCTACCCTCGAAGCAACTTGCAGCAAAAACCCACAGCGAGCTTTTGGCCGAGTGAAAGTAGGCCCGTTCCGTAGCATTATCTGCTGGTGATCTTACGATTGCCAGCAGTCATATGCCACGGAATCAAAAGCTATAAAACATCTTCCTTTCTCCCGTATAATTGGGGTACACAAAATCCCGACTTTTAGGAGGAAGATGCAAATGATTTGTAACTGCTGTGGCGCGAGCGTCCCGGACGCTCCATTTTGCTGCCAGTGTGGCACCCCGCAAAAACCCATGACGCTGGGTGCTTTACACGAAAGCTGGAAGAAAGTTCATTATCGCAGAATCGGAAAAAAAGGCATTGAAGGATATGAAACAGCCTGGCGCGTCTTGGGCGTGCTGGCAGACAAGCCGGTTGTTTCATTGACATTAGAAGATTACCAAGCTGTCATGGACAGTATCGTTGAATATTCGTTTTCAAAACAACAAAAGCTGCGCCAACTGATAAGCCAGCTTTGCCAATACGCGCAGATACGAAAAATTGATACAAGCAACTACGCGCCATTTCTTATCTTGGATGGTTACCGTAGCAAGAGCCGCTTGATTCTCTCAGATGAGGAAATCAACCGGCTCTTTTTTTATGCCGTATCGGCAACAGGCAAGTATTGGGAAGCCGCCCAAATCACAATGATCCTTGTGCTGACCGGCATGAGGCCCGAAGAACTTTTCGAGGTAAAAAAAGTGGACGTCGATCTGGCCGCCGGAAAAATCTATACTGCTGGCAGCAAGACCGAGGCCGGTCGTGACCGCACCATTCCCATCGCACAGCCGATTGTACCGTTTTTGTTGTATTTAACACTGCGGCATCCTGACTGCCCCTATTTAGTCACGTCCCCAAATGGGTGCCGCATAAGCCTCACAAACTGGCGCAAGCGTAAGTTTTTCCCGTTGATGCAGGAACTCGGTATCAATCCTCCCGATGAACACCGCATCGTTCCCTATAGTTGTCGTCATACTTACGCCAGCCTAGCCAAACGAGCCGGTGTTGATGCAGACATACTCGCTAAGATGATCGGGCATGCCGATCCCAAATTTACTGAGGAACACTACATCCACGAGAGCCTGGCGCAAATGCGGCAAGAGGTAGATAAGATAACCCGGCTGACCCAAAGCATCACGGGTGCCACAATGTTCATTGTGCCCGATGGTGCTGCCTAACTGCGGCGAGTGCGACGATTCGTCGCACTCGTTCGCCCTGCGGGGCGGGGATTATCACAAGCCCCGGAACCCGTCAAGCGGCTTTCGCGGCATATCCTCATTCCGCTTCGCTGCATTCCGGTATTCCACGGTCCGCTTGACTGCTCCCAGTGCTTGTGCCGGCCTCTTATCAAGGCCGTAAGCGAAAGCGCAAGCGCATCGCTTACGACCTGAGATTATTAAGAACGGGGGGGGGCCGAACATGAACCAACCATAAAAGCGAATCCAGCCGAGTAAAAGTAAGCCATCATTATTAAGCCGACTGCGACAATTCGTCGTATGTACAAATCTAAACAGACAAAGAAAGTGAGGAAATCAAAATGAAAGTTTTCGCGATTGCAAACCAGAAAGGCGGCGTGGGCAAGACCACGACCACAATCAACCTGGCAGCAGCCCTTGCACTTCGAGGCAAGCGAGTGCTATGCATTGACTTCGACCCGCAAAGCAATCTGTCATCCTGCCTTAGATTTGAGCAGGACGGGCGGTCTACCATCAGCGAACTGGTACTGCACGAAGCTGCCCCCATGCTGGCCGGGAATGTAAGCGACACGCTGACCGATTGCATCCGACACGGGGACGAGGGAATCGACTACATTCCGAGCAGCATCCTGCTGGCGTCCGCGGATGTTTTCATGGCCGGAACCATGATGCGGGAAACCGTACTACGGCGTCTACTGGCAACGCTCACGCCAGATGCTTACGACTATGTGCTGGTAGATTGCTTACCCTCCCTCGGCATCCTGCTGACAAATGCCCTGACCGCCGCCGATGGCCTGCTGGTGCCTGTCCAGGCCCAAAAGCTGAGTGCCGATGGCCTGTCGCAACTCATGATGGTCGTACAGCAGTGCCAGCAGACCACTAACCCCAACCTGCAAGTGTGCGGCGTACTGGTGACGATGGCTGACCGCACCGCAATGGCGGCGGCTGTTAAGGATGCCATTCGGGAACTATATGGGCCGCTGGTGTTCAATGTCAGTATTTCCCGCAGCGTTACGGCTGCCAATTCGACTAATCAGCAACACAGCTTGGTGAAGGATGCCGGGCGCGTCGCTGGCAAACTGGGCCGCGAATATATCGCACTGGCCGATGAATTTTTGCATCGCGTTGAGGGGGTGTAAACCATGGCGAAAATGAAGCTCAATCTGGCCGCCACCACACAGCAGAATAAGATCAACACCGGGCTGGCGCTGCTGTTCGGCAGTTCGGAGCCTGCTGCAAAGCGTCTGGAATCAGTATCGCTGGATGCACTGGACGCTCATCCCCATCAAAGCCGGTGGAGCATGAACGAGGACGAGTTGAACTGGCTTACAAACAACATTGCGCAGGTCGGCGTATTGGAGCCGGTCAATGTGATGCAGAAACCTGACGGGCGCTATCTGCTGCTGGCGGGGCACCGCCGCTGTGAGGCCGCACGGAGAGCCGGGTTGACAGAGATTCCCGCGCTGATTGAGCCGTACAACGAAGCGCGCGCAGACATCATCTTTTGTGCAACCAATCTCGGCCAGCGGCAGCACCTACGCCCCAGCGAGAAAGCGTATGCTTACCTTGATCTGGAAAATGCAGTTGGCAACACCGGCAAGACCACGGCGGCGATTGCAGAACTGACGGGCGACAATGTCCGCATGATACAGCGGTACAAGCGTCTAACCGCCTTGGTGCCGGAGTTGCTGGCTCGTGTAGATGATGACCGCATCCCTGTGTATGCAGGTGAAGCCTTGGCAAGTTTGAACGCCGAAGAACAGGCATCGTTGGTAAACGTCTTGGAAGAAAACGAAATCAAAAAGGTATCTCTGAAACAGGCAAAGGAACTGCAAGCCGCTGCTGCCAACGCCACCGACGATCTGTCCCCAGACGAAATCCTCGCGGTATTCTGCCCACCGCCTTATCCTGACTGGTTGGCTGGCATGGTAAAAAAGTTTCTGGACTGGCACAAATTGACGCCCCATACGGTATCAGCCGAGTGGTTAAAAGAAAATCTTGGCAGACACCAAGCCGGGGGCGGCAATATCGACCTGGACTTTGCGACTTCTCTTAAAGGTATTGTTTTCACCCATCACAGTCAGCGGGTGGAGATGACCTGGGCACGGTTCGTTGCCTACTGCCGCTCACTGTCCCCAGCTGATGAAAAGCCTATCACGGTCTATCGTTCTGAAATTGCCCAATACATTCCCTCCGAGGCCGACGAAACCGCCGCAATGCAAGTTATCATCGAGGCTCTGAGATTTTGGCAGCAACGCAATACACCGCAATAAACACAAAAGGGGTGCGACAATTCGTCGCACCCCTCTATTTGAATACCAAAAGAGGAGACACTTACTTCATGAATGCGTCAGAAATCATGGTAACACTGATCGGCGCAAGTTTTTTTACTCTTGCGCTGTGGCTTTTCACCAAATACACTCTCAAAAAATTTTTGCCCGAATACGACGCCGTAAGGCACCCGCTTCTGTTTGTCACACAGATGTTGGCCCTTGTGATGCTCCTTATAACCGTCCTTTACGGCGGCATTCTTGCGGGCTGTCAAATGGCAGCGGCATTTTGACCTTTTTTCTCTTTGAAATTTTCAGATTTGAAGAAAGGAGATAGCCATGTTATCTTTTTCACTCATGAACTTTACCAAAAACACCAAACCTGGTACGCTGTTGGCGACCGCTGACATCTGTTTGGACAACGCCGTGACGATCTGCGGAGCGCGCCTTGTTGCCAGGAAAGACCGAAACCGTGTATTTCTCTCATTGCCTACTCGAAAGGTTGGGGACAAATACCACCCGGAAGTAGTCATCATCGACAAAAACCTGCGCCGCGAGATCGAAAAAAGGTTCATCGCTCGATTCAAAAAGGACGAAATATAGTTTCATAGTCCAAATTATAGTACATTCTATGTGATATGCTTATCATATAAGGAGCAGAGAGGTGTGAAAGGCAATGTCGGACTACGAAATCCTGGGCGTATCTCCAAACGCGACCAAAGAAGAAATCAAACAAGCATATCGTGCAGCAGCAAAAAGGTTGCACCCGGATGTAAACGACGCTCCGAACGCAGCCACAATGTTCCGCTTGGTACAGGAAGCATACTACCGCCTGGAAGCCGGAACCCCGCACTTGGATGATCGGCCTCCGTCCCCCGTCCAGCAACGTGCACAACCGCGTACAGCCAAACGCCGTGTCATGGCATGGGTCTTGGCCTCACTGCAATTTGTGCTTATGCTGCCGATCTTGCTCGTGGTAAATCTGCTCTATGTACTTTGCATCCTGATTACCACAGTCGGCGGAACACTCATGCTTGGAACCGCCTGCCTGTGCGGCATCCTGACCTTGATTGCTCTATTCAACCAAATCTGGTATTCTTTTTTCACGTTTCTGATTTTAACTTGGCTTTGCAGTCCCATTGGAGTCCCGGCACTGGCAGCGGCGATCCTCGCTGCTATTGCTGTACTGCGCGCATTCTGTTGGAACTTTGCGACAGGGCGCTTTTAACAATTTTTAGGAGGAATCTGATATGAAAAGACTTATTTCTTTAGGGTTAGCTGCCGTCATGACCCTGTCTTTGACAGCGTGCGGCGGCCCGAAGCTGACGGCTGTAAATATGCCCCAGGGAACGCTGGAAGTTGCCACCGGCGAAACGGCCACCGCGGAAACCTCTTATACATACGATGGCGAAACGCCGGAGAACGCACAGCCGGAAGTGGTGTACACCAGCAGCGATGAGAGCATCGCCACGGTGGACGAGACCGGCATCATCACCGGCGTGGCCGAAGGTGAGGCCACCATCACGGCTACCGTGGGTGATCTGAGCGCCAGCCGCACGGTGTCGGTCATCATCCCCGTGGATTCCCTGACCGCCGAGGACATTTCCCTGCATCTGGCCGACGGCGCGGCCCCGCTGGCCTACGTGGTGACGCCGGAACAGTTCACCGGCGCACTCTCCTTTGCCTGTGCGGATGAATCCATCGCCACCGTGAGTGCAGACGGCCTGCTGACACCTGTGGCTGTGGGCGACACCACCGTCACCGTGACCGCCCCCAACGGGCTGGCGGCCACCGCCGCCGTGCATGTGTGGGACGGCCCCAAGGCCCTGACGCTGACGCCGGGCAAAACCGAGATCACCACGGGCAGCGGCACGCAGATCGCCGTGATGGATGAAGCAGGCAACGAGGTGGACGCCGAAAGCCTGACTTGGATGTCCAGCGACGAGAGCATCGCCACCGTGACCGAGGGCTGGGTGGACATGGTCGGCACCGGGGACGTGACGATCACCGCCGCCACGCAGTACGGTGTTTCTGCGACGGTCGCTCTGACCGGCGAAGCCCCCGCTGCGCCTGCCGCTCCTGCTGCCGGTGCTGGCAGCAGCGCCGGTGCGGGTAGTCAGACTTCCGGCGGCGGCGCTGCTCCGGCTCCCAGCGGAGAAGGGCATGGATATTTTACTGTTTATGCTGACGGCACGGCATTTGACCTTCAAAATTCAGTTCGTGCCGCCGCAGGTGTCGGTGCTTTGAGCTGGGACAGTGGTTTAGGTGATATTGCAGCGGCGCGTTGCGAAGAAATTGCCATTGATTTTTCTCACAACGGTATGCGTACCGCTGGTGAAAATATCGCCATGGGGCCTGTCGATTCCGCATCTGCTATTGCCGCTTGGCAGGGCAGTCCCGGTCACTACGCCAACATGGTGAACGCGGGCTATACAACTGGCGCCATTGTACACATGTATGACGGAGATGGTTGCCACTACTGGGTGGCGGTTTTCCAGTAACCAAAGTCTAAATAGTACCGCAAGCGGGTGCGACGAATCGTCGCACCCGCTATCTGTTTTGCATGAAAGCACGGTGTACAAATTGGTGCGACGATTCGTCGCACTTTTTCTTTTTTCGTTTTGCAAAACCATTGTAAATCTGGAGGTAACGCCTATGTATAAAAACGAGATATACATTTGGGACAGTAGCTAACCCCCTCCCCGTTCACAGCACTGTACCTACCATAGAATTATAAAGAGAGGAATTGACTATGAGAAAAAAGCCAAGGCTTCACCGTATACTGGCTATGGCGCTGGCATTATGTATGCTATCCTGCACTGTGGCGCCGGTATACGCTGAACCCATCACAACGCCCGTGTCCTCGTCCGAGGACGCGGGCGTTGTTGCTACGCCGGAGACTGCGGCTGATGCCACACCCGCCCCGACAAGCACGCCAACCCCCGAACCGCCATCTACAGCCGACACGTCAGAAGTCAGCGAAATCACCACGGAAATAGCCACTTCGGAAACCGCTGTGGCTAAGGATGATGCCCCATCGCTGAATGAAATCACCACCATGCTGTATAGCGGTCTCCCAGACACGCCCACCGGCTACTATATTGGCGATTATGGCTTGCCTATCGCCACCGGCGAAACCAAAATCAGCATTTCCGCATGGAACTACGATTTGCTTGATGAAAGCAGCCAAGGCCGCCTGGATGCAAACACACTGAACGAAAGCAACTCCACAATGGTCGTTGCAAAGCAGGACGGTGCAGACTATGCGATCGTCCCTATCGCGGTACAGGTAGAATACCCTGCCAATGGAGCCACTTCTACCGTCTCTCTGCCGGAAAATGTTGATCTGCTGAGTTATTCTTCTGCCGCTGATGAACTTGTTGTTGCCAGCGACGAAGAACGCGCGCAGATGCTCAACGAATATTATAGCGAAACGTCTGCTACTGCTTCCGGCTTTTATGTCAAGGCCAGTGAGAATTTCACTGCGCAGATGACCTACACTGCCCCGGACGGTACGAGCATGAGCAAGTCCCTGAGCGTTGTAATTGACGACACAGCTTCCGCATCGGTGGCGCTGCCCCAGGCCGATATAAGCACTTATGCCAACGAACCGTCGCCGCCGTTTGCCACAGGTAAAATTACCAAGATTGATTACCAGGGCGGAACCTGGTTAGTATGGTTCAACGGGGTTGAGGCGTATTGTTGCGATCATGGCCTCAACGGGCAGCCAAACGGGTGCCCAACTTATAGCTTCGCATATACGTCAAAGATTTCCGAAGATCAATATGTTGGCACCCATTACGGAAACCAAATCGCCATTTGGGGCGGTTTGAATCAGCTCGCACTTGGCACACTGACGGAGCACCATAGTAGCGATACATTTGCGGTCAGTGATTTTGCCGCCAACACGGTAAGCACTTATTCAGTTGCCGACAGCAATGTGCTGAAAACTGCATATCAGTACTACGATGATACTCAACTTTGGATAATCGAGCACTATCCTGACAGCTTGGCAGCGCAGATGTACATGAAATCTGCAAGCGATTTAGTTGCGTCACCTTACCTCGACCCTGGCGGGTTCTATTATACTTACATCTACTTGCCGCCCGCAGGTTATGCTTGGCAGCGTTTGGCTATACTGGATGGACGCCTAATGTCTGGTGAGGACATCGACGAGGAAGTTCCCGACGCCCCCGATGCAGATTATTACTCTGCCGAGTGGAGCGCACCGCCGCAGTCTGCCAGTGGCAGCTTTGACCTCACTTTTACGATCAACACGGATAAAATCCAACTCGAAACCGCTGAAAAGATCGACGGGGCTACCATCACAATCACGCCCAGCAAGACCGGCGGCAGCATCGACGGCGGCACCTGGGCGATGTCGCCTGCCGGACCCCAGACCATTACCACCAGCGGCCACACACAGGACGATGATTACCAGAACAACGGCGGTGACGCCACCGCTACCTGGACGGTGCATTACGAGGTCACCAAGACCAGTACCACCAGCCTGAGCGGTCAGGAAGGCCCCTACGACACGCAGGAGGAAGCCAACGCTGCCGCGGAAGCTGCCAAGAACAATGCGATTTCGCAGTTGCAGAACGAGGCTCAGGGCATGGTGGACGCCGCCATCGCCGCGGCGCGGGCTGAACTGGCCTCCATTGTTTTCCAGTATGATGAAATTGATATCCCGTATGGTTTTGAGGAATTTGACGGCGCGCTGGGCAGCCATCAGGACATCACGGTTCCGGCCGACAGCAGCAACCACTATGTCATGAAGAACGACGAGTGGAGCTTGCAAGTCAACCTCATAAAAGTGGACAGCGAAACAGGTGAACAGATCGCCGGGGACGCGCTCTATGAGGTCTACGAGTGGGACACTGTCACCCAGCAATATATTCCCTATGGCGGGTACAACGGTTACCGGGTGGAACGGAACCCCGACGGCACCTATTCTGTCGTGAATGACACAGAGTATGGTACGGAGTTTGATACCTCGCATAAGCTCTATTTTACCCAGCGGAACGAGGGCAAGTTCATCATCGTCGAGACCCGCGCCCCCTCCGGCTATTACGGCGACTGGACGGATGTAGAGCATCCCGGCACCGCAGGCACCCCGCTGGGCAAGCGCGGGTACTATATCGAGATCACCGCCGCCAACGACGGCAGCACCATCACGCTGGACAACACCCATTACAGTGCGGACATCGCCACCAGCTACACCGGCGGCACCAAGCTGCTGACCTCCGGCGGGGTGGAAACCACCGTCACCATCTACAAGGCCAGCGAGGAGCCTGCCGCCGAAGTGCAGTACCAGAACGCAAGCCGCACTTACAATACCGACAATTCCGGCACTGCCGCCAACGAGGACAGCTATACTATGACCCCGCAGGCAGGCGTCATGCAGAATGACCGAGTTTTGGGCGAGATTTCTTTGTCCAAGGTGGACTTGGACGCCGTGCGCTATGTTGGCGGCCGTGACACGGACGGTGATGCGCTGGCCAGCGGCCAGGCTCACGCGGATGCCCGGCTGGACGGCGCGGTGTATGACCTCTATGCCGCCGAGGACATCCAGCACCCGGATGGCGTGACCGGCACTGTGGACTACAGCAAGATCACCTATCCCGATGGAACGCCCATCTGGCACACCACCATCCGCGACAACTCCGGCCAGTGGGTGGATGACTACCTGCCCGTGCTCGCCAAAGACCATCTGGTTGCCAGCGCCACTATCAAGGACGGCTGGCTCACTTTCAGCAACTTGTACCTGGGCAAGTATTACGTCGTGGAGCGCGGCACCGGCGTCGTTATCCCGGTGGAGGATGGCGCTTACAAGCTGTCCGGCACCTATCCCGATGTGGACGCCAAGACCAAGGAGCCGACCGGCACCACCTCGCCGCTGGCTACCAACGGACAGGGCCAGTACACCGACTATGTGTACCGGCACCAGTGGTCGTATATCGGCCAGAGCAAGGCCCTGGACGGCACCAAAACCTATGACGGCTACTACGAGAGCTACGCTAAAGGTTATCTGTGTGACGAGCACAATTACTACATCACCCCGGCGTACTCGGATGAAGGCTGGTACGTCGAAAAGACCGCCTTCGAGGATAACCGGCAGGCTGAGAACGAACAACTCGACACCACCGACTACAGCGACAATTATCACCTGCACCGGGATAATGAATTGGCAGAATCTCAGGATCAGGTGATGAAAGGCAACGTGGAACTGTCGAAGCACGTTTCCAGCACCGGCAGCTCGGATGGTATCGACCTGGAAGGAGCCGGGTTTACCTTCTACCTGATCTCCGATCTGAGCAAGGAAGCCGAGTTCGCTACTACCCGCAGCGGCAAGTACATGATTCAGTCCATCCTTGATGCCTATATAAACCCAGAATATGACGAAAGCCATCTCAAGTACGATTTCAGCGGTGAGGCCCAGGCCATTGCCAAGACCTACGAGGTGGATTCCGGCCAAATCGAAGCCTACAATGAATCCCTTACCGAAGCTGGCGACTACCGCAACGGGAAGGGCGACGGCTGGGTAGCCACGGGCCGCCCCGCCGAGTATCAGCTGGCAGAGATTTTCAGCAATGACACCGGCACCATCCGGGTGCAGGGGCTGCCCTACGGGCAGTACTTGGTCGTGGAGACCACGGTCCCCCAAGATGTGTTCCAGGCCCAGCCTTTCATTGTGGACATTGACCCCACGGACGAATCCAATCCCCTGTCCGCTATGGCAAATCCCAAGGATGCCGTGCAGACCCCGTCCGACAGCTACCAGAAATATACGGTGCTGGACGAGGAAATCGAGGTATATCTGCGTGTTACCAAGATCGACGACGAGACCGGAAAGCCCGTTCTGCTGAAAGATACCGCGTTCCAGATTTATTGGATGGACGACCAGGGCAACCACATCTACGATGAGGACGGCAATGCCAAGCTGGTCACCATGACCGATACGACCGACCCGCTGCTGCCCAAGGATGTAGACACCTTCTATACTGATGACACCGGTATGCTGGTTCTGCCCGAAAAGCTGCCGCTGGGGCACTATCGTCTGGTGGAGGTCAACGGCCCCAATGGTTTCTACAATGAGTGGATGGCCGGTGCCGCCTACGACGATGACGGCCATCTACAAATCGACGACACCGGCAATTTTGCTGACGGCAGCTTCTATGTAGATTTCTCTGTTACCACCGACCGTGTATACAAAGCGACTGGCGATGACAGCGAAGATGGGCAAGATATTCTCGTCATCGACGAGGACTACCGCAACAACGAGACGCTGGGAGTGCTGAAACTCCGCAAGACCGGCGAAGTCCTGACCGGCTGGCAGGAGGACGAGGGTGGCACCTTTGACCCGGAATTCTCTGGTGAAGCCCGGCCCGGCCATTTCGTTTACGAGGAACGGCCCATTCCATATGCCGAATATACCATTACCGCCAACGAGGACATCTACACCCAGGACCGCCAGACCGATGCCAACGGGAACAGAACTCTTTGGTACGCCAAGGGCGACGTCGTGGCTGTGGTGCAAACGGGTGACGGCACAGCCAGCATCGCACGCTTTGCGCCGGGCCGCACCCCCGCCACCTATGATTTCCTGAGCGTGATTCACGAGGCAGGGGCCGTGGGTGAAGTTATGGTGACTCTGCCCCTGGGGTCTTACCACGTGGAAGAATCCGGCGCACCTCACGGGTTCGTTGGCACCACTCAGAGTTACGATGTAGTCTTTGTGTGGGATGAACAGACCAATAGTGTGGTTATGGCGCAGAGCATTACCAGCATCGACGCTGATGGGAATACCACCACGACGGAGTTTGAAATCACCAATGCAAACGAAGCAAGCGCAGAATTTACTGAACAGCAGACGCTGAAATTCCACAATGAGCGCGTGCGGCCCAAGTTGGATATTTATAAGACGGACAGCAAGACAGGCCAGCCGCTGGCGGGTGCCGTGTACAACTTGATCACGGTGGACGACATCTACAGCGCAACTGGCACCCTCTTGTTCCGAGCCGGTGATCTGATCGCCACCTCGGCCCCGACCGATGCCAACGGCCACACCACCTTTACCTGCGACTTCCCGATGCGTGGGCAATTCTACGGCACAAGCGGCGTACAGATCCCCGAAAACACGACCGCCAACAGCGGCCACTATATCATTCGAGAACTGCGCCCGCCGGAGGGGTACTATTTGGATGCGCCCGAACAGGAGTTTGAGTTCGTTTATCAGGGCGGCGATACGCCTGTGATCAAACTGGAGCAGACCTTCCAAAATGATGGGACTTCGTTCTTTGTCAGCAAACGGCAGCTGACCGGCGACGATGAGCTGCCCGGTGCGACACTGACGATCTCGGACAAGGACGGCAACGTGCTGCGCCAGTGGGTCAGCGGCGATAAGCCCCAGGAGATTCGCGGGCTGGCATTCGGCCAGGTATATACCCTCTCTGAGCAGTCCGCGCCTGCTGGCTATAGCATCGCGGAGAGCATCCGCTTCAAGTTGGTACAGCGAAAGGATGAAAACGGCGATCTGCTCAACGAAACCGACGTCTACGTTTGCACGGGCAAGGATTGGCTGATCTTCGACCACTGGACGCTGATGGAAGACGGCACCGTCGTCATGCGCGACGCCCCGGCCCCGGATAACCCGGATAGCCCGTCCTCGACGCCGCAGCCGACACCTGCCCCCACGCCGGAACAGCCGACACCCGCACCCACACCCAGCCCGGCCCCCTCTGTGCCGCAAACCGGCGACACATTCAACCCGTGGCTGTGGGGCACTCTCACTATCGTGGCTGCTGGCGCTTTGATTGGACTGACCGTTTACAAGCGGCGTAAATCCGACCTTTCTGAAAGCGGCAATAAGGAAAACAGCCCTAAAGAATAAGGTGCGACGAATCGTCGCACTTGTTCGCCCTGCGGGGCGGGGATTATCACAAGCCCCGGAACCCGTCAAGCGGCTTTCGCGGCATATCCTCATTCCGCTTCGCTGCATTCCGGTATTCCACGGTCCGCTTGACTGCTCCCAGTGCTTGTGCCGGCCTCTTATCAAGGCCGTAAGCGAAAGCGCAAGCGCATCGCTTACGACCAAATTTTGAATTTGAAAGTGAGGCCGAAACAATGGAAAGCAAGAAAGAAACCATGACCGTCCTGGTAGTCGAGCCAGGAAAATACCCGTACCGCAAAGAAATCCCCTCTACTCTCAAAGCTATGCAATCAGTAGTTGGCGGGCTGATCGAGATCGTCTACCCTTGGCCTGATAGCCGCGCTGTAGTGGTCTGCAATGACGAGGGCTTGATTAACAAACTTCCTCTCAACCGATATTTGCCGACTATTAACTCAGCCATCTACGGTACATTCTTCATTTGCGACGGCGCTGATGATGATTTGCACGCTCTCTGCGATGAAGATTTAGCCAAATATGAGCAGCTTTTTCACTCGCCAGAGTTCTTCTGGATGCAAAACGGCAGACTGTTTATCTACCGTTGCCGCCCGGAAGAATACACTTCATTGATGTCAAAGCAAGAGTAAGAACTCAGGGATACCCTCATATCAACAGAGAACACCAGCCGAGTGAGAGTAGGCTTTATCTTTTTATGGTAAGGAGGCCCCGATGACAACACAGGAAATCTTACAGCAGTCTCCCGAATTTCGGTATATGCTTCTCGACAGAATGAAACAAGATTGCCTCTACTATCTCGGTGCCGGGAACCACATGGATAAGTACCTCTGGGCCGGGAACGTAACGGAGCAAATCAGCACCATGCAAGCAGTGTGGGACAGCTTTCCGCCGGACCAAAAGCCGGAGTGGCTAACAGAAAGCGATATTTCTTCGTTCAAAGAACAGATGGAAAAAAAGCATACCAAAATCAGGCTGCATCTTTTCACCGCCGACCGCGTCGGTCTAAAGGCCCCCGATCTTGAGCGCGCACAGTTTGTCGCTGTAGACGTTTCGCCAAATGCTCCGGCCACTCTGACCCCGCGATTTTTACTTGGCGCTGCTGGATGGAACATCATCCACGAAAAATTTTGTGCCCTGTGTGATGTCGTACTTCCCGCAAACGTCCGCGAGGGACGCATGGAAAAGTACGCTTCTTACGGCCTATACGCAGATCACTCCACCACTGATGGTAGAGCGCAAGCAGTTTTTGCCTTCTGCCCTCCTGTGCAGGTAGCCCAGTATGGTGATGCGCACTGCATTCGCCAAGCAGTACAGGAAGTATTACACAAAGGCATTAGCCTTTCCATTCCTGGGCCTGACAACAGCCGAACCATTCTTACCGTTCCTGCACATTTTTCTACCCGTGGGCTGGACGATATATGCTTAGACGCTGCAAAACAGGCAACAGCACTCAATACCACGCTGAACAACGAGAGGTATTCTTCCCGTTCCGAGAGCGTCCCTGACGAGAGCATCCCGGAACAGGAATAATCATGTCAACAGAGAACACCAGCCGAGTGAGAGTAGGCTTTATTTTTTATGTTATGGTAGGTGATTTTCCGTGTACACTCCCTCGCCGGATGAAATCCTGCCTGGGCGGTCGATCAATGATTTCCTCAAAACACAGCAGAACTGGCGCAATGATACGGCGCAGAAGTACCGGCGCTATCTGTATGAACTGCGGGATTACATGGCCGCCCATGGCCCCGCATCCCCCCGGACGATATGGCAGTGGCAGGTTGATCTGCAAGAACGGGGCTATCAAGATAGTAGTATTAACCTGCGTACCGTTGCCGCGAATCACTATTTTCGGTGGTGTGGTTGCTTTAACTTGGTAGCCCCCCTGTATCATTCCCAACCGCCCGACACGCCGGAAATGACGCGCAACGAGTACCTGCGTTTACTTCGCGCGGCACGACAAGTAGGACATCACAGAACCTACCTGCTCATCAAGCTGTTTGCTCTTACAGATTTACCCGTCCAGTGCATCGGGCAGATTACTGCCGAACTGGTTCGTACCCCACACAGCACATATTTCTTCCGTGACGAGAAAGTTTCTTGGCATTGCCCCGATTCTTTTCGGACAGAACTACTAAAGTACATTGAAGAACAGCATATCGTGACCGGCCCTATCTTTACTAACCGTACCGGGAGCATAATTGAACGGTCGCAAATCTGGAAAGACATAAGAGAATTATGTTGCGTAGCAGGAGTGCCCGACGAGAAAGGGAACCCTCGCGCCCTGCGCAAGTTATGCCGCTCAACGCAATCCCAGTTGATGACATGGGCCAAAGCCGTTTGCTGGCAGGCATACACTCAGCTACTTGACGATGAACAGGAGCAAGTGATGTGGACAGATTAGTGCGACGATTCGTCGCACCCCAAAAAAGAAAGAAGGGATGACGAGTGGACTTGATGGCTCGCATAAAAGAAAGAATCCGCATAGAGGACTATGTGACTTCTTGCGGTTACCATTTGGAGCGACATGGTGCCACACATCTACGATTAAAGGAACATTCCAGTTTCATCATTGACCCACGCACCAACCGGTTCTACTGGAACAGCCGAGCCGCCAAAGGGTCCGTTATTGATCTCGTTATGCTGATAGAGGGAGTAAGTCAACAGGAAGCCATTCGCCGTCTGGCAAAGCAGCTGGGTGGCGCAGCAGGACGTCCACCGAAAGCGACGCCGCCAACAGCGGTAAATACCGCATCTAAAGAGCAGCCGCTTGAATTGCCGCAAGAGAGCAAAAGGCATTGGCGGCGCATATACGCCTACTTGCTCAACACCCGGCAGATCGAACGCAGCGTTTTTGACTGGCTTGTAGACGGCGGTTACATATACCCCGATGAACACGGAAATATGATCTACCTTTCTAAAATGGAAAACACCCCCATCTATGCTGCGGCCAAAGGCACTGTGCAGAGCAAACGCTATATGCACGTCTATCCGGGCAGCAACCACATCGCCCGCGCAGCGTGGAACATTACCGCCAACAACGCCGCCTGGCTCGTATGCGAAGCGGCGGTAGACGCCTGGTCGCTGATGTCGTTGTTCACATTACAAGGGAAAAGCTGGCAGGATTTCGGGTTTATATCTTTGGAGTGCTGCTATCCCGGCCCGCTGCGATATTATCTTTCCCATTTCCCTGCCCCCAAGGCAATCTATCTTGCGCAGGACGCAGACGATGCCGGGGACACCAGCCGGTCAGCGGCGCGTCGTCTGCTGCATGAGTTGGACTATACAGGCTCCGTCTATGACAAACGCCCGCCGCAGGGCAAGGATTGGAACGATTATCTGAAATTATTAAAGAAAGGAGGCGCTGCACATGATTGTTGAAGATCAAGTATTGCACATAGAAGTTGACGCCGCCCGCCTGACCGCTTCCGGCCTTACGAAACTGATCGGCACTGTGGCGCACAGCATATCGAACCATTTTCAAGGCACAAAAACCGGGGAGCAATCTATCGCAGCCTTAAACCGGCAGCAACGTCCTTTGGAAAGCAGCGAAATCAACCAGGCTGAACTCCACTCGGTAAAAAAAGAACTGAAAAGGTATGCCGTAGATTTCGCGGTCACAAAGGAGAAAACAAGTGATACTGTACATCTCTGGTTCAAAGCCCAAGATGTTGGACGGATACAGTGCGCCCTGCAAGCCGTGATTGCGTCCAAAGATACGCCCGAACAAAACAAGGTACAGGAAGTGTGCAACCGGGCCAAGGAAGAAGCCGCCGTATTGAACGCAACACGCACCGCTGTACCGCCGGAACGGGGGGAACGCTTATGAAGCCACCCCGCCGCAAAGTCACTCCCCCCATGGTGGCAGTGATCGCCGTAGCAGTCTTTTGGTTGGCAAACCGGATGGGGCACCTCTACGCAGTTACCGGCGGCAGCACCGGCGATCGCCTCACCGCTGCACTGGACGTTGTAGCGGTGCTATCGCCGCCGTATGGGTTGTACTTGACCCGGACCGCCTTGCTGTGGGGGTTTGGCGGCCTTGGTCTGGCCGCACTGGTCGCTGCCTGGATTGTTGCAAACCAGCATAAACTTATGCCGGGTGCCGAACACGGCACCGCCCGGTGGGGCACGCCGGAGGACATTAAACCATTTATCGACCCAAAGCCGGAAAACAACATCATCTTGACAGAAACCGAGCGTCTGAGCATGGCAGGGCGAATGAAAGTCACTGCCGACGATGACTACAATCGAAACAAAAATGTACTTATCTTCGGCGGCTCCGGCAGCCGAAAAACACGCGGTGTCATCAAACCCAACCTCCTGCAGCTCAGTTGTAATTATGTTGTCACAGATCCGAAAGGAGAGTTGTTAGAGGACTGCGGCGGCGCACTGCTGAAAAGTGGGTACAAAGTCAAGATATTCAACCTTAAAGATAGGGACAAATCCGATCATTACAATTTGTTTGCGTACTTGCACAGCGAGGACGATTTACTCAAAATTGCAAAAAACCTTATAACTAATATGAAGGACGACCCGAACGCCAAGCCAAACTCTGACCCTATTTGGGAAGAAGGTATGACGGCGCTTATTGAAGCGATCTTCGGGTACGTCCTTTTTGAATTGCCTGAGAACGAGCGGAACATGAACAGCGCCATGCGCCTTTTTCGGCTACTGCAAGTCAAAGAGGATGTGCCAGGGTATGTCAGCCCGCTTGATCTGGTGTTCCAGGAATTGGGCCAGGAAAAGCCCGATGCTTTCGCACTGAAGCAGTGGGAAATCTACAAGATGGCCGCGCCGAAAACGGCACAGAGCATCAATGTGTCGCTGGGGTTGCGCCTGAGTGCCTTTAACATTCCCTCTATCCAAAACATCGTTGCAGACGACGATCTCGATCTGCTCGACTTTGCAGAGGATAAAAAGGTGGCACTTTTTGTTGTACTGCCGGACACAGACCCGTCGTTCAACTTCTTGGCCGCCGTCATGTACCAACAGCTTTTTGATATGCTGGCACTGGCCGCCGACCACTCACCCGGACGCAGATTGCCCCGCCATTGCCGCTTTCTGCTCGACGAGTTTGCAAACATTGGGCAGATTCCCCATTTCCAGACCCTTATCGCCACCATCCGTAGCCGCGAAATATCCGTCACCATTGTGTACCAAACACTCGCACAGCTAAAGAGCCAGTATAAAGACGACTGGCCAACGATCATGGGCAACTGCGATTGCTGGTTGTTCCTTGGCGGTGACAACAACCCTGACAATTTGAAGTATGTTTGCGAGTTGTTGGGCAAAGCGACCATTGAAACACTGAACCCAAGCGAAACAAACGGCAGCCATGGGTCGTATACGCGCGCTTACCAAACACTGGCGCGCGACCTGTTGACGCCGGACGAAATCCGAACCGACAAGCGCGGCTGGTGTCTGCTCGTGATCTCTGGCTTACCACCATTCCACAGCCGTAAATATGACCTGACAAAGCATCCCAACTACAAGCTCTGCGCCGATGCAGACCCGGCCAACCGCTTCACCTACGAGAAGCGCAAAGAAATGGAAATGGCCGGTTTCTTCCAAGGCGTAAAGAGTGCAACAACCATAAAACTTTCCGAATTAAATTCACTTTGAAAAGGAGATTACTATTATGGAATTTCTCGATCAGCTTATGTCGATTCTTTCCCGCGGCCTCGTTTACGCCGGTGCGCTGTACATTGTCTGGAACGGTGTTCAGCTCGGTTTCAGTATCAAAGACCATAACGGGCCTGAGATGAAACAGGCTCTATTGGGTGTGGCCGGTGGCGCAGTCGTCGTTACTGCTGCCGCCGTTCTAACGCAGATATCTTTCTAAAATGCGACGAATCGTCGCACCCCACATGGAGGTATCTCGTCTATGATAGATGCAATTCAAGACCTGCTCGACACAATAAGCGCAACCGCTTCCAGCATGGGGCAAAACAGTGGCCTGCTGCAAGACCTCAACGGGTGGAACTCCTCACTGGCAAATTTTTCCAACGCCATTGCCACAAATATTGTGTTGCCAATCGCCCTTGTCGTACTGGCATTGTTCTGGATTCTCGAATTTTACAACGCTTTTATACGCTCGTCTGCTGGCGGCGGTGGAAGTTCCACCTTTATGCTGCTCAATCTTTTCCAGTCCTTCATCAAGATGGCACTGTGCCTGTGGGCCGTCCAAAATTCCACGATTATCCTCAATGCGCTATTTAGTATCAGCGCTCAAATTACAAGCGGTATTGCCGGTGTTGTGGGCAGCGGGCAAGTATCCAGCGACATAGATTCATCCACGCTCTCCGAATTGGAAGGGCACTTCTTTCAGCAGCTCGGTGTCAACTTAACGCTCCAGGCCGTCAACCTAATCATCAAAGGCATTTCCATCATAGTAAACACCCTTGTGGCAGCACGCTTCATAGAACTCTATGTTTACAATGCCTTTGCAGCTATTCCCATCACGACGCTTTGTTACCAGGAGCTACATAACGTCGGCATTGGTTTTCTCAAAAGTTATGCAGGCGTAGCCATCCAAGGCAGCATCCTTTACCTTGTGATCGGGTTCTATCCGGCGCTGGCCGCTTCCATTGGCGGCGGCACAGGAGACATTTTAGATCAATCCTGGGCGTTGCTGGGCAATAGTGTAATATTGTTGGTTGCCATGATAATGAGCAGCCGCTTTGCCAAAGCCATAACCAGTTCTGTATAATGCCCGATGCGACGAATCGTCGCACCGCAGAAAGAAGGTGACGCATTTGATCTCAACAAAGATCAATTTTGAAATAACCGAATATCATGAAAAAATATTTGCTGGTCTGTCCATCCGGCAGCTCGTCTGCTTTGGCATTGCCATAGTTCTTGCTGTGGCAACTTTTGCAGTCGGCATCTACTATTTTGGGGCGACCGCAGACACGTTGAGTTATATCGTTATGATCGAAGTCATGCCCTTTTTAGGGGTTGGCTTCATCAAACGCAACGGCTACCCCTTTGAAAAGCTGGTGTCCATTTACTGGCGAAATATGACTGAAAGCCACCAAATCCCGGTTCGTCCGTTTAAGGAGTGCTACAATGATTCTCAAAAAAAGTCCCGAAAGGGAAAACCTTGCGAGTGCCAAGCGGCAAGCTCGCTTACAAAAAAAGAAATTAAAAGCCGAACAGCGCAAGCGCGCAAAAGTATTGCGCGCGCAAAAAAAGACACTCGAAAAGAGCAGCGCACGATCCGAAAAGCAAATAAAGAAAAAGCGCGCGCCGCAAAAGGCCAGTGATTGCCTGGGCTTTCTGGCTATGTACGAGAACGGCATCTGTGAAATCGAGCCGGGCTTATATTCCATGACGCTGAAATTTTCCGACGTCAACTACCAGATTGCACGACGAGAAGAACAGGCCAACATTTTTACGCGGTACTGTGAGTTGCTTAACTATTGTGACCCGGATATGCACTTGCAGATCAACCTGGTTACGCAGCACATGGATAGGGAGCGGTTTGAACAGGATATGTTCTTTCAAATGCGCCAGAATGATATTGACGAGTACCGACAGGAAATGAACAAAATTATTGCCGACAAGGCCATGCAGGGGCAAAACGGCCTGGTGCGCGAAAAATTTGTTACTATTACCGTGAAAGCCGACACCTATGACAGCGCAGCCCAACAGCTTGCACGGCGATCCGCCGATCTAAAGGGTAGCTTCAAGGGGCTACACAGCGATGCCTCCACACTTTCCGGCAAGCAACGTCTGGCACTTCTCAACGCGATCTTGCGCCCCGATACCAGTTTTGATTTTGAGTACGATTGGCTGCTGGCCGAGAACAAACTCACGACGAAAGATTTCATCAGTCCGTCGTCTTTTGACTGGCGTCCAGAGCATGACGATTCGCGGGCCACATACAACGACCGCTATGCCTTTGGCAAAAAGATTGGCAAAACCGTTTTCCTGCGCGACATCGCGCCGGAAATGACCGATGATCTGCTGTCCCGCCTATCCGAACTGCCGTTTGACCTGGCGATCGCGCTGCACATTGATGCAGTCGAGCAGCATGATGCCGTGGAAATGGTCAAGACCAAACTTGCGTTCATGCGCCAGGAAGAAGCGGATGGTATGCAACGTGCGGTCAAGCAAAAGCTGCCCGCCGCCATGGGCATCCGCTACGAACTGAGCGAAAATATCAAAAATGCGGAAGATCTTCTGGACGAACTCGTCAACCGCAATCAGAAACTCTTTAAGGTTGCGCTTATGATTCACACTTATGGTAACACAAACGAAGAACTGGACAACCGTATCAAGCAGATCATGAGCGCCGTGCAGAAAAAGACCTGTAAAGTTGATACCCTGCCTTTTGAGCAGCGCGAGGCTCTTAATTCCATTTTGCCGTTGGGCAAAAAGTGCATCGGCATTGAACGTACTCTTACCACGGCCAACACAGCCATTTTCATCCCGTTCACGACACAGGAATTGTTCGAGCCGGGCGGTTTCTATATGGGCTTGAACGCGCGCAGCAAATCGCTGCTGATGTTCCAGCGCAAAAACCTGGCGTCCCCTGCCGGGTATGTACTGGGGCAGCCCGGTTCCGGCAAATCAATGGACGTCAAGCTGGAAATCGCCCAAGTTATGATGGGTACTGATGATGACGTTATCATCATCGACCCCGAAGGCGAATATACCCCCGAAGTGCAGGCCATGGGCGGCCAAGTCGTAGAGATTTCTGCCAGTTCCAGTGAACACATCAACCCCATGGATATTACCGAGGACTATGCCGACAGCGACAGTCCGCTTGTCCTTAAATCGCAGTTCTTGCAGATGTTCTGCGAGCTTATCATTGGCGGCGGGGGTATCTCTGCTGCCGAGCGCACCTACATCGACCGCGCAGCGCGCATGACCTACGCCAAATTCTTTAACTCGCCCCAAAAGATGAATATGCCCAGCCTCAAAGACTTCTACGACAACCTCGTCAAGCAGGGGCCAGGCGCAGAGGACATCGCAACTGCCCTGTCCATCTATGTTGACGGTTCGATGGATATTTTTGCACACCAGACCAACGTGGATATTCATAACCGCCTTGTCTGCTACAACACCGTAAAGCTGGGTAAACCGATGCAGACCTTGGGCATGATGGTCGTGCTCGACCAGATTTGGAACCGCATCACGCTTAACCGCGTGACGGGTCGAAGAACCTGGGTCTATACCGATGAGTTCCAGTTGCTTCTGCGCGACAAGGAATCCATGAACTATTACTTCGAGATTTCGGGCCGCGCCCGCAAATGGGGTGCTATCCTTACCAGCATTACACAGCACGTCGAATCCATCCTGATGGACGAGGACGCACGGCGAATGTTGTCTGACTGCCAGTATATCAAGCTGCTCAACCAAGCACCGCTGGATGCACAGCAACTTGGCAAATTGCTGAAAATCAGCCCGGAAGAACTGGACTATATTACCAACGTCGATGCTGGCAACGGCTTGTTGATTGCCGGACGTTCTGTGGTGCCTTTCAGCAATGAGTTCCCGGAGAACACCAAGCTGTACAAGCTGATGGACACCAACCCGAACAGCACAAAATCGTTGCCGAGGATTTGAGTATGAGCGTGCGCTTTACCGGGCGAGACAGCCCGTTATTCAAAACGACCGAGGACATCCAAGCGAATTTACGCGATAAGGTATCAGCGGCCTATTCTGTCAAGGATCATATTAAGTTTGCCGGTGATGGCCTCCGTGATAGCGTGCTGGGGCGCAATGCCCTGCCAGAAGAACACGCCGATGCGCCTGAGAATGATTTTACCGAGATTGGAAATGACGAAGCAGCGGCCGAGTTCACGAATACCGATGCCAGCAGCACCAGTTCCACCTTGCAGGGCGATCTGAACGGTGGTATCGGCGGCGACGGGGGCAGCGGTACAGGAAACGATGGAAAACCGCCCGCGCGCACGGACCCGGCCCTTACCAAACGAAAGCGCTGGCGCACAACCGACAGCCTGCTTCGCGGTATTGACACTGCTGCCGTTACCCTCTCTGAGCGCGCTGCTTCCAATGATTATGAAGGGGCCTCAACCAAAGCCGCTGGTGTGCGCCCTGCCGTTGCACAAGGCATGACCGACTTGAGCACAAAAGTTGTTGGTGCGCGCAGCGCCGCCAATCTGGGCCGAGCAGCAGCCCCGCTGTTGTCTGACTGGAAAAACAATCGCATAAGCAGTAAGCAGGCCCTTTCCTACGGAAAGGCTGTTGCGTTGCGCGAGGTCACGGCTGGCGTTCGCACAATCGGCAAAACCGCTGTGCGCGGCGGCGTCCGTCAGATACGGCAGTTCCGGGTGCAAACGGACGATTTTTCCGGTTCCGCTGTCAACGACATCAAGGACGGCGCTTTTGCTGCTGGGCATGGTATCCATCGGATATTCCAGGCCGTCCGTTTTGTCATTACACATCCCGTTGGTTCACTCATTGGGCTTGGGGTGGTTGTGGTACTCTTGCTCATCGTCATTATTATTACGGTCGTAAACTCAATGATGCAGACGACAGTCACCACCACGATCTGTACGGAGCCTGAGAACATCCAGAAACTCGTTACATACCTCAACGACTACCGAAACGAGGCAATCACGGAAGAAATCTATAATGCGTTTGCCGCCGAAACCGACCCGAACGGCAACCCTTACGGGTACGATACCCTGACGGGTAAGTACAGCAACAATCTACAACATGGGGTCACTTGGAGTTATGCCAACGGCATTTCCAATGACACTGCCGAGATCATCAGCTTGGCAACCGTATATTTCCAGCAGAACTGGCCCCCCAGTTCTGCTTTTTCTTCTTTTGACGGTTATCCGATTTTTGACTACTGCCGCTATCTCACAGCCTATGGTCTTGATGTCGTTGCGCGCGAATCCGCACCATACTCTTGCCTCGTCTACGGGGGTTGCGTAAACGGCTACCGTAGCGAGGGTGAGACGGTGACGATCACCGACTATAAAAAGGAAACCCATACCTGCGGGGAAGGGAATAGTTCCTGCGGGCGATGGGTCGGCTCGGAATCGACCGGCACCCGCCAATGGGAGTGGGCCGAAGGGCACGAAGCAGGCGGTGGATATGACTACTGGGTAGAAGATGGCAGCCATGATGTTACCGTCTATTTTCCTATTATTTTCCCTGACGGGGCCAATGAATCCGATTTGGAAGAACTGCCCGAAGATGCCTTTGTTATTACTGATGAAGCCGAGATCAGTGCAGGCGATGCCCAGGGCAACCTGGTACTCGAATATGCCAACCTATATAAAGGTTTGAACAATGACTGGTTCGTCGAACCTGATGACGAGTTTACCGCAGAATTTTCCGTCGTCACCGGGGAGGGCGATCACGCCGTCACCGACACCTACGAGGTCACGTTTACCAATGCCACCGCCATTCCATGGTGCCCCGGTGAACTAAGTGACGGTCAGTTTGGGCACTACGATCTCAACTGTACTATCTATATGGCCGGGTACGACGAGTACGAAGAACCCGAAACGGAAAACCCGGATGGCAGTAGCGGTGGATCTGGCAATCTGCGGGCCTTAGCTTCCAAAACTAACGACGGCACGGTAACACGCACTGTGGTAAAACAAAACCAGTACGGGAATGACTATATAGGGAACGCTACCGCTACGCGGTATACCAAAACCGTCACCTTGCCCGCTGGTGCCGATGGTTTTCTTGGCTGGTACGATGCAGCCGGGGAGGACGCATACGAAAATGTGGCCTGGGCCGAGCTGATCTATAAGATGGATTGGGAAGATATTTACGGCATCACTGACGGTATCAAATGCCGGACGGTCGGCTCGCGCCTGTCTGCCGAGGAACTGGCCGCCATCCTCGAACAGCTCGGCCTCACCGGCGACGATGCACGCTCACAAGTGGTCGGGTTTGCCCTGGCTTGTCAAGGTCAATTTTCTTACGGGCAACCTTCCTCTTTGGGTGGCGGGCCTGGTGCTCCTACCGTCGGTTCAAATCTCGATTGTAGCAGCTTCATTCAATACTGCTTCTGGGCTGTCGGTCTCCCCTACTCTGCATCTTGGACAGGCGCTTATGCCACAGCCAGCGATCTTATTCCCATATCGTCCTCCAGCATACAGCCCGGCGATGTTCGGGTTGTATATGCGGCGGGCGGTGCGCAGGGCCACGTTCAGATGTATGTTGGCGGTGGTTCTTGGATTGAGTGTGCCGCTGGCTTTGGCGTCGGGCTTAACCTTTCAAACGGGTGGATGGAATCGCGGACCTGCCATTATTTTACCTATGCTGGTTTTTGAAGTGCGACGAATCGCCGCGTCTGTCCACCCTGCCGGGGGCAGGGTGGGGATGTCACAAGCCTCGGAACCCGTCAAGCGGCTTTCGCGGCATATCCTCATTCCGCTTCGCTGCATTCCGGTATTCCACGGTCCGTTTGACTGCTCCCGGTTCTTGTGGCGGCCTCTTATCAAGGCCGTAAGCGATAGCGCAAGCGCAACGCTTACGGCCCAATTTTTGAATTTGAAAGCGAGGGATACAAATGTTCGACTTCTATAGTTGCCCCTATGACCCCGACACCGGGCCAGTCCCCTGCGGTGAAAAAAACGAATGTGTCAAGTGTTGCTGGTTCAAATGCTGGCAACGATTGAACATCCCCACCGAGAACTGATTACTTAGTATCAACGGGTGCGACAAATCGTCGCACCCATTTTTTTCAAATAAGGACACGTTTATGAATCTCACACCCAACGAATTAGCTATCATGAAGGCTCTTTGGAGTGCGCCTCGACCTCTGACGCTCCAAGAAATTTTAGCTACCAGCCAACTGCATTGCAAAGGCAGGTCAATCTATATGCTGTTGAACAGTCTGATTCAAAAGGAGATGATCTGCGTCGTCGGTTATATCTACAGCGGGAAAAAGAGCAGCCGCGTTTTTTCCGCTACACTCTCTCCTGTCGAATACGCTGCGAAAATCGTTTCCATGGTCTTGCCCTCTGATATGTATGACGAGTTTATTCATCACCTCGACCTCAAGTCTTGATTTGTTTTTTGTGGCACAAGTAAATACAAAAGACAAAGCCCAGGTACGACGAATCGTCGCACCTGGGCTTTTGCTTTTGCAAAAGGAGGTATGTTTCATGAAATCTGTTTTGGCCGCCGCAGGCATCCTGCTCTGTTTTTCTTTTTGGGGTGTGCCGGTCTTGGCCGCGCCTGCATCAGCACAAATCACTTTCGCCATATTGGATTTGCCGGATGATATGCAGGGGCGCTCGTTCATGGCTACGGTCAGTGCCGGCCCCAGTGACCCGCTGGCTGTTCAGACGATACTAAGCGACCTCAACGGATACACCGAAACGGTTTCCGTTGAACCCGGAACCTATTACTGCAACGCAGTGACGCAGTATGACCCCGCCGGAGATTACCCTGTCACAGAGGTTGATAATATTTACGAGGTCACTCTGGCCGAGGGGGAAAGCATCACCTTGACTTATGCTGTAGGCGATACCGGCTACTATGAGTCCATCACCGGCGAACACCGTTATGCCGATGAAATCGAGATTTTCACACCACCCGACGGGTATGACCCGGACGCATCCGCCCAGATCGGCACTTATTTGACCGCACCAGATGGCTTCGACCATCACGTTATCGTATATCTCGGCAACCAGTATACCGGCGAGGCGTACACACTGGACGTATATGCTTCCAATGATCTTGCTGCCACTAAAACCGATGCCAGCGCCGGGAAGTACCAGTTTCTCGGCGCACGGGTCGCTGATGATGATGCCGGACGATACAGTATTCAAGCCGAGCAGGCAACGCTGGATACTGCGGATGGCGCAATTTTTCATTTAACGATTACTGACACTGAAAACCCTGATCGCAAGCTGACTACCCCCAGCCTGGATAATAACAGCGCTGTGCAGCAAGCCAACACATACAATTCTGACAGCACCATTTCTGAGCCGACACCGCAGCCGACAGCAGCACCAGATACCAATACCGTACAGGAACGCCCCGGCTTGTTTATTTCCATGTTGCCGGAACTCATTATACTTGGCATATTGCTGCTTGCCAGCGTTGCTATCTATTTCATACGCAAATCTAAGGAGGGTTAATTATGCCATACGAGAAAAAGACAGCTTCGGGGGATGTCAAGCCTTTACTGGATAAGTTGGCCCAAGGTGCCAAAGACGTTTTTACCAGTGAGAAGTACGCGGCCTATCTGCAAATGCTGGACAAGTTTCACACCTATTCCTATCGCAATGTCCTCTTGATATTGATGCAGTGTCCTGGGGCGACGAAAGTTGCCGGATATAACTCCTGGAAAAACAACTTTAACCGTCATGTAAAACGCTACGAAAACGGAATCAAAATTTTAGGCTACGCCCCCAAAAAGCGCCAAGTCCAACGCCCCAAACTGGGTAAGTATGGCACGCCCCTGCTGAATAGCAAGGGCCAGCCGATTATGGAGGAGGTCACCATCACCGTCCCCGCTTATAAACCTGTGACTGTTTTTGACGTTTCGCAAACGGAAGGTGAGCCGCTGCCGGAATATGTTACCCCCCTGCAAGGGAATAACGTAGCAGATTTCAAATTACTGCTATCATCCCTTGCCGACTTATCTCCCTACCCGATCTCGTTTGAAAATGTAGCCGGTGCCAACGGGTACTGCGATCACAGCACGCAGAAGATTGCTGTGCAGCAGGGCATGAGCCAAGAAATGACACTCAAAACAGCCATCCACGAGATTGCTCATGCGCGTGAACACGGTAATGAACAGGGCCAGGCTCTCAACCGACGTACCAAGGAAGTGGAGGCCGAGAGCATCGCCTTTATCGTGTGTACGCACTTGGGAATAGATACCTCAGATTACTCTTTCGGCTATGTTGCCGGATGGAGTTCTGACCGCAACTTGAAAGAGTTAGGCGATTCTATGAATCGCATCCAGAAAGGCGCCAGCCAAATGATTGAAAAGCTGGATGCGGCTATAGAAAGAACACGCGCCCGCGAAACAACTGCCTCACAAATCAGCAAACCTGTGCAGGACACATTTTCCATCTATCAGCTTCGCCAGGAGCCTCAAACGCAGCGGCTACTTTTCGCTTTCTACGACTCAGTGAAAGGCAATGTAAAAAAATCAAACTATGATTTGGTCTATACCAGTTCCCTGAAGCCCGGCACAAATGTAAGCGATACGCTTGATTCTATTTATGAACGCTTCAACCTCTACCCACCCAAAGATTTCAAAGGTCATAGTTTGTCTGTATCCGATGTGATAGTGCTCCATCAAAACGGGCGGGATACAGCTCACTATGTTGATCTTTCCGGGTTTAGGAATGTGCCCGAATTTACACAAGAACCCGCCACTACACCCCGTCGGTACAATGCGGATGGAGAACGCCTCTGGAATGGCAAGACGTCTAAGCAGTTCAGTGATGCCGACGTTCAGCGCTTCATGGCCGAGACGCAGGAGCGTATCGAAAGAGGCTCGAAAATCAGCACCATTTGTACAAGTGCTATGGCCCGCGCCGCTGAAATCAACGCGGGCCGCGGCACACCATCCAGACAGCCAGAACACAACCGCGAAATTGAATAAGGAGCGTGACCCCCTATGTTATTGACCGAACAAAAAGCGCTGGTACAGTGCTATTGTCTGCCCGGCAAGACCCCGACTGTGGCCGAACTGCGTACCCTATTGACCGAGGCCCTGCCCTACGCGGAGGATTCCATCGCCCGCGAGATGCAGGACTTGCTGGACGCCTTGCCGCAAATGACCGACGCTGATATTGCCGCAATGGCAGCGTCCACCATAGCCGATTCGGAACTGCTGGCCTCCCCGCAAAAATAAGCGGCGCTTTTTTTGTTTTGAGGTGGCCTCGCGCAGCGAGGTTTAGCAAGCATTGCATGTGAATGTCACATGCGCTTGTTAGGGGGCGAAAGCCCTCTAAGACCCCTCGCTTGGGGCAAAGCCCCAAACCCCTTTTCGGAGGTAAACGATGGCAAAAAGAACACGTCCCATTCAGCTTAGTATCTATTTTACTTCTGAGGAATGGGACATCGTACAATCCAAAATGGCCCAAGCGGGTGTAACCAACTTTTCGCTTTTTGCCCGCGAAATGCTGCTGACAGGCGAAGTCAAGTGCTACGACTTTTCGGTGCTGAAGGAGATCAGCCGCGAGTTGGCGCGCCTGGCTGGCAGTATCAACCAGATTGCCAAACGATGCAATGAGACCCGCAGCCTATATTGGGACGACGTAGAGCAGTTGAAACAAGAGTACATGGAAGTTAAAGCCCTGGCCCAAGAGCGGCTGTGCAAACTGCTGCGAAAAATATAAGCGTGCGACGAATAGTCGCACTTGCCGGAGGTGTTTTATGCCCGAAAAAGAAAAGCAGCTTACCAAAACTGCGCAAAAAAAATTAGAGATCAAGAAGCGTCAGGCTTTCACCCGGCAGGTTTTTGATCTCGTTCTAAAAATGCTATCCTCAACCACACAGAAAACCCGAAAGACTTTCAATATCAAAATCACACTTCAAAACTCAAATCGTTATTTTCACTTTCCCGCCTACGGACGCTCTATTAAAATACTGATCTACAAGGACGGCAATATCGTACTTGAACTCAAAGAAATTTGTCACGACGATTTCCGGGTCCCGCTTTTTATATTTGCACCAGATGAATCTGCGCAAGCTGACTTTTTAGAGCACTTCAAAAAAATCCTATCCTGGTTGTTCCCACTCATCATGGATGAAGGCCCTGGCGGCTTGGATTTTCATAGCTACATGGATTATGTAAGTATGGGTGACATTGAAAAGGCATACGAAGCCGCAGTACGCGATTTTACACATCCCGGCATAAAGGAGGCCGAGCATCATGTGGACTGAAATTGAAATGCTTGAGATTTTCGGGCGGCGATACGAATACATCTCCCAAAAGGATTTTGATGCCGCAATACGAAAAGGGCGTTATGACTTTGCATCCTGCCTGTTTGAAGATGTCACACTGGAAGGGCTGCGAATTGCGAACGGCGCTTATAATTTCAATTCTTCCCGCTTTCTGGGCTGCAAATTCAAAAACTGTTATCTGCAAGAAATACGTTTCGACAGTGCCGTGCTGGAGGACTGCCAATTTGAACAGGTAGAGGCTTTGAGCGTTGCGATGGAATGTGCGCAGATTTATCATACCCGTTTTACCGGTGTGGCCTTTCATGAAATGAACACACAGGGAAGTCAATGGCGTAGCGGCTTTATGCGCGATTCCCTATTGAGCGATGCGGATATGCGAAATGCAAAGTTTAACGGATTTGACTTCATTCGCACGAAAACCCTAAATTGCGATGCACCTTTAAGCGAAAACATTACTCTGGGCGGGGCCAGACAGGACGAAGTGGAGAATTACCGACAGCAGGTTCTTAGCACCTTGGAAAAGACTTCTGATTTTTCCCGGATAGATGCTTTGCGTGACAGTCAGATACGGATTTGGAGCAACATCTATCACCTCGATCCTGCCCGCGTAAATGAACTGCTTGAATACTCGCACGATGAAACCAACGATCCCGACACCCAAGAGTGGCGCGACGGCCTGTCTTGGAATGAAGAATGTCTGGTTCAAAGCTGGGACAGCAGCTATGAACAGGGGATGCAGAAGCTGGCTGCCGCCTTTGCAGTGACCCGTCAAAAGAACCAGGCCGCGCAATCTTCATCCGGCCACCCCGGCAAACTGGACAACATCTGCCAAAGCGCCATTGCCCGTGCTGATGAACTAAACACTGCACACAGCACCGTCGACCGGTGTGCTCCGCAGCGTGTGGATAATCCCCCGCAGCAAGGTTAAGCAGCGCAGAACTCCTTGACAAGATCACACTTGCCTTGTATAATGGAACTGTAAGGATATGTGGCCACAAAATATCTCTTGCAGCCCCCAGCGCTACAGTCTGGGCCGATATATAGAACCTGTTGCAGCAAGCAGGTTAGGCAGTTTAGGTAACGACTGCCAATTACAGTGTGAAGGGAAACCGGGGTGCGACGAATCGTCGTGCCCCGGTTTTCTTTTGTAGCGAAGGAAGAAAAGACGTGAAAAAACTGGCATTTTACGACGTACCCTCTGATTACGTCAATTATCTACGAGATTTTGAAAATAGCATACGCGGCTTTTCTCGCGTCCCCCTTGTCGATTATGAGGCCCATAACCGCAAGGGGAAATTTTTTTGCGGTATCGTTTTGCAGATCAATGATTTCCAATACTTTGTCCCTGTATCATCGAACATCCATGACCATCCCAACACGATCTTTCTGTATGACCGACACAAACGCATTGGCTCGTTGCGCTTTGGCTTTATGATTCCTGTGCCGGAGCGCGTAATGAAAGAGCGGCTGATACGCAATGAAACAGACCCGCAGTACAGGCGGCTATTAGAAAAAGAACTCGCCTACTGCCGACGCAACGATTCCTCTATCCGAGAAATGGCGCTGAAAACCTACATGACGATCTCGTTGTCCGGGCGCGGCATTGAGCCGCGCCACCTGGATCGAAGCTGTGATTTCCGTTTGCTGGAAGGGGCGTGCGCTATATATGCACGTGAGCACAATCTATCCCAGAATAGGTTAGACCCCACCATCGAAATGCTGCGCCAGGAACGGCCACGCACCCTGGACGAGATCATTGCCAGCGCCACAGCCCGCGCTGATGAACTCAATGCGCAGCGTAGTTCAAGTTCAATCAAGGCCCGCGCCAAAGAAGATCCCCAGCACGAATAATTTCCGTGCGACAAATCGTCGCACCATTGGCAAGCCGCTATTTTTCGGTTATAATGAAATAAATGAGAGGCAGGTGAACATTCATGAAATACATTTTAATGCACAGGGAATTGCCGGTTGCGGTTCTTGATATAAACCCGAACAACGCCTCTATCAATCATGTGGACGAAGTTCTTGCCGCCGATCACTTGCCTATCAATGTTAAGCACGACAAATTCCATATCACGCAAGACCTTGACCGTTGGTTTTCCGGGCGGGCAATTCCCGCCAGTCGTTCTGGCTTTCGCCAGGCGTTGGAGGACTTAGCCGTTCAGCGCGGTATTGAACTATCGTCAGGCAAGCTGCTGATGGAATGCTACGGCTTGAGCCTGTCCGACCAATACTGGGTATCTCCTGCGGATACCCCGCTGGACTGGTCGAAAATCAACTTCTACGACAATCCTTTCAGTGAAGATGTCGGGGATTTTCTCTTTGGGCAAATTGTAGAGCGCGGTATGCTGGACTTGACGTCCCCCTGCAACACATCCGATGGTTGGCTCCGCAAGAAATGGAAAATCATAGGTGGGCAGCGGGTGCTCATCAAGGGTGGCAGCGGACTACCACAGCAAGAACCTTTTAACGAGGTCGTTGCCGCTGCAATCTGCCAGCGCTTGCAAATTCCCCATGTTCCCTATTCTATACTTTGGGAAAGTGGTAAACCATACAGTGCTTGCCCCAACATGACTACCAATAGGCAAGACCTGGTCAGTGCCTACGCCATTTACTCGTCTGGCAAAAAACCAAACCACCTGTCTGCCTTTGACTATTTTATCGGACGTTGCGAACAGTTGGGAATTACCGGTGTACGTCGGTCGGTCAGCCAAATGGTAGCGCTGGATTTCCTGATTTGCAATCAAGACCGCCATTTCGGTAATTTCGGTGCGATCCGTGATGCCGTCACACTCGACTGGCAGGGCATGGCCCCGATCTACGACAGCGGCACCAGTATGTGGCAAGATCAATACGCAACACAAATCCACGCGCGCGCCGATGCCAGCGCAAAGCCGTTTTGTAATACCCATCGTGAGCAAATCGAACTGGTTGCCCGCGACCTTGACTGGCTCGATTTTTCTGCCCTGCAAGGCTTGCAAGAAGAAGTTTACGCCATTTATTCACAAGCACATTTTGGAGAACCGAACCGGGCTGCCATTTTGAGCCAGGCGGTGGCTGCACGCTGTGACTATTTGCAGGCCCTGGTGCATGAGTTTGCCCCACCGGTAGTATCAGTGAACTCCATTTGTGACTGCGCCACGGCCCGCGCTGCTGAGATCAACGCTGCGCGCGGCGAGAATGGTCACAGCACACCAGAGCAAGCACCGCAACACGAATGATGCCCGTGCGACGAATTTTCGCACCGGGTATCTACTATCCGTCTTGGACAAGTAAGGAGAATCCCGAAATGCCAAACAAAATCATAGACATCATCCGAAACAACCGCACCTACTTTGAGGACTTCGTCACACGCAGTACCTATCATTCCAACCGTATCGAAGGGAGCACCCTTTCTTACGCAGAGACCTATGCCATTATTTTTAACGATAATTCGCTTCAGCTCCATGCCACTGCGAGAGAGCTATACGAAGCGATCAACCATAAATACGCAATCGACTATCTTCTCAAAAACATTGATGAACCTTTGAGTGAAACGATGATTAAATGCCTGGCGCAAATCATCAACAAAAACATCAATGAGATCGACGGCTATCGTCACCAGCAGGTAATGATTCGGGGTGTCGAGCATATCCCACCCGCCCCCGCTATGGTGCCGCAACGAATGATGTACTTTGTGTACAACTATAATCATTCCGAAGCACTTTCGCCTTTTGAACGCGCGGCACAATTCCATATTGAGTACGAGCGCATTCATCCTTTCAGTGATGGAAATGGGCGGACGGGTCGCCTCTTGGTTAATTACGAACTAATTCGCCATGAGTTGCCGCCGATCGTTGTTCCCTTTGAACGCCGGGCCGAATACATGGAACTTCTGGCACAGAAGAACGTATCCGGTCTAAGCAAGTTCTTTGAAGAACAATGCGAGAGTGAACGGCAGCGAATGGAAACCATTTTGCAGGCAGAACCGCTTGCTGTGCCGCAAAACGGTATCGACGCCATTTGTTCCAGCGCCACAGCCCGCGCCGCTGAGATCAATGGGCAGCACCCGGCACCCGGCCCCACGCCGCAAAAGCAAGAGACCGAACTCAACTAAATACAACTACCAACCCCCAGGTACGACGAATCGTCGCACCTGGGGGTTTACTTTTGAAAGAAAGGAGGCTCCGTATGGCCGTTACGAAAATCCACGCAATCAAATCTACACTCAGCAAGGCGATTGCCTATATCGAAAACCCACGCAAAACCGATGGGCAACTATATGTTTCCGGCTATAATACAGAGCCTCAAACCGCCTCTCTTGATTTCGAGATGACTGCCACTCTGGCCCGCAAAGCATACCGCAGTACCAGCAGCCGTAAGGGCAATCTGGCGTATCACTTAATACAATCGTTCTCACCAGACGACGATTTGACTCCGGAGCAGGCTCACGAACTGGGACGCAAACTCGCGGCAGAATTTACAGGTGGACGCTACGAGTTTGTAGTTGCGACACACCTTGATAAGAACCAGCTACACAACGTACGCCCGGATAGGGCAATGAGAAAAGCAGTATGAGGTACTGCCCCGTAAGATAACGCGGGAAACAACCAGCCTAACCGAAAGGCGAAAGCTGACACGGGAACACAGTACGGCTGG
>QAKI01000036.1 GCA_003343905.1 Subdoligranulum variabile
TGGGGTGGGGTTGGCAAAAGATCAGTTTTCGGTTTGGGTGGTCGGATGAGACTACGTCCCATAAAAAGATTCAAAAATTCTTATCCGATTCCGGTTTTTCCGGTTTGGACGATTTATAATACTAGCGTGGAAATCTATTTAGAGGGCGTCCTGGCATTAACCAGGGCGCTCTTTGAGTGAGAGGTGGTGACGTTGGCAAACGAGAAAAATTTGAGGCCGATAAAGACATTAAGCAAAGAGGAAGCAAAGAGGCGAGGCCATAAAGGCGGGGTTGCCTCCGGCGAAGCAAGGCGCGCCCAGAAGACCCTCAAGGAGTATGCCGAATTCCTCCTCTCCCTCCCCGTCGCCGACGGGCGGAAGTATAACAGGCTGGCACGGATGGGCGTGCCCCGAGATGGGATTGACAACAAGATGCTGATGGTTTCCGGGCTGCTGGCCGCCGCCTGCGCTGGAGACGTATCCGCCGCCAAGGAGCTCCGTAGCATCATCGGTGAGGATAAACCGCAAGACAGCGAGGCAGTGGAAAAGCTGGATGAAGTGCTGACGGCTATTGATGGGAGCATGGGGAACGATGGAGACGATTGCATTTAGCCAAAAGCAAAAAACGGTTTGGAGGCACTCCATACGGGAGTACCACAGGTGGAACATATCCCTTGGGGCTACTCGGTCGGGAAAAACATATCTGGACTATTATAAAATCCCCCTACGTATACGCAACGCACCGGCTGACGGGCTGATTTTGCTGCTCGGCAATACAAAGGGAACCTTGGAGCGGAATATTCTGGATCCGTTGCGAAAAATATGGACCTCCGGATTGGTGGGCAGAATTGGCAGCGATAACAAGGTCATGTTGTTCGGTCGTGAGTGCTACGCGCTGGGAGCCGATAAGATTAGCCAAGTAAGCAAACTGCAGGGCGCCGGTCTTGCGTATTGCTACGGGGATGAAATCACAACATGGAACGAGACTGTCTTCCAGATGCTCAAGTCCAGACTGGATAAGCCTGGGGCGTGTTTCGACGGAACATGCAACCCGGATAACCCTCATCACTGGTTCAAGACCTTTTTGGACAGTGATGCGGATATCTATCAGATGGCATTCACTATAGACGATAACCCGTTTTTGGATCCATCCTTCGTCGCTTCGCTTAAACGGGAATATGCGGGAACGGTTTACTATGATCGCTTCATTTTAGGGAAATGGAAAGCCGCCGAGGGATTGATTTATCAACAGTTCGCGGATAATCCGGATATGTATTTGACGGATATGCCAGCGGAGCCGGATGCGCGGACAGCTTGGCTGAGATCCGTGGATTTTGTTACGATAGGTGTGGACTATGGAGGAAACCGGTCTCTCACCACCTTTGTGGCCGTGGCATTTCATGAGCGTTTTTCGCGGATAACGGTTTTGGCGGACCATCACATTGCCGGGCGCAAAGGCGATATTGATTCAGACCGGGTTAACCGTGAGTTCGTCGGATTCATTCAGCGGTTGGAACGGGATTTTCCGGGGCCCCCCATAAAAAACGCTTTTGCCGACAGCGAGGCCCAGTATCTAACAAACGGATTGCGTCGCGTTTGCCGGGAATCCATGCCCGGGTTGTCTGTTCATGACAGTGCGAAGCGGGCGATTACACAGCGGATTTGTTGCGCCAACACCTTGCTAAATCTAGGGCGGCTAAAAATATTGCGTGGTTGCCGGCTACTGATCGACGGCCTGTCGATGGCGGTTTGGGACACGACAAAAACCAAAGATACACGGCTCGATAATTTTAGCACCGACATCGACATACTAGACGCATTCGAGTACGCATGGGAGCGATATATGGGGAAACTACTCCCGGAAGGAGTCCCGCATGAACATAACGATAATCATTGACTGGTTGAATAAAAACCTGGGATACAGTTTAGACTCCCGATACTACGCGCATATTGCCGTATGGACGGACTGGTGGAGGGGGTATTATCAGCCGTTTCACCGGTATCGCCAGGTCAATCCGGACGGTTCCGTCACAGACCGAAAACTGTATACGTTGCGCATGGCAAAAAAAGTGTGCCGCGATTGGGCGTCCATCCTTCTCAATGAGAAGACGCGTATTGTGATTGACGATAAAGCCAGCGCGGATTTTCTTGTTGGCAGCGACGGCTCTGGTGGAGAATTCGGTCGTCTAAATTTTTGGGACTCCGGAAATAAGTTGATTGAAAAAGCCTTTTATAGCGGAACCGGGGCCTTTTTGGTCAGAGCCAAAGGAATGGCAGTCACAGAGGAAGGCGAAGTGGTTCCGGATCGCAAGACGGCTCTCGCCCTGGATTACCTAGACGCTCAACGGATCATCCCTCTGTCGGTCCGAGGCGGTGTGGTAACGGAAGCGGCGTTCGTGTCGGAAGAGACCCGCCGCGGCAAATCGTATGTATACCTGGAACTGCACGAGTTGGAGGACAGTGGGACTTACCGGATCACCAATCTGTACTTCCGAATCAATAATGACACGCTAATTCCGGAGCCGCTTTCTTCAGGCGTGGCACCAGTCTGGCATACTGGCAGCCGCTATCCTTTATTCGCCTTGATAAGCCCGAATGAGGTCAATAATATCGAGTGCAGCAACGGTCTTGGGGCTTCTATTTTTTCGGACGCCATAGACGATTTGCAGGGTGTAGATTTGGCTTTTAATAACTTCTGCCGAGATTTTTACCTCGGTGGGAAAAAGGTTTTCTACAACAAATCCCTGGTGCATCAGGCAAAGGACCGCGACGGAAATGTCGTGACAATCGCTCCGGACGATGTTGCCCAGCAGCTGTTCATGCAAATGGGTGATGCTGAAGATTTCGACGACGTCAAAAGCCTAGTGTATGAGTTTAACCCGGCTCTTCGGGTAGCGGAAAACAAGGATGGAATTCAGGCCGCGTTAGATTATCTGTCTTTCAAAGTAGGGCTGGGCACCAAGCATTATCAATTCAACGCCGGCAGTGTTGTCACGGCCACCCAGTACACGGGTGATAAGCAGGAATTGGTCCAGAATGCAGCTAAACATTACATAACCGTGGAAGCGGCCATTAAAACAGTCGTACAAGCCGCGCTGTGGATCGGGAAAGAGGTCGTCGGTCTTACTGTAGACCCCGAGGCGGTTGTTACGGTACAATTCGAGGACAGCTACATCATAGACAAAGAAAGTGAGCGCCTGAGAGACCAACAGGAAGTTCGGGACGGCCTGATGTTGAAATGGGAATATCGGATGAAATGGTATGGCGAGGACGAGGCAACGGCTAAAAAAATGGTCGGAGAGAACCGCACCGACGGCGAGTGGATGGGGTTTGGCGGTGATAGCTAATGTTGAAACCGAAACAGATTGATGAACTTCCCGAGGTATTGATTGAACTGTATTCCCAAGTGGAGATGGACATCATCGCCGACATGGCCCGGAGGATTTCCGGCATGGATTATTATATCCCCGCCGCCCAATGGCAATACCGTAAGCTGATTGAGATGGGCAACTGCCACGGCTGGATTGTGCAGGTGCTATCCGCGCAAACCGGCAAAAGCCGAAAAGAAATTGAGCGGATGATGGAAGAGGCGGGAATCAAGGCTATTAAGCAGGACGCGGCCATATACAAACGCGCAGGCTTGTCGCCGCCGGAATTAGCAGCATCCCCGACGCTACAGGCTGTGATTAACGATGGGATCCGCAACACGGAGGGGTTGTTTGAAAATCTGACTGGAACAACGGCGAACACCGCCACAAAGCAGTTTGAGAGAGCGCTTGACCGGGCCTGGCTGCAATTGCAGTCCGGAGCGTTTTCCCAGGAGGAGGCAATCCATGGCGCGGTGAAGGATCTGGCGGAAAAGGGTATAGAGAGTATTGCCTATCCGTCCGGGCGTGTGGATCACATGGACGTGGCCGTAAGGCGGGCGGCGGTGACCGGGGCCAATCAGTCGGCCCTGCGTCTCCAGGAGGCTCTTGCAGATGAGTTGAGCTGCGATTTGGTGGAGACCACAGCGCACGCCGGGGCGAGGCCAGAACATACCGTGTGGCAGGGAAAAGTGTTTAGCCGATCCGGCACGCATCCACGATATCCTGATTTTCGATCCTCCACCGGTTACGGCATGGGATCGGGGTTGGGCGGCTGGAACTGCAGGCATAGCTTTTTCCCCTTCTTCGAGGGTGTTTCCGATCCGGCCTATACGCAGTCCGAGTTAGATGAAATGAACGCCCAAAAATATACATACAACGGCGAAAATCTGACCGAGTACGAAGCCGCCCAAAAGCAGCGGGCTATTGAGCGGAACATTCGGCGGTGGAAACGTGAATATAAAGCAATGGAAGCCGCTGGGCTGGATACCTCCGAGGCGGCCGCCAAACTGTCCCGCTGGCAGGAAAAACAAAAAGACTTTTTAACCCAAACCGGCCTGAAGCGGCAGACGGAGCGGGAGCGGGTGGAAGGCTTCGGGCGCAGAGAGGCGGCGAGGGCAGCGGGGGAAAGCCGGGCATTTGTCAAGCGACTCCATATGCGGTATAATGACGGTATCGTGATTGACGATGCGCAGCTGGGCAAAAAAATCCGTCGCCATGCGGCGGATTACGGCCTGTCCCCCGGCGGTACGGACGACCGGGAGAGGCTGGCGGACATCATCCGTGATATTGTCGCCAACCGGGACACCATTGTACGGGGAGAGTGGCGCGGTCAGGGGAAAATCCTCCCGGACGGGCGGCGCGAAGACGGTCCGGTGGACTTTATTATCAAGGGCGAAGACGTGGTGGTCGCCAAAGAGGGGGCTTTCGTCACCATACTGAAAGGCGGCATAACCAACGCCCGCGTTAAGCGTGCGTGGAAAGGGTGATTCTGTTGGACGAAAAATTTGACCGGTTCTGGCGGCTTGTGGAAAGATCAGCGGAAGATCAGTACTGCAAATTCTACATGGATTCCGGGGAGGGTCGGGAGATCGTCACCGATGAACTGGACGGAGAGGACCTTTCCGGCTGGTTGATCCCCGTTCAGCTGGTAGCCGCATTCCGGGATGACTGGAGCATCGGCGAAGCAAATCGGGAAAAATGGTCCCCTTACTACAAATTTGCGCGCTGGTATAAAACAGGGGAGGCCATTACCATCCATTTTGAATAATCTCCGGTAACAAGGGCGACGCTTCGGCGCCGTCCTTTTGTTATACAAAAATGCCCATACCGGCCGGGCTTTAAATGCCGGAACGCCGCAGCTCGGAGTGGCCGAGCGTTTATAAATTAAATCTACGGCGGGGAAGGAACAGAATGGAATTTCTGAAAGCAATCTTTGGAGACGCCGCATTGACCTACGATCAGTTAGCCGAAAAACTGGCTGGAAATAAGGAGGTTAAGCTGGCGAATCTGGCAAGCGGAGACTATGTGGGTAAAGAAAAGTTTACAGCGGAGGTGCAGAAAGTAGAGTCCGCCAACGAGACAATTCGGCAACTCCAGGAAACCGTGAAAAAATTTGACGGTTTGGACGTGGATAAACTCAAGGGGGATTTTGAAGCCCTCCAAGAAAAGTACAAGGCCGACACCGCGCAAATGGCACTAGATAAAGCATTGGACGTGGCGTTGCTGTCGTGTAAGGCGCGGGACTTGAAAGCAGTGAGAGCGCTTTTGGACAAAGACAAGATTGAATTTGATGGTGACAAGCTTATCGGTTTGGATGACCAGCTGGAGATTCTAAAAAAATCCCACGATTATATGTTTGAGCCGGAAAAGGTTGCCCCAAAGGGCCGCGTGGACAGCGGCAAAGAGCATGAAGACCCTCCCGGCGCTGCTCCGACTACTTTGGCGGGAGCGCTGAGAGAACGATATGATATGAAATGAAAGGATGATTAATTTATGGCTATTACTTTAGCGGAAGCGAAAGTCGGTATGGCCGACAAGGTTGACCAGCAGGTCATTGATATGTTCCGGCGCAGTTCTTTGCTGCTGGACAGACTCACTTTTGATAACGCGATTTCCCCCGGCACCGGTGGTTCCACGCTGGCATATGGATATATCCAGCTGAAGACCCCCAGCACCGCCGCGGTGCGCACAATCAACAGCGAGTACGCCGCCGGCGAGGCGAAGCGGGAAAAGAAAACTACCAACGCCATTATCATGGGCGGCTCTTTCCAGGTTGACCGTGTGCTGCAGAACACCTCCGGCGCGGTGGATGAGCTGGCGTTCCAGGCCGAGCAGAAGATCAAGGCTACCGCCAACTACTTTCACAACCTGGTTATCAATGGCACGTCCGCCAGCACGGGGACCGGGTATGTGACCAACACCTTCGACGGCCTGCGGAAGCTGCTGTCGGGTACGTCGAATGAAATCACCAGTGCGGTCAGCCTGACCTCTTCCAGCGAACTGGACAGCAACTACAATGCGTTTCTGGATGAAATGGACGGTTTTCTGAGCGTTCTGGACGGCACCCCATCTATGCTACTCATGAATACCGCCATGCTCATCAAGGCCCGGTCCATCGCCCGCCGCGCTGGCTATTACGAGCGTACCAAGGACGATTTCGGCCGCGTGGTGGAGACCTATGCCGGCGTTCCTATGGTGGATTTAGGCAAGTATTATAACGGTACGTCCAGCATAGATGTCGTGGCCACCTCCGGTGCCACGTCCAGCGCGGCGGGGACGACGGAGATTTACGCGGTCACGCTTGGCCTGGATGGCTTCCACGGCATTTCCCCCACTGGAACCGGCGTCATCAGCAGCTACATGCCAGACCTGTCGGCCCCTGGCGCTGTGAAAACCGGCGAGGTGGAGCTAGTGGCTGGGGTGGCGCTGAAAAACACCCTAAAGGCGGCGGTGCTCAAGGGGATCGCCATCACGCCTAAAACTTCTGGTTAAAGGAGGCCGCCTCGGTGGTTGACTACAAGTATTATGTGGATACGTATATGGGTAATGCAATCGCCGAGGCAGACTTTCCCCGCCTTTCCGCCCGGGCCGAGGCGTATCTGGCCGGAACGTTGGAAGCGGACAGCTCTGCCGACGGTTACAAATCGGCTGTGTGTTCCGTGGCGGAGGCGTGGCAGGAAAACGAGGAGGGCGGCGAGGTGCAGTCTCAGTCGGTGGGAAACTGGTCGAAGACCTACGCTACGCAGGGAAAGAGCGCGGCGCGGCGCCTTCTGGACGCCGCCCGCTTTTATCTTCCTGGATTAGGAGGCGCGAAGTGGATATGATGTTCCTCCACACCGTGACCCTCTATAACAAGTACCTGGACGGAAACACCGAGCGATGGAAACGGGCGGTGCTGCGGGGGGTGTTCTGGGACAGCTCAAAAGGCCGGACAATCCGAAGGAATGGTGTATCGGCCGACAATGGGCTGGTGCTCCTTATCCCCTTTTCCGTGTCCGCCGGGGGCGATTACTGCAAGCCGAAGGACTTTGCCGCACTGGCCGATAAATCACGCAAATGGACGCTTGCGAGCGGAGACTCGGTTATCCTTGGAGACACCGGGTATGAGATCGAGCGGTCCAGCAAGGAATTACATCGCTTTAATGACGTTCTGACGATCAGTCACGTGGATACGCGAGATTACGGCGGTAGTATGGCCCATTGGGAGGTGACGGGGATATGAAGGTTGAGGTAAAGATGGACAGTGTGGGGGCTATCCTGCGCCGGCGTGGGTTGGAGCCCAATGGCCGGGTACAGAAGATCTTTACCTCCGAGTGCGCCCGGCAGATGGATCCTTACGTGCCCATGCGCCAGGGAACCTTGAAAAACACCCGGACCGTTGGTTCCAACTATGTGGAGTACAAAGGGCCATATGCTCATTATCAGTACATAGGAAAACTGATGGTGGGGATTACAACCGGCAGCTCCTTTGCCAAAAGCGGGGAGCCTAAAGTATACGCATCCCCATCCAAAGACCTGCGGTATAACGGGGCACCCAGGCGCGGGCCGTTGTGGGACAAACGGATGTGGTCGGATAAAGGGCGGCAGATTACGCTCAAGATTGCTAAAGCGGCGGGAGGGAAGCCCGGATGAGCATACTGAAATCCCTGCAGGAGTTTCTGTCGGGATATCCCGATATGCGTCCCGTGCGAATCCTAACCGACGGAGTTTCAGAGGATGCGGAAAGCTACGCGGTATCCCCTGCCGGAAACATCCGGATATCCGAGGACATCTTGGGCAACCGTACCTATGAAAACGATTATGTGTTTCTGGCCCGAGAATGCACGGCGGATGAGGTGGACCGACAGGACAACTACGACTTTTTGGAAGGCCTGTTCGAATGGCTTGAAAACGGGAGCCTTCCCAATCTCCCCGGCAACTATAAAGCCGAAAGAATCATCCCATCCAACGTGCTGTTGCTGGATATCGGAGAAAACGGTTCGGGTATCTACCAAATACAAATCAAGTTGACATTTGTTAAATTAATAATGAGGTGAAATTGATGAGCGATATCACATTTAACACATCGTCCGGGATGGTTGTGGAGCGTCGGCTGCTTGTACTGTATCTCAATACGGGTACGAACTCCGAACCGGCGTGGAGCCCGATCGGAAAACGTGTAGAGGACAGCTCCATGGAGTACGACTGGGGCGAAGAATCCAAAACCGATATTTTCGGGACCGTCTACACAACCATGAAAAGACCTACGATCACACAGACCTTCGATCCGTGCGAACTGGATTCAGGAGACGATGCACAACAAAAAATTTGGAATATAGCAGTCAAAGACCAAGACGCCGCCGCCCTTGCCAATCAAGATATGCTGGTGGTGCACTGCTATGCCGGGACCACCGGGACGGCTATGTTCGCCGAGCGGTATGAAGCTTGTGCTGTTAAGCCCTCTGGGCTTGGCGGCTCCTCCAATGTGGGGATGCCTATTGATGTGACATTCGGCGGGATCCGCACGACAGGAACCGCGGCGGTATCGAATGGTACCGTGACCTTTACGCCGAACGGCGCGGAGTAGGGATAACAGACGGCCCGCCCTTGGATATCAGGGGCGGGCCTTTACGAAAGGAAGATAGGGCATGAAAACACTGAAAATGGATCTGGGAATACAGGAATTTCAAATCGGCGACGGTGGGGTTCTGCGTTTCAACCCATCTGACCCAAACTTATACAGCCGTTTTTTGGGCGCCACGGACAGGATTGGCGAGATTGACAAGGAATTTGCCGAAAAAATCGCAAAAGTCGAGGGAGACGGGGCGGGAGGTCTGCGGTTGCTGAGGGAATACGATATGAAAGCAAAAGCGATCCTATCTGAAATATTCGGACCGGAAAATGATTTCGACCGGATCCTGCTCGGGGCGAATGTGCTGTCGGTTGGCGCCAATGGGAAGCGTCTGATTGAAAATCTATTCGATGCGCTGTTGCCGGTTTTTGAAGAAGGAGCCGGTAAATGCGCGCGGGCAAAAGCACAGAAAGCTCTTGAGCAAGCGAAGATTAACCGGGCACAGCGCAGGACGGCGGAGCGCAAATGATCGGCTGGACGCTTCCCAAAACTGTAAAAGTGGGCGGGAAGGAGTATAAAATTGAAACCGATTATCGGGACATATTGAGCATTTTATTCCATCTTCAAAATCGGAACGACACAGAGGCGGAGCGCATCTATATCGCGCTTGCACTGTTCTATACCGATTTTGGGATGATACCGAAAACGCATTATCGGGAGGCATCGGAACAGATGATGTCGTTTATCGCCTGTGGAATGGAGAAAGACGCCAGGCCGGCGCCGAAATTGATCGACTGGGAACAAGATGCGCCTCTGATCGTGGCCGACATCAATAAGGTGGCAGGCAGAGAGGTCCGAGAACTGCCCTATCTGCATTGGTGGACCTTTATAGCGTATTTTAACGGCATTGGGGAAGGACAACTTTCGACCGTTGTTGGTATACGGCAAAAAAAGGCCAAAGGGAAGGCCTTATCTGAATGGGAACGGGAGTATTACCGGGATCACAAGGAAGCTGTGGATTTTCAACATCGGCAAAGCGCCGGAGAGGCGGCTGAAATTGCCAGGCTGGAGGCGATGCTGGGCATATGAAAAAGGTTATATGTCCATATTGCGGATATGCCATGCCGATTGAGCAGGCCGACACGGCAGAAGCACACGGTTTGTACGTGCGTTGTAAGGGAAAAAATTGCCGGCGCGTATTCGAAATACGGATAGAAAAAGGGGTCAAGTAGCGCCGTTGTGCCGATGACTCCGCCAGGAGGCGGAAATATGGCAGACGGAAGAGTTATTATTGATGTAGATCTTAAGACAAACCAGCTTGAACGCGGCGTCCGCGCACTTCCGGGTAAACTCGACGGTCTCAAATCGTCTTTAAAAGGAATCGGTGCTGCTGTAGCCGTGGCGTTCAGCGTCAAGGCGCTAGTGAACTTCGGAAAATCCGCCATTGAATTAGGCAGCAATATCACTGAAGTTCAAAACGTCGTCGATACCGCCTTCGGTAGTATGGCCTATAAGGCCGAAGAGTTTGCCAGTACGTCCATCCAGCAATTCGGGATGTCCCGCCTGTCGGCAAAAAAGACCGCAAGTACTTATATGGCTATGGCGCGGGGGATGGGTCTGGCAGCGGGCGAGGCGTCCGACATGGCCATATCTCTGGCGGGCCTATCTGGCGATGTGGCGTCATTTTATAACATAACCCAGGAATTGGCCGATACTAAGCTAAAATCGGTTTTTACCGGGGAAACCGAAACGCTCAAAGATCTGGGCGTGGTGATGACCCAGGCGAATCTGCAACAGTTCGCCTATCAAAAGGGCATACGGAAAAGCATATCCGCCATGACGCAGGCGGAGCTCGTACAACTGAGGTACGCCTTTGTCACCGAGCAGCTGGCACTGGCACAAGGGGACTTTGCCAAAACCTCCGATAGCTGGGCGAACCAGACCCGAATCCTGACCGAAAACTGGAAAGAGTTTATGTCCGTAATCGGCCAAGGCCTGATACAGGTGCTTACGCCCCTTGTGCAGACATTGAACCAGATCGTGACATCGCTTACCGATATGGCGAGAGCCCTGTTTTCGGCGTTTGGGGCGCAGTCGGATGGAACGGCTGAACAAAAACAGGCGGACGCGATCAAGGAAGCCGCCCAGTCAGAGGCGGAGCTGGCCGAAAACACTCGGGCCGCTGCAAAAGCCGCCAAGGCCGCCCAATTTAATTTTGACGAGCTGAATACCGTCACGTCGGAAACGTCGGGATCGACTGCCGGCGCTTCATCGTCCTCGGTGCTTCCGATTGTGTCCGGAAACGGCGGAACAACGTTTGATACAGAAAATTCGAGGCTTGCGAAAATCATAAAGTCGTTTTTGGAGCCTTTGCAAGCTCTGGATTTCGACAACCTTACGGATTCCTTCGGGCGTCTGAAAAAATCCTTGGAGCCCTTCACCGAATCCCTGTTTTCAGGGCTGGGGTGGGCGTATCATGAGATTTTTATTCCGCTGGCTGAATGGACCGTCGAAGAGGCCCTTCCGCGCTTTTTGGATATCCTCGCTTCTGCAGCGGAAGGGCTGGGGGTGGTGCTCAGTGGATACCAAACGGTTTACAAAAGCTTCTACGACAACTTTTTAAAGCCCGTCAGCGAGTACAACAGTCAGAAGGTACTTGACTTCTTTGATAGGTTCAAGGACAAATTCGACGGCCTGGTTAAACAATTCGAGGAAAGCACTGTTTTTCAAGATCTAGCGGATATCATAGAAATTATCGGCCCGATTATTACCCGTAACATCAACCTTCTCAGCGATATAGGCTGGTTTATCAATGATCTAACATGGACGGAAATTTTCTCCGGTCTGGAGGATATGCTGCGTAATCTTGCAAGCGTTCTCGGGCTGACGGCGGATATCCTCAAAGGCGATTTTTCTGGCGCTCTGGAGCATGTTGGCAATTTAATGATTGGCAACCGTATAAAAGGGACAGAGTCCCGCTTCAAGTCTATCGCCAAGTCTCTGCTGTCTGCTACAGGTGCTGCCGAGGACGCGGTGCAGGCGGTGGATGAATTGGGCGACGGGATCAGCGACATCACCCGTTCGAAAATGGCACCTTTCTTAAAATCCATCCGTAGCTTGGACGACGGACTGGCGGGCATCAATTACCGGAGTTTAGTCATTGATCCGGCCATTGTCGAGGACGTCAGGGGCAAGGTCAGGCAGATTTCAGACACCATCTGCAACGAGCTGGATTCCGACAAAAACGAGGCGCTGGCTGCGCTTGAACCGCTGCGGAAGGCACTTGGAGACGAGGCCTATCAGAAGCTGGTTGCCGATAACACAGCCTATTACGATACCCTGCGAAATAAGGTGACCGAGGGAGAGGCTGAAATCAACGCCATCCTGCAAACGGCCAGTGATGAAAAAAGGCAACTGACCCAGGAGGAATCCAACCGAATCACGGAAATTCGGAACAACATGAACCAGACGGGTGTGAGGGCGCTGTCCGAAACCGAAGTCGAGTATACCGCGATCATGAACCGCCTGAAGGACAACGCCACCCGCGTTTCCCTTGAACAGGCTAGCGGAATCATCCAAAATGCCCAAAAGACCCGGGACGAGACCATCACGGCGGCAGAGGAGCAGTATGCCCGTCAGCTTCTAGAGGCCCAGAAAATGCTGGATGCCGGGGCCATCAACGAGGATCAGTATAATCAGATTGTCAATGCCGCTCAGAAAACAAAGGACGATACTATTGCGGCCGCAAACGAGCAATATGACAGCATATATAGTGCAACAACCTCTAAATTGGGAGATACCGCGAAATACATCGACGAGGAGTCCGGTGAAATCAAGTCGAAGTGGCAAGTATTTTGCGAAGGGGTCGGAAATAAATTTGGTGAAATCTGGGAAAAGGTGCAGGATGAATGGGGGAAATTTAAAACAGATTTCAAAAAAGGCTGGGATTCATTTTGGACCGGGATCGGCAACTTCTTCATCGATATTTGGAACGGTATCGTGGGAGGCCTCGAAAAAGCTATCAACGGCGCCATCGGCATTCTCAACAAGTTCAAGATCAATATTCCCAATTGGGCAGCCGACGCCCTCGGCGCCCTTGGCATCAAGACCGGGGAGTCCATCGGGTTCAACATAGCCCCCGTTTCTTTCTCCCGCGTTCCGCGGCTGCAGGTTCCGGCCTTGGCGGCGGGAGCCGTGATCCCGCCCAATCGCGAGTTTTTAGCTGTACTTGGAGACCAAACGCGCGGGCGCAACATAGAAACCCCGGAAGCCCTGCTGCGCCAAGTCGTCCGTGATGAAACTGGGAATTCCGCTGTCTTATTAGAAAAAATTGTGGCTCTGCTCTCGAATCGGTCAAAAATCGTGATCAATGTCGACGGCCGCCAATTGGGTGAAATATCGCTCAGGGCTTTGAATGATCTTGCACAACGGAACGGCGGGCTGGATTTATGTCTCGGATAGAGGGGATATTATGGTTTTTCTAAAAATTGGGGACACCGACTTTACCAATTATATAGCGGAGCAAAAGACGACCTACACCGTCCTGGCTTCTGAGGATAGCGGCCGAAACGCCCGAGGCAATATGATCATCGACGTCGTGAATAAAAAAACGAGAGTGGATTGTGTCACCCATTTCTTGACTCAAGGGCAGATGTCCGCGCTGTTGGCGGCTATTGATCCTTACGTGATATCGGTGACCTATTGGGACAGCAAAACCGGGGGTACGAAAACCATGTCCTGCTATGTGTCGGCACCACAGCCCGATATATGGTCGGTCGGCAAAGCCGCGGTTATATACAAACCCATGTCTGTCGGCTTTATCGAATTGTAGGGAGGCGCGGCATGTATAGTGTATCCGAAGGTTATCAAGCGGCAATAGCCGCCAATCCCAGAAGTATGTCCGGAAAACTGCAAATCGGAACGTATACAATAACCGGGGATGACAATTTAGTCAGTTTCAGTGTATCTCGCGGGACGCAGACGGAAAAGACACTCATCGGTAGTACCATAGGTGCAACGGTTACGGCGGAGATTATCGACCGGGATGGGGCATACACCTTTGCCGACGGCAGCACGATACTTCCGCAAATCGGTGTGGACCTTCCGGACGGGACAGTCGAGTATGTGCCGCTCCCACCCGTGGCGATGGATGAGGTGCAATCAGATACAGCTCGAAAGCGGCTGACTGTCAAAGGTGCGGACGCCATGGGGAAATTTGACGCCTGGAAGGTAAAGGACCTTCCGTCCGTCACATACCCCATCACACGGAAGGCATATCTGTTGGCGGTCTGTGCCCTGTGCGGCGTGGAATACGACGGTGGTGTATTTCTCGGGCAGGATGTCCAACTTGCCGGACCTCCCAACCTATCTGGAGAAGAGACCGCCCGTACCGTGATTGGTATGATCGCGGAATCCGCTCTGTGCAATGCCGTCATCGGACGGAACGGAAAACTGTCTCTCGTGAGCGTCGTGCCGTCGGGGAAATCCTACGGAATCAATCCAGATGTTTATCGAGGACTTACCATCGGGAAAACCTATGGCCCCGTCAATCGATTGGTACTATCCCGCAAGCCACAGAATGACGACGTGTATCGGGAGGATCCCAGCAGTATCGAGGCGGACGGGCTGACCGAGCTGGTCATCGCTAACAACGCCTTTTTGGATTACGGTGACGAAGATATCCGGATGGAAGTGATCGATCCTATATGGAATGCCGTCAAAGGCATGGCTTTTGCCGCCTTTGATTTGGATTGGATCGGCAATCCAGCATTGGATGTATGCGACCCGGTACTTATTGCCGATATCGGTGGGAATACATATGCATCCTTGTTTTTCGGGGAAACTTTGACGTATAACGGTGGGCTGAAATCCGAATCCTCCGCCAAGTATCCGAAGCTGGCAGACCGGACAAACACCAAAAACGCCATCACCATTAAAGACGCCATGAAAAACACGGAACTGCGAGTCAACAAGGTTGAAGGGGAAATCGTATCCCTCGCCCAGACCGTGCAGAGAGTGGGGAAAACGGTAAAAATCACCGGTGGAAACGTGTTTAAATATGCTGTCGACGGTAGTATAAGCCCTGCATCCCTGACCCTGACAGCGGAGCTGACTGAAGGGGCCGTCCTGGATAAATGGCAGTACAGCACCGGGTCGGGATGGGTGGAATGCGGGACGGATATTACCCTGCCCGTCAATACCGGAGGACCGTATTGGTTTGGCGACATGGCTGTATTCCGAGCCCTGACTGACAATGGCAGTTATGACACAATGACCGTGTATAAGGTGCGCGACGGGTCGAATGGTCAGGACGGCGAACCGGGACAGACGGGGCCGCCCGGCGAAAACGGCAGCGACGGGGTCGTCCCAGTATTAGACGTGCCACCGGAAAGCCCGGCGGTCAATGACGCATATATCAATAGCGGAGACGGGATGATTTATCTGTGGGATGGGGAGGACTGGATCCAGCTCTCCGACTACAGCGAGGATATCAAGGCGGTACAGGACAACGCCAATACCATTCAGCGGGAAATGACCTCATACATGTCCCAAACGTCGGAGTCGATTGCCTCCGTCGTATCATCCGTTTCCAGCACAAGAGATATGGTATCCGACCTGTCATCCAGGCTAACTCAAACGGCCGAAGGATGGGTACTGGATTTCAGCCGGCTGGAGACTGCCACAGATGAGGCTGTATCTGTGCTCGACCAGTACAAAGCCCAGATTAAGCTTATAGACGGAAAAATTACCCTTCTGCCTGACGGAGGGCATGTCAGCGCGGAGCTGTCCGGGGACAGGCTGTCATTTTATGTGGGATCGGATGAGGTAGCCTATATCAGCAACAGTAAGCTGTATATTACTAACGCGCAGATTTTAACCCAGATTGTCATCGGAAAATTCGTGTTCGCACCCAGGGCAAACGGCAACCTGTCATTTAAGCGGTATAAGGGGGGATAGCATGGCATCCAGTGGATCGTTTTCGGGGTCCATCCGCAACGGAGGGTACACCCTGCGGGTGGACTGGTCATCCAGCCAGTCTACAGAAAGCAATACCAGCGCCATTACATGCAACATGTATCTGGTGCAGAAGGCACAATATAGCCTGTCTATTGGCAGCCGAAGCAACACCACCACCATTGATGGTTCCGCTATTGCCTACACATCTGCCGCCATTAACAACGGGGGCAACACAACTGTGCATTTGGGAACTGTCACACGGACGGTATCCCATAATGGCGACGGCTCCAAAAGCATGTACTTGTCTTCGGTGTTTAATATACAGGCCACTTTAGGCGGTACCTGGTATGAGTCCATCGAGGCGAGTAGTGATTTGATCACGTTGCCCACTATCCCTCGTTCCTCATCGGTGTCCTGCCCGTCTTCGGCGACGGCCGGCGGCACACTGGCCATCAGCATATCCAGGGCTTCCGACGCCTTTACGCACGATTTGGCTTATGCCATCGGTTCCGGCATCACGCAGATAGCGTCCGGGATCGGCACGTCGTTCTCGTGGGTAATCCCGGAGAGCCTGGCCAATTATGCGACGGGGCCAAACGGGGCGGAATGCCAGATCATATGCCAGACCCGTCAGGGCTTAACATCGATCGGCAGCGATTCTGCTTACTTTACGCTGAACGTACCGAATACGCCGAAATTCCAGCCGACGGTGTCGATCGCCACACCTACCGACCCGACGGGCTATAAGACCACGTATGGCGCTTACGTGAGAGGGCTATCCAGGATCCGGGTGCGGACATCGGCGGCTGGGGCTTATGGGAGCACGATTACCTCCTATTCCGTATCGGTTAACGGGGAAACCGGAGGCTCGGCGGACTATACGTCCGGGATCGTCAAGTCCAATTGCCCCAGCACTATCACTGTGACGGTCCGGGACAGCCGGAACCGTCCGGCGTCCGCGACCGTGTCCGGGCTGGCCTTTTTGGACTATGCGCCCCCTTCGATCAGCGGACAATCCGTCAAGCGGGTGTCCAGCTCCGCCGGCACAACGGACGACGATGAGGGGAATTACGCCAAAATCACGTTTAATTATGCGGTCTCGTCTCTTGGAAACAAGAACAGCAAAACCATTACCCTGCGATACCGGACAAACGATTCCAGCAGTTATACGACGGTCGAGACCGTTACACCGTCCACATACAACGGCACCTATACAAAAGTGGTGGCCGCAAGCGCCGACAATGCTTATACATATCAAATCACTCTCGGGGACGACATATCCAGCCCGGCCGCTTACCTTGACCTGCCCACCGCCGAGACGGTGTTCGATGTTTTGGCGGACGGCTCGGGGATCGCTTTTGGAAAAGTGGCAGGCCTTGCTGAAACCCTCGATGTTGGGTGGCCCCTCAAACCCAGCGGCGGAATAACAGGAAATTTGCTCCCGTCGGCGCATGCTTCCTTGGATATCGGTGCGTCGGCGACCAGCTGGCGGAGTTTATACGCACTATTCGGTCGTTTTACCAGCGGCCTGAGCGTCGCCGGTGATGCTGTTGCCGCGAGGGGGTCCGGGACCACCAGCAAGCCGGGGCAGTATGTCAAGTTTTACGATGGTACGATGATCTGCTACACATATATATACCAGACTTTAAATATCAACCAGCCAAAAGGGTCGGTGTATTACAGGTATGCGCCCAGCTGGACTTACCCGGTATCGTTTTTGTCCGGAACCAATCCAATTGCCATTGCCTCGTCTATATGTGATGATGTCATGTCGGTTTGCTGTTGCGGGGTATACAACACATATATCCATTCCGTCCTTGTTCAATCGGCGATAAGCTTGACCAATTACCAGGCCGCCTATGGCATTGTTGTGATCGGGAGGTGGAAATGATGTTTGTAATGCCGCCGATTGAACAGTACTTGCAGGATTTTGGAGATACCTTGACCACCAGGATCATGTACTATCGTACCTATCTGATCCATACCGACTATGTGGCCAATAAAATCGCGGAATGCCTCTATCTCGGCCAGCCGGTCGAAGAGAAGTACGCTGCCGCCTTAGAGGGACGCGCTGAGGCCCGCGCGAAGATTGGGCAGCTTGAGGCCGAAATGAACCAAGAAAGCGGGGAAAATGCATGAGCCGGGTATTGCAAAACTGCAATGATTTGATCACACAGTATTACTCGTCCAAGCACAATGGCCTGGATATCGTGGGGGATGGCCACAAAACCGATTATGTGACGGCCCACACGGGCGGCGAGGTGATCCTGCTGGCGTCCGGGCACATCAACAACCCCGGAGCGTCCGGGGATGCGAGCTACGGAAATTTCGTCAAGCTGCGGCACCCGAACGGCTACTGTACCCTGTACGCGCATCTGAAAAGTGTGTGTGTCTCCAAAGGCCAGACGGTGGGGGCCGGGGACCGGCTGGGATACATGGGAAACACCGGCAACAGCTACGGGGCGCACCTGCATTTTGAAGTGCGGACACCCGGAAACGAACGGATCGATCCGGAGCCCTACCTGACGGCCGGGCTGCCGGGAGAATATGAGGAGGTAATCGAGATTATGGGCAAGTACGTGAGCAAGGACAATCTGATCGACTGGATCAACAACAATGCGGTGGACATGGTGGAACAGACGGTATCCAAACGCCGCACGACCGCGAATCTGTACTACCATACCGCCTATCCCGGCAATTCCGGGACCAGGTCAGGCAAATGGCCCAAGGGAACCGTCGTGGATGTGCTGGACGGATGGGAAGCGCCGGCGGACGGTTACACCTGGGTAAAGGTACAGTACGACGACGGGACGTATTACGCGGCCAAGGAGTATCTGGAAAGGGTGTAACCGATGACGGAAATCCTTGTGCCGATCATAACCGCCGGGTTAGCGTTGATCGGTACGGCGATCGGGAGCTTTTCGGG
>QAKI01000047.1 GCA_003343905.1 Subdoligranulum variabile
CTGGATATGACCCTGACCCGCGCGAAGTTCAATGAACTGACCTCGGATCTGGTCGACCGCACCATGACCCCCGTCCGCAAGGCGCTGGCCGATGCGGGCCTGAAGGCTTCCGACCTGAAGAAGGTCCTGATGGTCGGCGGTTCCACCCGTATCCCCGCCGTTTACGACGCGGTCAAGAAGGAACTGGGCTGCGAGCCCTTCAAGGGCATCAACCCCGACGAGTGCGTGGCCGTGGGCGCTGCCATCCAGGGCGGCGTTCTGCAGGGCGACGTCAAGGGCCTGCTGCTGCTGGACGTGACCCCGCTTTCTCTGGGCATCGAGACCCTGGGCGGCGTCTGCACCAAGATCATCGACCGCAACACCACCATCCCCACCAAGAAGAGCCAGATCTTCTCTACTGCGGCTGACAACCAGCCCAGCGTGGAAGTCAACGTCCTGCAGGGCGAGCGTGAGTTTGCCCGCGACAACAAGAGCCTGGGCACCTTCCATCTGGACGGCATCGCCCCGGCGCCCCGTGGCGTGCCCCAGATCGAAGTCACCTTCGACATCGACGCCAACGGCATCGTGCATGTCAGCGCGAAGGACCTGGGCACCGGCAAGGAGCAGAGCATCACGATCACCGCTTCCACCAACATGAGCAAGGAAGACATCGACAAGGCTGTGAAGGATGCCGAGCAGTATGCCGCCGAGGACAAGAAGCGCCGCGAGGAGATCGACGTGCGCAACAACGCCGACCAGATGGTGTTCCAGACCGAGAAGGCCATGAACGAGTTCGGCAACAAGATCAGCGCCGAGGAGAAGAGCGAGGTCGAGACCAAGCTCTCCGCCCTGAAGGAAGCTCTGAAGTCCGGCACCATCGACGACATCAAGGCCAAGCAGGATGACCTGCAGAAGGCGTTCTACGCCATCAGCGAGAAGGTCTATAAGCAGGCCGCCCAGGCTCAGGGCGCGCAGCAGCCCGGCGCCGACGCTGGCGCGCAGGGCAGCCAGCCCAAGGATGACGGCGCGGTAGACGCCGACTTCCACGAAGTCTGATTTTGTAAAAGATACCCAAGGCAAAGGCCGCCGCCCGGCAACACCGGCGGCGGCCCTTGCGGGGTTAGCAGGGGAGCGCAGACTACCCCCTGCGGGAGTATGCAGACCCATGAGCGCGAAGCGGGCGGCAGCGCCGCGCCCCGCGCAGCATAGAGGGGATTGATTCTATGGCAGAAAAACGTGATTACTACGAGGTGCTGGGCCTTGGCAAAAACGCCACCGAAGCCGAGATCAAAAGCGCCTACCGCAAGCTGGCCAAAAAGTACCACCCCGACCTGAACCCCGGCGACAAGACTGCCGAGGAAAAGTTCAAGGAGGTCAATGAGGCCAACGACGTCCTTTCGGACCCGGAAAAACGCAAACGCTACGACCAGTTCGGCTTTGCCGGGGTGGACCCCAACTACGGGGCCGGCCAGCCCGGCGGCGGTTTCGGCGGCGGGTTTGGCGCCGGCGGCGTCGACCTGGGCGATCTGTTCGGGGACCTGTTCGGCGGCAGCTTCGGCGGTTTCGGCGGGTTTGGCGGCGCCTCCCGCTCCAACCCCAACGCGCCGCGCAAGGGCCACGATATCCAGGCCAGCGTGATCCTGACTTTTGAGGAAGCGGCCCACGGCTGCACCAAAAAGGTCACGCTGAACCGGCAGCAGACCTGCCCGGACTGCCACGGCAACGGCTGTGCCCCCGGCACCAGCCCCGAGACCTGCACCCAGTGCGGCGGCCGCGGCTATGTGGTGACCCAGCAGCGCACGCCCTTTGGCGTGATGCAGAGCCAGCAGCCCTGCCCGCACTGCGGCGGCCGCGGCACCATCATCAAGAACCCCTGCAAGACCTGCCGGGGCACCGGCAAGACCAACGCGCGCAAAACGCTGGAAGTCAAGATCCCTGCGGGTATCGACGACGACCAGAACATCGCGCTGCGCGGTCAGGGCGACGCGGGCAGCAACGGCGGCCCTGCGGGCGACGTGATCGTGCATGTCAGTGTCAAGCAGGACGCGGTGTTTGAGCGCGACGGCTACGATGTGTATGTCCGCGTGCCCATCACCTATTCCCAGGCGGTCCTGGGGGCCGAGATCGAAGTCCCGACCGTGGACGGCAAGGTGGCCCAGCGCGTGCCGGAAGGCACCCAGAGCGGCACCAAGTTCCGCCTGCGCGGCCAGGGCATCCAGTACCTCAACGGGCGCGGCCGCGGCGACCAGTATGTGATCGTCGAGGTGGAGATCCCGAAAAAGCTCAACCGCACCCAGCGCGAGGCGCTGAAAGCCTTTGAGGAAAGCCTCAAGGATGAAAATTACGAGAAGCGCAAGGGCTTCTTCAAGAACCTGCGCGACCGCTTTACATCCTGAAAACAAAACAGGGGACCGACCCGTCCGGGCCGGTCCCTTTTTTTGCCCCTGCCGCCCGGCAGGGCTTTGGATTCCGGCACAGAAAAAGCCCGGCCTTGACAGGCCGGGCTTTTTTGTGCATACTGGATGCCGCAGCGATCAATCGCTCACGTAGGGCATCAGCGCCATATAACGGGCACGCTTGATGGCGACCGTCAGCTCACGCTGATGGAACGCGCAGGTGCCGGTCACACGGCGGGGAATGATCTTGGCGCGCTCGCTCACGTACTTGCGCAGGCGGGGCAGATCCTTGTAATCAATGTGCTCAACGCGATCGACGCAGAAGCTGCAAACCTTCTTGCGGCCGCGATGCATCGGGCGGGAAGAACGATCCATAGCCATTGTGGCAACCTCCTTGTTGGAATTTTACGATCAATTATCAGAACGGCAGGTCGCCCTCGTCCTCGATTAGTGCAAAGTCGTCGTTGCTGCCGGCGGAATAGCTCGGCGCGGGCGCCTGCTGCATAGCGGGACGTTCGGCGGGGTCTGCCATGGGCGCGCCATAGCTGGGGGCGCCCATGCCGGGTGCGGCGTTGGAGGACTTGGGACCGGCGAAGTTGACGTTGTTGGCCACGATCTCAATGGCGGTGCGGTTGTTCCCGGTTTTGTCCTGGTAGGACCGGCTCTGCAGACGGCCGTCAACGACGATCAGCGAACCTTTCTGGAAATACTTGCACACAAATTCCGCCGTGCGGTCCCACGCGACGACATCGAACCAGTCAGCCTGGTTCTGCCCGTTGGCATCGCGGCGGCCGCGGTCGCATGCAATGCGAAACGACGCCACGTTTTTGCCGGTCGTGGTCTGGCGGAGCTCCGGGTCGCGCGCAAGGCGGCCCATAATTGCAACAACATTCAGCATTTCGGTCTACTCCTTACTCCTCTTCAGCAACGATGATGCTGCGAAGAACGCCTTCCGTGATCTTGTAGATACGGTCCAGCTCGGCCGGGAAATCGGGCTCGCTGGTGAACTTGATCACCGTGTACACACCTTCGGTCTCATCGTTGATGGGATAGGCGAGACGCTTCTTGCCCCAATCATCAACAGAATCGATCGTACCATTCGCGGCGATGAGGTTCTTGAACTTGTTCACCAGAGCGGTGGAAGCCTCCTCATCCAGGGTAGCGGTGGTAACCATCATGGTTTCGTACTTAGCCATATTCTGTGCACCTCCTTTTGGACGTATGGCCCTTTGCCCACGCAAAGGGCAAGGATTTTGTGTGCCGTTCGGCACAGCAACTTATTATAGCAAGCCGTTCACGCTTTGTCAAGGGCTGCGGCTGTTTTTTCTGCGGTGCATGAGCAAAAAGCGCGCGGCGCGGCGGTTGCGCGCCGGGGCGTTTCGTGGTACGATACAAAGGGCCGGGCCGGATGCTGCCGGGCGGCCGCTTTGCAGGGGGGATGGAATGTGGAAAATCTGATCTTCAGCCTGAACGCCACGCTGCCGGTGTTCCTGGTCATGGTGGCGGGCGGCGTGCTGGGACGGCTGGGCTTTTTGCCGCCGGCGTTCTGCAAGGCGGCCGACAAGCTGACCTTCAAGATCACGCTGCCCGTCATGCTGTTTCTGGACATGGCCGGGGTGGATATGCGGCGGGACTTTGAACCCCGGTTCGTTTTGTTCTGCGCCGGGGCCACGCTGGCGGGCATCCTGGCCGTGTGGGGACTGGCGAAGCTGCTCATGCGGGACAAGGCCGTCGTGGGCGAGTTCGTGCAGGCGGCCTACCGCAGCAGCGCGGCGGTGCTGGGGGTGGCTTTCATCCAGAATATGTACGGCGAGGCCGGCATGGCCCCGCTGATGATCCTGGGCAGCGTGCCGCTGTTCAATATCTTCGCGGTGCTGATCCTGATGCTGGAATCACCCCAGCACCGCGCGCCGGGCCCGGCCCAGCTTCTGCGCGGCGTCGTCACCAACCCCATCCTGCTGGGCATCGCGGCGGGCACGGTGTTCAGCCTGCTGCCGGTGGAACTGCCCGCCATCGCGGAAAAAACGCTGACCAGCCTTTCCTCGCTGACCACGCCGCTGGCGCTGCTCTCCATCGGCGCGGGGTTCGAGGGCGCCAAAGCCATCCAAAAGGCCGGGCCGACGGTGGCCGCCGCCCTCATCAAGACGGTGGGGCTTTCGCTGGTGTTCATCCCCTGCGCGGTGGCGCTGGGGTTCCGCCAGCAGGAACTGGTGGCGCTGCTCATCATGCTGGGCAGCCCCACGACGCCCAGCGCCTATGTCATGGCCCGGAACATGGGGCACGAAGGCGTGCTCACGGCCAGCGCGGTGGCTCTCACCACGCTGCTTTCGGCCCTGACGCTGACGGGCTGGATCTTCGTGCTGCGCAGCGGCGGCTGGCTGTAGGACTGCAAAAAAGGCCGTCCCCCGCGGGGGACGGCCTTTGGTATGCTCAGAATTTTTTGGTGGTATAGATCCGGGTCGTGATGGCCCAACTGACAGCCAGGAACACCAGCGCCAGAAGTACCATCCCAAGGGAGGCCAACAGGCTGACCTGCATCTCGGAAAGGCCGCCGGAGAGCGCCGCGTTGCCCGCACCCTCCAGGGAATTGCTGAACTGGTCCTGGACGCTGTCCGGCAGCGCCATCCAGATGGCCATGGGGATGAAGATCACGGCGAAAAGGGCGATCATCACCCAACTGCGGGCCTTGGCCGAACCGAACTTGTACGACAGGGGAATGGTCAGCGAATAGTAGAACACCGTGACCATGGACGCGGCGGCCAGCCCCAGCGCAACTTCGCCCGGCGTGGGGGCGGCTTCCCCGGGGATCAGCAGGGTCATCAGCGACGCCAGCACGACGCCGATGGCGATGAAGAACAGCGTCAGCAGGTATTTGACGGCCACGATCTGCCCCGGCTTTACGGGCAGCGTTCGGGCGTAGGCGTCCCAGTGGCTGTTCTCGTCCATGGCGGTGGTGGTGGACGCATACATGCCCACCACGAAGATCAGGGCATAACTCAGGAAAGTCAGGTGGGTCAGTGCGGTGATAAGACCGTAGAACACCAGCAGATACAGGAAGTTGAGCTTATAGCCGCTGACAATCAGCGACAGATCCTTGTAAAGCAAGCCTTTCATTGCGCGTCCCTCCCGCTGTAATAGCGCATGATATCGTCGATGCCGGCCGGGTCGCATACCGCGCCGGGCAGCAGATGACGGACCGTTTCCCGCTGTTTGACAAGGGCCTCGCAGCCGAAGGCCCCCTCCCGCACGAAGACCACGCAGTCAGGCGGCAGCGTTTCCAGGTCGTGCCGGGCGCAGCGCAGCAGGCCGTATTCCTGCAGCAACGTGTCCTTATCCTCGTGGAACAGCAGTTGGCCGTGGTGCAGGTAGGCGATGGAGTCCGCCACCTGTTCCAGATCGCTGGTGATGTGGCTGCTCATCAGGATGCTGTGCCGCTCGTCCTGGATGTACTCCAGGAACAGGTCCAGCATCTCGCCGCGCACCACCGGGTCCAGCCCGGCGGTGGCTTCGTCCAGCACCAGCAGTTCGGGGTCATGGGCCAGCGCCGTAGCCAGGCTCAGCTTCATCCGCATGCCGCGGCTGTAGGACTGTACTTTCTTTTTGGGGTCCAGCCCAAAGCGGTCCAGCATCCCGTCGAACCGGGCGGCGTCCCACTGTTCCCCAAAGATACCGGCCATGCTTTTGCCGATCTGCCGCGCCGTCAGGGTGCCGTAGAAGTAGGCATCCTCGAACACCACGCCGATCCGCCTGCGCTGGGCGGCGTCCGTGGGCTGGCCGCCCAGCAGCGTGACCTGCCCGACGTCCGGGCGGCTCACCCCGCACAGCAGCCGCAGCGTGGTGGTCTTGCCCGCGCCGTTTTCGCCCACCAGCCCCACGATCGTCCCGGCGGGAACGGTCAGGTCCAGGGGTCCCAGCTTGAAATCCCGGTAATGTTTCTGCACACCGTGCAGAACGACAGCTTCTTTCATCATCTTCAGCCCTCCCATAACAGGCGCAGCGTTTCGCTGACCTCGTCGTAGCCGATACCGCCCAGCCGCGCGGCGTCTACCGCGTCCTGCAGGCAGCTTTCTACTTTTTTCAAATGTTCTTCACGCACCAGCGCAGGGTCCTGGGCGGCTACAAAGCTGCCCCGCCCCGGCTGGGTCACGATGAACCCGTCGGCTTCCAGGTCCTCGTAGGCGCGTTTGGTGGTGATGACGCTGATGCGCAGCTCCTTGGCCAAAAGCCGGATACTGGGCAGGGCGTCGCCTTCGTGCAACTGGCCGGACAGGATCTGTTCTTTGATCTGCCGCGTGATCTGCGCGTAGATCGGCTCCTGCCCGGTGTTGGAGATGTACAGCTCCATGGTGCTGCCTCCTTATCGTGTTTACTGTTCATATATGATGTACACAGTATATACTGTATATACGCAGTTGTCAATAGGGAAGCAAAAATTTTTTTCCGGGCGCAAAAACGGCCCTGTGTGCGCGGAAAAATTGCGCCCGGCTCTTTCCAACGGGCGCAGGAGATACTATAATGGAAGCAACATTTTGCTGGGAGGGATGCCCGTTGGCAAGCATCGTGATCGTAGGGGCAAACCGGGGGATCGGGTACTATCTGGTCAGGCGTCTGCTGGAATTGGGCCATTCGGTCGCCGCGTTGGATGTGGAAACCGGCGCGCTGGAAGAACTGCGGCGGCAGCACCCCGAAACTCTGCTGCCCATTGCGGCGGACGCGCGGCAGGAAGAAAGCATCCGCGCAGGGGTGGAAAAAGCCGTGGAACGGTTCCATACCATCGACATTGCGGTACATAACGCCTGCCTGTGTACCTATGGAAGCGAGCCGGACAGCAGCCTGGAGGTCTACCGCGCGGTGATGGACGTGAACTTTTTCGGCGCGCTGCGGCTGACGAAGGCCGTTCTGCCCTATATGCGGCAGGCGGGGGCCGGGCGGGTCATCTTCACAAGTTCCGGCGTGGGCGTCACGGGCTTTGCCAACATTTCGCCCTATGCGTCCACGAAAGGCGCGATCGAGTCGCTGGCAAAGTGCCTGACGATCGAAAACGAACCGTTCGGCATCACCTTCCACCTGTTTCACCCGCCGCTGACGGATACCGATTCGGCCCGCGGGCTGCCGGTCCCCGGGGAGTTCAAGGCAGACCCGCAGAAGGTGGGGTATGGGCTGGCGGACCATATCTGGTCGAAGAAGTTTGTGATCTGCCACTCTTTCCTGCAGGCGGTGCAGATGAAGTTCTCTTACCGGCATCCGCTTTATATAGGAAGGATGATGACGAAAATGACCGCGCGGGCGGCCGCTGCCGGGGAAAAGCCGTCGGAATAAAAAAAGCCCCGGCGGGCTGCCGGGGTGCAGGGGAGAGGGGGGAACGGCCTTGTGCCGGGCCCTTTTCTTTATATAAATAGGATGGCGCAGCCCGCAGGGGTCGGGCTGCGGCGAAAAGACAAAAAGAAAACCGGCGGCAGATCGTAGGATCTGCCGCCGGTTTTGGTGCGCCCGCAGGAACTCGAATCCTGGACCCTCTGATTAAAAGTCAGATGCTCTACCAACTGAGCTACGGGCACATAGGTTTTACTGCAACGCTTGGCGTTTATAGCCTTAATATTATAACAGTGCTGGCGGGGCTTGTCAATATCTTTTGCGGGAAAATCCAAGAAAATCTGCGCCACTTTCCGTCCCGGCGCCCTTGCCAAATGCCACGGGGCGCTGTATAATAATCTTTTAGAATAAAACCGTAAAGGGGATTGGGAATATGGAAACTTTGGGCAGCCTGCGCCGCACCCGCTACTGCGGCGAGGTCAGCCTGGCCGATGCCGGGCAGGAGATGACCGTCTGTGGTTCGATCGCCCGTGCGCGTGACAAGGGCGGCATTATTTTTGCCGACCTGCGCGATACCACCGGCCTGCTGCAGCTTGTGTTCGACGAGGATACGCCGAAGGATGTGTTCGCCAAGGCCGAGGGCCTCAAGAGCGAGTATGTGGTGATCTGCCGCGGCAAACTGCGTGAGCGCGCCGCCAAGACCGACAAGATCGCCACCGGCGACGTGGAACTGTATGTTTCGGAACTGCGGGTGCTTAGCGAAGCGCAGACCCCGCCGTTTGAACTGCGGGACGAGATCAACGTCAACGACGACCTGCGCCTGCGCTACCGCTATCTGGACCTGCGCCGCCCCTCGATGCATGAACCCATCGTGCTGCGCAGCAAGATCATGCAGATCATCCGCAGCTATTTCTGCGACAATCATTTTACCGAGATCGAGACCCCGACTCTCATCAAGTCCACGCCGGAGGGCGCGCGTGACTATCTGGTCCCCAGCCGCGTGCAGCCGGGCCACTTCTACGCCCTGCCCCAGAGCCCGCAGCTCTATAAGCAGATCCTGATGCTGTCCGGCTTTGACCGCTACTTCCAGATCGCCCGCTGCTACCGCGACGAGGACCTGCGCGCCGACCGCCAGCCGGAGTTCACCCAGGTGGACGAGGAAATGTCCTTCGTCAGCCAGGACGATATCATCACGATGAACGAGGGCCTGCTCAAGCGCCTGTGGAAAGAGATGCTGGGCATCGACCTGGTCACGCCGTTCGTGCGGATGCCCTGGGACGAGGCCATGGGCCGCTTCGGCTCCGATAAGCCGGACACCCGTTTCAGCCTGGAGATCCAGGATGTCACGTCGGTGTTCGCGCATACCGAGTTCAAGCCCTTTGCCGCCGTGGTGGAAGCGGGCGGCAGCATCCGCGCCATCAACGCCAAAGGCCTGGCCGATAAGCTGAGCCGCAAGAACATCGACAAACTGGGCGAGGTCGCCAAGACCTACGGCGCCAAGGGGCTGGCCTACAGCCGCCTGACCGCCGACGGCACTTCTTCCAGCTTTGAAAAGTTCCTTGCCGAGGAAGAAAAGACCGCGCTTTACGCCGCGCTGAACGCCGAGACCGGCGACGTGCTGCTGCTGGTCAGCGACGCCGACTGGGTCAAGGCCTGCACCGCGCTGGGCCAGGTCCGTCTGGACATCGCCCGCAAGCACGGCCTGATCGACCCGGACAAGTTCAACTTCCTGTGGGTGGTGGACTTCCCGCTGTTTGAGTACAGCGAGCAGGAAGGCCGCTGGATGGCGATGCACCATCCCTTCACGATGCCCAAGGCGGAAGACCTGGACAAGATCGAAAGCGACCCCGGCGCCTGCCATGCGGTGGCCTACGACATCGTGCTCAACGGCGTTGAGCTGGGCGGCGGTTCCATGCGTATCAACGACCCGGAACTGCAGGACCGTATGTTCCGTGCCCTCGGCTTTACCGAGGAGAAAGCCCGCGCCAGCTTCGGCTTCCTGATGGATGCCTACAAGTACGGCGCGCCGCCGCACGGCGGTATGGCCTACGGCCTGGACCGTCTGGTGATGCTGATGCTCAAGCGGGATTCCATCCGCGACGTGATCGCCTTCCCGAAGGTGCAGAACGCCGGCGAGCCCATGAGCGGCGCGCCCGACGTGGTGGACGAAAAGCAGTTGGAGGACCTCTCCATCGCGCTGACCCTGCCGGAAAAAGAATAAAGACCCAAAAGCACAAGGCCCCGCCGTCAGGCGGGGCCTTGTATTGTTAGCTTTAGCGCAAAGACAACCCCCGGCTCTGCCGGGGAGTGTAAAAAAATTATATAGTGAAAAAACCTAGAGAAAAAACCTCCTGGTATAATAGAATTGCGGTCGGCCAACTGCAATAAAAATACCAGGAGGTTCCAAAAGATGGAAAAAGACATAGCAAGTTTACAACACACAACATGGAGATGCCAATATCATATAGTGTTTGCCCCTAAGTACCGCAGAATGGTGGTATATGGGAAAATCAAAAAAGATATAGGACAGATCCTCAGAAAATTGTGTGAGCAAAAGGGAGTAGAGATCATACAAGCAGAAGCGTGCCCGGATCACATTCATATGCTGGTCAGTATTCCACCCAAATATAGTGTATCACAGATCATGGGATATCTCAAAGGGAAAAGCAGCTTAATGATATTTGACCGGCATGCAAATTTGAAGTACAAGTATGGGGATAGACATTTTTGGGCACGAGGATACTATGTAGACACGGTCGGAAGAAATAAAAAGCAGATACAAGAGTACATCAAGCAGCAGTTGGCAGAAGATCAAATAGCAGACCAAATGAGCATGAAGGAGTTCGTAGACCCGTTTACGGGTAGCAAGAATACCAAGGCATAAAAACAGCCCCTTAAGGGGCCGCCATGAGTCAGCAATGCAGTTGGCCGACCCATTCGTGGCCCCTTGAGGGGCGTTGTCCGTATTATGCCCTTCTAGGGCTAACCCAAGCCCCCGGCTTTGCCGGGGGTTCTGACTTTTTGCGGTGCAGGGAGCGAAGCAACTCAATACTTGGGTTTGGGGGCGTCCTCGGCATCGGAAGGCTGCTTTGACGCAGCGGCGTCCGGCGCAGGACCGGCGGGCTTCGACGGTGCGGGCGGTTTCGGATGGCGGGCGCGGTGGCGGCGGGCCAGTAGGCGGACCACAAAGAACGCCGCCACGGCGGCCAGAAGCAGCGGCCACATATAGACCAGCGCCAGGACCAGCCCCTGCAGGAACAACACGCAGCCGTTCCAGCCGCCGGAGAAAGCATCCCCCAGCCGTTCCACAAAAGTAGTGCCCGTGGGGGTCAGGGTGGCGACTTCCTGCAGGGTGATGTTCACGGTGGAGTAGGCGATCTGATCGTCCAGCGCACGGAGCTGCCGGGTGTAGCTTTCCAGTTCATACTGCACATCGGAAAGCTGGCTCTCGATCTCCAGCAGGTCGGCAGTGGTCTCGGCCTGGGCGGCCAGGGCGTTCAGCCGATCCCGCTGGTTTTCCAGCGAGGCGATCCGCGCTTCGGTGTCGATGTAGCTGGCGGTCACGTCCTCGGCGCTCTCGTTCAGGCTCAGCACGCTGCCGCTCTGCCCGGCCTGTTCCAGAAAGGCGCGGTAGTTTTCGGCCGGGACCCGCACCGTGCAGTACAGCCGCCGGTCCCGGTCCTCGGCGGAACCGTTCATCTCGCTGTATTGCAGCCAGGCGCCGTTGGCGTCCACGGCCGTTTGCAACGTATCGCGGGCGGCGTCGAAGTCGGTGGCTTCCAGGCTCAGGTCGGCGTTGTAGATGCGCTTCTGGGCGCTTTCCGTGGTGGAAGTGTTCCCGACCGGCAGGGCGCTCCCGGCCCCGCCCTCGGCCGCTTCCTCGGTATAGGCGATGTCCTGTGTGGCGATGGCGGTACTGCTGGCGGCCGTCTGGCTGGAAGCGCCGCAGCCGGTGAGCAGGGCGGCGGCCAGCGCCAGGGCCGCCAGGCGGGAAACACGCTTTTTCATGGCAGGCTCCTTTCCCGGGCCGGGACGGCTCCGCGCCCCGGCAAGAGGGCTTTTTTTCATTATATCATACAAAAGCGGCCCTGTGGGTTACAGCTTGCCTACAAAAAAGGCCGCATCCGGGCGGATGCGGCCTTGCGGTCTTATTCGGCTTTGCGGCCCAGCGGCTTCAGCTCGTCGTTGTCGGCAAACGCCGCGGCGGCGTACCCGGCGGCTTCCAGCGTGCCGAACTGCTTGCCCAGCTTTTTGGCCTGGGGCAGCACCGTCACGTCGTATTCGGCGCGCAGGGCCTCGGCCTTTTGCAGTACGGCGGCAAAGTCGGCGTCGGGCAGGTAGAGCAGCGCCAGACGGGGCTTGGCGCCGGGGATCTGGTAGCCCTGTTCCAGCAGGATGCCGCAGACACGCTCGAACCCGATGGAGAAGCCCACGGCCGGGACCTGCTGGCCGATGAACTTGCCCACCATGTTGTCGTAGCGGCCGCCGCCCGCCACTGCGCCGCTGAACTGCGGGCAGGTGACTTCAAACACCGTGCCGGTGTAGTAGCCCTGGCCGCGCACCAGGCTGGGGGCGTAGGCGATGCCGTACCGCCTGGCGGCGATCTTCTCGCTGGTGGCGATCACATACCGCAGGTCGGCGGTGAGGGATTCGTCGCCCACCTGGGCGGACACCGCTTCCAGGCTGAAATCCCCGGCGCGCAGGAAAGCGTCCAGCGCCTCGACGGCCGCGGCGGGGAAGGCTTTCTCAGTCAGTTCGGCCTTGACGCCGTCGGCGCCGACCTTGTCCAGCTTGTCGAAGCTGACGCAGACGGAATCCAGATCTTCGGCGGCAAAGCCCATCTTCTGCAGCATGGCGCGCAGGATGCGGCGGTCGTTGATGTTGACGGTGAAGCCGGTGAACCCGATGGCCAGCAGGGCGCGGGCCGTCACGTCGATGAGTTCCACCTCGGCGTTGGGGCTGCCGTCGCCCAGAATGTCGATGTCGCACTGGACGAACTCGCGCAGGCGGCCCTTCTGGGGGCGCTCGGCGCGGTAGACGCGGTCGGTCTGGATGACCTTGAACGGCGTGGGCAGCTCATTGCGGTGGGCGGCGTAATAGCGGGAAAGCGGCAGCGTCAGGTCGTACCGCAGGCCCATATCGGAAAGCTGCTTCTCGTCGCCGCTCTGCAGCGCCTTTTCCAGCTTGTCGCCGCGCTTGAGCACTTTGAAGATCAGGTTCAGGTTGTCGCCGCCGTCGCTTTTGTCCAGGTTCTCCATGTCTTCCAGAATGGGGGTAGAGATGCGCTGGAACCCGGCGGCGCGGTAGGTGGCCAGGATCTGGCCCTGGATATAGTCGCGCAGGGTCTGCTCGCGGGGCAGCAGGTCGCGCATACCTTTTAACGGCTGGCTTTTCATCGGCAAGGACTCCTTAACTTTTTATAACTTTTATAATTGGTATCCATGATAAACTGCCCGGTGCATTTTGTCAATGGAAAATGCCCATACTGAAAGGCGGACGAGCGCGCCGCCGTACCGGGCGGCGCATCCATGGGGGAGGGAATCGGTATGAACAGGCAGGGCCGCGGACCGTATATTCTGGCGGCGGGGGCCGGGGTGCAGCTTCTCACGGGCATCCCGGCGGCCTGGGGCATCTTCCAGCGCCCGGTCATGCAGGGGTACGGGCTGTCCCGCGGGCAGGCGATGCTGGCTTTTGCGCTGCTGGTGTCGGCCTACGGGGTGGGCTGCGCGGCCGGCGGGCTTTTGCAGGACCGGCGCGGCCCGCGCACGGCGGGGCTGTGGGGGACCGCGCTGCTGGCCGGGGGGTTTTGGGCGGCGGCGCTGGTGCCGCCGGGGAACGCCGTCCTGTTCCTGCTGGCCTACAGCCTGCCCGCGGGGGTGGGCAGCGCGTTTCTGGCCCCGGCGGTGTTCTCCTGCGCGCAGAAGTGGTATCAGGACCGCAAGGGCTGGGCCACCGGCGTGACCGGGGTGGCAATGGGGCTTTCGGGCGCGTTTTTCACGCTGTTCGTCCGGGGCGTGGGCGGCCGGTGGGGCATCCGTGTCTGTTTCGCCGCGCTGGGCACGCTCATTCTGCTGGTCTGCGGCGGGGGCGCCGCATTGTTGCAGGATCCGCCCCAGCGTGCAGGGAAGCCGCTGCCCGCGCAGGGCATGGACCACCGCCAGATGCTGCGCACCCGGCAGTACAAGCTGTGCGTGGCGGCGCTGGCGCTCAGCGCGCCGCCGGTGCTGCTGTTCAGCCCCGAAATTTTGTCCATCGCCGCGGACCGGGGCCTGCCGGAAGCGGTCGCCCCGTTCTGCGTGGTGCTGGGGTCGGCGGCCAGCGCGGCCGGGCGGCTGCTGTGCCCGGCGGGCAGCGATAAACTGGGCCGCAAGCCCGTGCTGTTTGCGGTGTATCTGGGGCTGGCGGCGGGGTCGGTCTGGTTCGCCTTTGCCGGGGAATGGTGGGTGCTGGCGGCCTATGCGCTGCTGACCTTTTTCTATTCCGGCTGCGCGGCGGTGCAGCCCGCCTGGAACACCGACCTGTTCGGGCTGCGCCACGCGGGGGTCAATTATGGGTTCCTGGCACTGGGCATGAGCGGCGGCAGCCTGCTGAGTTATATCGGCAGCCAGGCGCTGCCGCTGGGGGCGCGGCACTGGCTGGCCGGCGCCTGCGCGCTGGCGGGGCTTTTGTGTGTCGCCTTTGTAAAACCTTTGCCGAAAACTTGAAAAAACACTCAGGAGCGTGTAAACTATATAAGTTGTCTGATTTGTTCCCATTTTGTCAAGGAGGTCCCATGCAGCAAACCAACCAGTTGCGGCCCATGGCCGCGCGCTCGGCTACCGCTTTTTTGCTGGCGGTACTGTGCCTGTATCCTTTATATATCGACAAGTTTTCCAACCTCGGCGTCGTCAAGTTCACGGCGGTCAGCACCCTGTTTCTGGCGTTCCCGCTCTGGATCGGGGCGCTGGCCCTTGTGGGGGCGCGCCCGGCGCGGGGCAGGCTCCGGGCGCGGGACCCTTCCCTCTGGGCGCTGGCGGCGTTCGTACTTACGGGGCTGATCTCCACGATATTTTCCCTGTCGCCGGTGTCCTCCCTGTGGGGGCTGGGCGGCTATTACGGCGGCTTTGTGATGGTCCTGCTCACGGCGGTCGGGTATCTGGTCGTGCGGGCCTTCGCGCCGCAGGACCTGCTCAACGGCCTGACCTTCTGCGTCGGGCTGACGGTCACGGCGGTCACGGTGCTGTATGTGCTCAACATCTTCAACATCGACCTGATCGGGACCTATGAAGATACCGCCGTCGTCGAGCGCGCGCAGTTCTTTTCCACGCTGGGGCAGAAAAACTTCAACGCCGGGTTCATGGCCTTTGCGCTGCCGCTGGTGTTCTATGCCTTTTTGGTGGCGCGGGGCCCGCGCCATACGGTGTTCTACGGCATCCCGGCTTTCTTCGGCGGGCTGGCGCTGGCGGTGGTGGACGCCGAAGGGCTGGCGCTGGGCATCGGCGCGGCGGTGCTGGTGCTGATGTGCCAGAAGATCTTCACCACCCGGACCGTGCGCCGTCTGGCCGTGCTGGGGGCGTTCTTCTTTTTCCACGCGGGCTGGATGCACTATATGCGGGAACACGTCTACACCCAGGGCGGCACGCCGATGCTGGCGGCGCTGGGGCGCGTGGCGGGCGTCGACTTCGTGGTGTGCGCGGCGCTGTGGGTGCTGCTGCGCTTTGGCCTGCGCGGGCGGGAGATCCCGCTCTGGCAGGCCGGGCGCGTGGTGGCCGCCGTCCTGGTGGTAGGCGGCCTGCTGCTGTATGCACTGGCAAACTTCTGGCCCGGCTTCCCCAGCCTGGGGCGCCTGGACGATATTTTGATCATCAACGACGACTGGGGCACCAACCGCGGCACGGCCTGGCGCATCACCTGGTGTACCTGGCTGGACCAGCCGATGTGGCGCAAGTGGATCGGCGTGGGCACCGGCATGATGCACACCGCCATGGTGGACTGGGCGGGCAGCGATCTGACCCCGCGCATGAACACCTTCTATGCCGCCCATAATGAGTACCTGGAACAACTGCTGACCACCGGCATCCTGGGGCTGGGCGCGTGGCTGTGGTTCATCGTCAGCCATCTGCGGAAGACCGCCCGGAACTGGCTGCGCCCCGGCGTGGCACCCGTCACGCTGGCGCTGGTCAGCTATCTGGCGCAGGCGGTGGTGTCCATCCGCGTGTCGATGATCTTCCCGGAGATCATGCTGCTGTTCGCGCTGCTGCAGGTGTTCTGCCTGCCGCCGGAGCAGGAGGAAGAAACGCCGGCAAAACCGCCGCGCCACGGCAAGGCTGCCAAACGCCGGGCCGCGCCCGCGCCCCGGAAGAACCTGCTGCGCCTGTGGGGGCCGCCGGCGCTGGCGGCCGTCATCCTGATGGCGGTGTGCGGGGCGGCGTCCCGCGTGATCTTCGGCTTCCTGTTCTGAGGAGATTTAAGGGGAAAAATGGAAGTTAGCAATTACTAACGTATTGCAAAAAGCCCTTCGACCCCTTATAATAAAGTTAGCTGTGAAAAGCCTAACAATATGCAAAGGAGAGAAAATTATGATCGAATACTCCGCACAGGTCAAAAACATGTGCCCGATCACAAAAGGGCCCCATCATGGTCCCGCGCCCATCCCCGAAGAGGGCGAATGGGTCAAGGCCTATAAAATTGAGGATATCAGCGGCTATACCCACGGTGTGGGCTGGTGCGCGCCTCAGCAGGGCACCTGCAAGCTCAGCCTGAACATCAAGAACGGCATCATCGAGGAAGCCCTGGTCGAGACCATCGGCTGCTCCGGCATGACCCACTCCGCCGCCATGGCGGGCGAGATCCTGCCCGGCAAGACCATCCTGGAGGCGCTGAACACCGACCTGGTGTGCGACGCCATCAA
>QAKI01000039.1 GCA_003343905.1 Subdoligranulum variabile
AAATCTCCTTTTCAGTATATATTTGAACGGAACCGCGCGTATTCCGAACATGACAAATTCATGCCGGATTTTTCTTCAAGATTCCGTAACTGAAAAGGGAACCGTAAAAAATCGTCTGTTTTTTTACAGTTTCGTATTTACTTGATCTTCATGCCGAACTGCTGTGCAAACTGGTCGAGGTCGATTCCCCGCTCTTTGGCAATGTTCATCGCCATCTGCCGCAGTGCATCCGGGCTTTTCCCCTGCATACTCTGCATAAGCTGATTCACCATCGGATTGTTTCCCGTCATCTGGTTCAGCATCGTCATAGGGTTTCCGCCGTTCCGCATCAGCTGCAAAACCTGCATCATCGGGTTATTCATCATGCTTCGTCCCTCCCAACTGGTCGCAGAGCGTATTAAACCGTGCTTTCAGCTCGTCAAACTCACTCCTCGGAACGAACTTTGACAAATCCGTTTCCAAGGGTTTATTTATTTCCGGCTCCTGCACTCTGCGGTACAAAGCAAAGTCCGCGCAGCCGGTTTGCAGGTTTAATTGTTTGGTGTAAATCGCGCCGTGTGCCGTGTCCGGCATAATGGTCAATGCGCCCGTGAAATCGGTCTGTACGGCACGCGCTTCTTCCACGCTTGCGACAGGCCTAACAAGGTGCTGCGGCGACTGTACAGGCTGCTGAACCTGCTGCTGCGGGTACTGCTGCGGCTGATACTGCGGCGTATAACCGCCGTATCCGTAAGGTGCTCCATATGCCATTATCCCAGCACCTCCGTAACGTGTTCGCTGATGGACTTGCGCGCAGCCTCTTTGTATGCAAGATATTCCTCCAGATACTCCGTGTTGCCTGCTTCGCGGTAGTCATCTGCAACGCGCCGAGCGCAAACGGGATCGTAGCCCAGCAACTCAAGACGTTGTTCGTAACTCATAGGCGTTCACTCCTTATACTTTCAGTATAAGGCTTTTCACCGTCCCGAACCTGTCATAAAACTCGCAATATTTTGCGTTTGATGCAGTTTAGCTTGCGGTACACGGTGCTTTCGCTCATATGCAGTGTAAGTCCGATCTCAACGATGGAACGCGCCGATGTCCTCATGTCGAACACGGCGCGTTCCTCGTCTGTAAAGTTGCATTCCTGCCGGAGGTATTCCACCTCCGGCCTTGTAAACTCCGTTAATTTCATGCGGTTATCCCCTTGTTATGGTGTCACCGCATATCTTTCCCCTCGTTTTTTGTCTTAGTACAAATGTGCTCTGTCGTTGATAACCAGCAGGCGCAGCAGGTCGGTCGTCAGTGCTAGCTTGCCGTTTTCGTCACCCTGCAGGAAGCCCTTGTTCACCAGCTTCTGTACGGTCGCCTTGCCCCATGCAGGGACTGCGTCTACCGTGTTATATACCTTCTTGGCGTTCTCAGCGTTTGCAATCTCCTGTTTTGCGATTGCGCGGGTCTGTGCTTCTGTCATGTCTTCAACCTCTTTCTCTGTCAGCATGGTTTTGAACTTCTGCCACAACTGCGGATTGCGTACCCACGGTTCCGGGCAATCCTTGTGTGTCACATCGTAGTGACGGCACACGCGTGATACCGGAATATGGTACTTTGCCATGAGTTCCCGTGTCAGCTTTGCGGCACGCTTCATGGTTTCCTCAGGGATAACGTATACGCCGTTTCGGATAACGCTGCACATTTCAATGCCAATGGAATTAGCGTTCCGGCAGTCGTTGTAGTAACTGCCGCCGCGTTCCCTGCCGCAATGCCATGCCGTGTCGCCGTCCTTTACGCTCTGCACAACGCCGTTCGGGTCTACAAAGTAGTGCGCACTGGCACGCAGTCCACTTTCTCTTGCAAAAAAATCTGCATTGTTCTGTGCCGTATCGCCGTTGTTGGACGTAAAGTGTAAGCAAATCCAGTTGAGCGGGAACGAACGTCCTTTCTGATAGTTGTTCGGATTGCACTGCTTAAACGGAATACTCATTTACTCACCCTTCTTCTTTGGTGCGGTGTAGGTCAGCGCCGTTTTGGAATCCGTTACGCCCGCCGTGGTGGGGTCAATAAAAACAGACAGCACCGCAAGGCACATGGTAACAAGCTGTACAGGGTTAGAGAGCACCGCCTTGATGCCCTCCCACACAGCCGCCCAGCTCGTAAACGTCTGCGGGTCAACGCCGATCGCCGTAATGGCAACGGAAAAGACACCCACCCAGAACCACGGGTTTTTTACGCGCACTTTAATGTTCATGTTCATGCTCCATATCCTCCTTTTCCAAATCTTCAATGCGGTGGTTGGCAACTCTGATCCGCTCATCCAGCACACTGAACTCCTTTTCCAGTTCATACGTTCGGCTGATGAGGTTGTTGTGCTTCTCCACCTTCTTCTCCAGCTGCTCAATGCGGTAGTTCGTGAGCTTGCTCGACAGCGCAATGCCGCCGAGCGTTCCCACGAGTGTGCCAATCAGACTGATCGCCGCTGTGATAACTTCAGCGGACATATTTTAGCCCTCCTTGCCGTCCTTCGTACCGCCGAACTCAGCAGGCACAAGCTCCGGCATGCCGCATTCGTCCACAAGGATTGCCGCAACCTGCTTTTTCAGCTTGTTCGGCACCTGCTCAAAGGTGCATTTCTCCAAAATAACTCTCTGCGCAAAAAGCATTGCCATCATAATAACCGTCCTTTCAAAACGTTCTCGAATATTGTTGATTAACTTACGCATAGACGACTTCTGCCATCTCTGCAATACAATCTTCGTAAAAAGACTGCTGATCGGTCAGCGCAGCCACCTGCTGCTTGAGCGTTGCGTTCTGCGCCGCCAGTTCTTCATTTTCTGCCACGAGGTCAGCCTTGCTTTTCTCGTTCGCTTTGGCTTCCTGCAGCAGATTGTCGTAGTTGGCTTTTACCTCATCCAGCAGACCGGGTGTGTCCTCCACCTCGGTTGTGTACTCGTCGTACACCCAGCCAGTGTGACCGTCCTTGTCCGTTTCCTGCTTGGCATTCAGCGTCAGCCGTACCCATGCCCTACCGGGCTTGTTTGGCATGCTGCCTGCCGCAACCTCAGGTGGTTTGACATCTCCGTGCACTTTCAATTCGTACCACTCCTTTCAAATTTTGCACGCCCACTGGACGTACATATTTAACCATTATCGTTTTGCTGGCACACCATTTCAGCCGTCCAAGCCGACTAAGCAGAGCTTGTGCCATCTTTGCTGACACACGCTTCCGCTTTGCCGCTCGTCTAAACTGTCGCAGTGTCCGCAGCAGGCTGCGCTTACGCAGTACGACCGCGTTGCGACCAAACTTATACCCGACCGCATCAACCTTGCGCTTCCTGATCGGGTACACCTGCCAGTCATTCTTGAGCGTCAGACCGAGTGTTTGCAGGTGCTGTTCCGCCGCCTTGACAGCCTTATGCAGTGCTCTTTTGGAGCGTCCAAAGATTGTCACGTTGTCCATGTAACGCACTTCGCAGACAACGCCCTTGCACGCGCACAACGTGCGGTCAAGCGTTTCCAGATAGTAGTTTGCAAGCCACTGACAGATATAGTAGCCAATCGCTAAACCGTCAGCAATAATGCGTGTCACCAGACGGACAAACCGTTTGTCCTTAATCTTGCGTTCCAGTGCACGCCGCATGCCGTCCAATGGAATACTGTCGTAAAACTTGCGAACATCCATCTGCGCGCAATACTTGCTATCCTTCGGTCTGCGCTGTACAACGCGGGTAATCTGCCGCATAGCACGAGCGCCACCTCGCCCAGGAATACTTGCACACGACCAATGATGCATACCGCGCATCAGCACCGGTTGCATTGCACGGACGCAAAGCCAATGTACACAACCGTCTGGATAGAACGGTACAACCTTAATTTCTCGCCATTTGCGGCTTGATACGTCGTACACGCGCTTAACCTTCGGTTTTGACGGTATAAAACTGTCCGTTCGCAGCATGACCAACAGCTTTTCAGCGTATGCGTCAATGTTCGCCAGTACACGCCGGACGCTGCGACGTTTCTTCTTGCCGTTTGCGGCAAGTCGTATCGTTTCTGTTATAAATGCTCTGTCGAGCATCTTTTCGTAGAGGAATCCAACTCTTTTCGGGATTGTTATCACATCCTTATTGCCTGCGAGAGCGTTCGAGTGACCTACTAACTCCCGTCCTCTGGGCATGATTTTCACCAAGGGGTGAGGAAAAGCCTGCGCAATGATAATTGAGTTGCTAAGTAGACGCGCGGAAATGCTCGAGTTCGAATTCGATGAAGTGTTGTTCGCATTGAAGTACAACAGACCTGCATTCGAACCGTTGTTCCAGTTGCCACCAACATACAACACGCGCTCCGCGACGCGCAGACAGTCCCTGCTTAGATTAAAATTTATACTTTGAAATATGCCGGGGGTTGCGACCCCCGGACCCCCGGAGGGGATTGCGAGGCTACGCCTCGCACAGGAGACGCGCGGAAATGCCCGAAGCCGAACTCGATGAAGCGTCGTTCGCATCGAAGTACAACAGACCCGCACCCGAACCGTCGTCCCAGAAGCCACCAACACACAACACGCGCCAACCAGAGGATGACCACATATAGTCCGGAATGTACGTCGTTTCCGAACCGCCGGTAGTTTTAGGAATGAGCAGACCATTGTCTGTAACGATCAAATCCTTAATGTAGCCAGATGCAGGCAGTGTACCAATCTTGGTGTAGCCGGTTGCAGTATCGTCCGCGTACTTCGATGGGTCAGTGCAGTAGTAAGCCGTTGTACCGTTGGCATTAAAGCCGTCTACCCACTGGAACACGTTGCCCCAGAGGTTTTCGATCCAGCGGTACTGAACTGCGTTCTCACCATCTGTACCGGCTGCGCGTCCGGTGTGATAGGTCATCCTGTCTGTGTTGCCGGAATTCAATGCGAGGCTGTTGCCATCCACGAAGCCGCGCCCGATCTTCGACTGACAGTTCCAGTCTGCAAACTCAATGATATAAAGCCAGATAATCGCGCAGTAAGTTGCAAAATCGTACAGGTGAAATTTCGAGCCGACACTCTTTGCCTTGCTGCGCGCTGTTGCGCGAGTGATGTTGACATACGGAGACTCATCCACTTTACTGTATCCATTAGCAAAAGCGTCCATGTGGTATTTGCCGATGTACTTACCACTGCCGGGGTGCTTGGTAAATCCCGTTTTAGGTTTATCCGACGCATAAAAATACTGTTTCGTGCCGCTGCGTTTCTGTGCCACATAAAACACCGGAATAAATACCATAGTGTAGTCATTCGACCGTGAAAAACCACTATCACCCTTCCAAGCCGTCACCGTACCAGACGCATTAAGGTTACATTCTTTCATGCCGTTCCAAGGCGCATACGCATCAAAAGGCGAACTGCCCGAACCGGTGCCAACAGCCGGAACAGGCTCAGTTGTCACCGACCGCGTAACCAATCCGTAAGGGTCAGTGCTCGGTGTTAAGCGCGTCAGAGCCGTGCTCGAATTGCTCGTATCCCAACAAACGCCGAACACGTTAGCGTAACTCAGCGTCAGCGCCTTGCTCTGACCACTGGCTGTAATGCTTACCGTACCCTCTGCGGTCTGGTCACCCAGTGTTGCTTTGATTGCCCAAGTACCCGCCTTGCCGACGGTAAACACAGCCGTACCGGTGCTCGTCTTGGTCAGCACTGTGCTGCCCAGTGTCGCCGTCACCGTTGAACCACTGTCTACGGTTACGGTAATCGTACTCTGGAATTTCTCAAGATTGACACTCAGCGCCGTATAATACGCCTTGGTTGTAACCTCGGTTGTATACGTCGTACCGGACAGCGCAGCACTCAGGGTGTAGGTAGTGTTAATGCCGAGCACGCTTACAGTTGCAGTCTTACTGCTGTCTACCGTGCCGGTGTAGGTTTCGCTACCGCCCTTGAGCGTCCACGCCTGACCGACAAAATCAGTTGCAAACGTCAGCGTAATGCGACTGCCGCCGGACGCAGGTGCGTCTACCTCGCCCACGGTGTCATTCGCCGTAAAACCGAGGTACTTTCCCTTCTTGCCCTTGATTTTGTCCTGTTTCTTGGAAAACAGTGTACTGTGTGCATCTGCCGCAGCATTGTGCGCGGACACCGCATTTGCAGCCGCGCCGGTCGGGTCAGCGCCAACCTGTTGCGCCGTCACCTTGTGCGGGTTGCTTGTGCTTGCAATATGCCCAGGCACCTCACTCAACGACTTGTTAAACGCGGTTTCCGTACCGGAATACCCCGCTTCTACCGCCGAAGTATACGCGCTCTTGCCGTTCTGACCGGCAACGCCAGCCGGGCCTTGCGGACCCTCCGGTCCGGTCTCGCCTTGGGGGCCTTGCACACCTTGTATACCTTGGGGGCCTTGCTTACCCTGTTTGCCCTCCGGTCCAGTCTCACCCTGCACACCCTGTGCGCCTTGAGGGCCTTGCGGGCCGGTCGGGCCCTCCAGCTTGCCGACGGATACCCAGTCGAGCGCGATTTCCGACCAGATGTAGCACTCATGATTCGCGCTCACCTGATACATATACTCGTCGCCGTTGGGGATTGCCTTGCGAAGTGCCGCCAGTGTCGCGTAAACGTCTTGCACGAACAGACTCTTGCCGTCCTTGCCGTTTGCGCCGGTCTTGCCCTGCGGGCCCTGAGGACCTTGTGCGCCGGTGTCGCCTTTCGGGCCCTGAGGGCCTGCCGGACCGATGTCGCCCTGTTCACCTTTTGGGCCTTGTGCACCGGCCACGCCCTGAATACCTTGCGGGCCTCTTGCGCCTTGTGCGCCCTGTGCGCCCTGCACACCCTGAGGGCCTTGCGGACCGCGAACGGAAACGCTCTGCGGCGCAATTGCCGTAGCCTGCACGGTAAACGACATAACGCCGTTCTCGTCCACGCTCGGCACGATTACCGGGCCGAGATCGCCGGTTTCACCTTTCGGGCCACGTTCGCCGGTTTCACCTTTTTCACCCTGTGGACCGACAATGCCGTGAACCACCGTAACGCCGTCCACATCCTCGACCGAGCCCTCCGCAAACTGCATCCTGCTCCTCTGCGGCAGCGCACGCCCGTCCGCATCGAGCACCACATGACCGCTTGAACCAGTCGCCTCGAAATTCACGCCGTCGGTTGACGTTTCGAGAACCTTGTCGCTGTTGAGCCGCATATAAACGATCGAGCCGTCCGGTGTCTTGACGGTAAAAACGTCCTGTCCGGTCAGCCGGTTTACTTCGTCAATAACCTCGTTGACTTTCGGAATCGCCGTCTTGCCTGTCAGTCTGTCGAATACCGCCTTATTCTCTGCCGCCGTGCCGGTCAGCGTATCCGGTGCAGAGATAACGCCGTTCGCGCTGATCGTACTGTCTGAAATCTTTTCGATTGCCATTTACTCACCTCACACTCGTTCCGATGGTATACCGCTTGATAATGCCGAACACGCCGAACGCCTCGTTCATTGCATCGTTTTTCATTATCAGCTGCAATGTCTTGTATTTCTTTACCTTGCTGTTGAACGGGAGCACCTGCGGCGCATCATTGCTGTTGAACGTAAAGCGGCTGAAATCAATATCCGTCCAGCTGAAAATATCCGCAATGCCGTCACGAATCTTTCTGCCGAAATCGCGCTCCGTCCGTGCATACACCTGAATCGAGGAACGGGTATAAGGCTTCATCATAACGCCGCTGCCGCGCTTTACCATGGTCTTGTACGTCATAAAGTCGCCGTCATCGTCCGCCTTGGTGTGCCACTCTGCGGAAATGGCTGTGCTTCCCGTGATTTTGCCGTCTGTGCCGAGTGTGCCGCCGTCCGAATACGCCTGCATGGTGTCAATATCCGTATTCAGCTTGCAGATACGTCCGTCCGATGTGCCGAAATACAGGTTTCCCCTGCTTTCCATCATGCGTACCGCCGGGAAGTTGTCCCAGTAGTAGCACTCGTAAACGTAATCGCCGTAGGACTGCGGTTTGTACGCTACGTTCTGGTTGGTATCGAGCACATAGGCGTGACCGTTTACCGCCAGCACATAATAGCCGTTCCAGACTACCGCGCAGGCGTTTTCCAGATGATCTTCCTTGGTCAGCGCCGCATCCACATAGTAGGAGCGGTTTCGCACCGTTTGCAGCGCCGTAATATTGCTGCTTGTCAGCGCGAACACGCCGGTTCGAGAGAGAAATACCGGCTCTTCCGGCAGATACGCAAACGCACGTTTGGCAACAGCACCCGCACCGGCAGCCGCACGCCGCACCGGGAACTGCACCTTGCTTGTGGTTTCGTTGATGCTGTACCCTCTGAAATAGATCGTAGTTTCCGAACGGTCGTCCGACTTGACGATAGCCTGACTGTCCGAGATTGCCGAATAGCCGACGATTGCCGCGCCGTCCGCGCCCACCTTGGTATAGGAAAGATCGGGGAAATACAGCGGATTGTTGCTCTCACACCGCCAGTCCTTGTCCTGCTCGTCCGGGTTGCCTGCAAGGAACACCCTGTCCTGTGATTTGCCGCCGTAGATTGCGGCAATCGTGCATTTGGTGATCTTCTCTTTGTAGCCCTCCACCGGCTTCACAAACGTAATGACCACGTTGTCCTTGCCGGTGATCGCCGGTTTCGGCGGTGCGGTCGTGAACTTCACCTGTCCCTTGGTCTTGTCCAGCGTGTACTTGCTGCTCTCCCACACCTTGTCATCTACCTTGACCTCTGCAATGCTTGCAATGTCGGTCGTGTCCAGCTGATACGTCGTTGCCGAGCCATCCGCGCAGAACCCGTTCTTGCGCTTATCGCTCAGAAGGTTCACGTTTTCAAAGCTCGTGCCGCCGCCCGTCGGCTTGTTGGCAATGGTGGTAGTCGGAACGTAAGCGTCCGCTGTTGCGTCCTTGGCGGTCTCGCCGTCGAACACAAGGTACTCGCCGCCCGTCAGCACATACATTTTGTCGTTCAGCGTAAACGAGGTGCCCTGCTTGTTCGTCAGTCCGCTTTTCAGCTCTGTTAAGGTGTTCTCCGTCCACTTGTACAGCCGTGTGCCGCCATGCACAAGAAAGTATTCCTTGCCCTTGATAATGCCGCGATACAGGCCGTTTACCGGATTTTCGACATTCAGCAGCACGCGCCATCCCTTGCGCTTTTCGGGAAAGCCGCCGCTGTCCGAGATCAGGTTTACCGTTCCCATTGCGCCGCGTGCAGAATCAACCTGTGTCGGGTTGCTTGACAAATCCACGCCCTTAAAGCTGGAATACTCGGTCTTGTACTTTTTCGGGGAATCGGGAATCTTGTATGTTGCCATTTACACCCACCCCGTAACCGAGCGCCACGCGCCGCCGCTTGAAGTCTGCTGTCTCCTGCTTGCAAGCATCTGCTTTACGTTCTCGTATTCGTTCAGATACTGCGTCGCCATGGAAATATCATCTTCCTTGAACACCTCCGCCGCGATATACAGCGGAATCGCCCGCTGCGCTTCCTCCGGCAGAGAAAACGTCGTGTCTCCGGGCGTGCTCTCGTCGATGTTCTCCGGATACGACTCGTACCAGATAACGAGTGTCCCGACGTACTCCGCCGGGACAAACAGCGTATCCATGCCGTCAAACTGATAGTCGTTCACGCGCATAAACGTGTTGTTCGCGCCCATGATCGTCAGTCTGTCCGGGCAGAACCGCATGAAATCCGGTGCAAGCTCGCGGATATGAAACAGCCGATAGCCTTTCGCATCATCGTCCGGCAGCTCAACCTCAACAGATTTGTAGATTGGCATGACCTCGGCAAGGTCTACCATTGCAAACCATGCCGCGTGCGGCATTGCCCGCACATAGTCCGCCACATCAGGCGAAGTCAGCGAAACCTCCGTGCCGTAGTTCAGGCGTGAGAAAATCTTATCGAGTGCAGCCTTTTGAATCTGCTCCCACGTCATAAAATCACTCCTTAAAAAGGGAAACGGCGGGGAAAATCCCCGCCGTAGTCTTTACAGCAGCTGCGTACCGTTTGCCAGCGTATCGCCAACGATGGAGATTGCACGCCAGTCGTTGAAGCCTGCACCGAAACGTGCGCGGCCGGACCAGTAGTTTGCGTCGGTGTTCTCGTCCACAGAGGAACGGACAGTCAGCGATACGCGGTCGAGCCACGGCATGCACATAGCGTCCTTGTTGTAGTCGGAATCGAGCAGCATGAAATACTCCTTTCCGCCGATGGTCTTGGGCAGATAGTTCCATACCAGAACGTTCCACAAACCGAGCTGGAAGTTGAAAGCGTTGTTGTTGGTGTTCGGGTCGAGTTCCGAGCCGATAGCCGCAAACAGTTCACGCTTGAGCTTGCCGGAGTTCGGGATGATGATGGTATCCGGCTTGATGTTCAGCAGGTTGCCGTCATCGTCGCGGATATCCTGCATCTGCTCCTGTGCCGCATCCAGAATTTCGGTGTACTTGTCCGTGCCTGCGGTGTACTTGAAGCGGTTGGACTGGTTTTTGTAGCCCTTGGTCGCCGAGCCGTGCGCGTTGGAGAACAGGGAAACGCCGTCTGCGGAGGTTGTGTCGTACTTCTTGCCGCCGAACGCAATAGAAGTGCCAACGCCGCCAGCGATCATGTCCGCTGCAAACTTCTCACGGGTGCGATTGTACGAAGCGCCGAACTTGCGTGCGCGGGATTCAGCCAGATTGAACTTGCTGTCCTCGATGAGCTCGCGGGTAACTTCAAAGCGGCTCTTCCAGGTGGTCGGCTCGATGATCTTGCTGTAGCCCTCCTGTACAGAGGTCAGCGGATACGCGCCGTTCTCGCCAACGTCCTGAAAATCACCCAGCGCGGTAGCCGAGGTGTACTTCTCTGCGTAGTTTGTGGTGGTATCCATATAGAATACCTTGTCGATCATGCTCTGCTCCTGAAAGCTCTCTACGCGGTCTGCGATGATTGCCTTGATGGGAGCCTGCGATTTGCCGAAGAAGGAATCCGCAACGCCGGAACCCTCAGAAAAAGTAATGCCTGCCATAAATTATCTTGTCTCCTCTCTTTTTTAGGCGGCAACCGCTGCCGGATCAACAAACACGCCGGTAACGGTCGAGTTGGTGGTAGCGCCGTCGGTGGTCAGCACCTTGAAAACGCCCTTGGTGGTGGTCGCGGTAACGGTCAGCGCATCAGCCGCCAGAGTGACAGCCGAGCCGACGACGGTCTGCGCAACGGTGGCGGTCGAAGTAGTCTCAAATACGATGTTGTCGTTTACCTCGATAGCCGGGTAATTGCCGTCCTCGCGCTTGGGACCCATGATAATGTGAGTCGGCTTGACGGAAGCGGTGCCCTTTGCCAGAGCGCCGGAAGTCAGAGTAGCCGCCATGCCGAGGGTCAGGCCGTCCGCGCCGGGAAGGTAAACGAACGGGGACACATCAGCCACACGGCGATATGCGATCTTAAACATGAAAAAAATCTCCTTTTACTTGTATTTTTTGAACTTTTCCACAAGCTGTGCGTGGGTAAGGTTCGGAAATGCGTGCTTCATCATCTGCATTTCCTGCGGGTCGATTACAATATCGTCACCGCCCGCATTGCCTGCTGTGGTGGTCAGGTGGCTCTTGCCGTTGACATTGTTCATGGCCTGCTGCTTTGCCGCTGCTGCGCGCTTGCCGGTCAGCTGGTCAAAGTTTGCAAGGCGGAACGCGTCAACGAGCGAATAGCCTCTGTTGACGTACTCGTTAAAAACGGGTGCGTTCGGGTGGTTTGCCAGTGCAGCAACGTCGGTGATGGACGGGTCAAGGTGGGAAATCTCCTTGATTGCCTCGTTCATCTGCCGCTCGCCCTCCTCCATCTGCACACGGTCAAGCACTTCCTGCGCCTGCCGTACAGTGGGGTTGTTTGCGATCATCTGATCGAGCATGGACGGGTCAAGCCCTGCCTGCTGCATCTGGTCGCGCTGATATGCCTGCTGATACGCCTGCAAATCAGCTTCCGAGGTGATCGGCTTGTTGGTGTACGGGTCAAGCTGACCCTCGTACATCTGCCGAATGACCTCATCCTTTGCCGCCTGACGCTCCTGCTGAATGCGCTCGTTAAACTGCGCTTCCGCTCTGCGTCTTGCAGCGGCAAATCGTGCGTTATCTTCCGCACTCTGTACTCCCTCGGGTGCAGCTTCGGCGGTCTGCTGCTCGTTTTCGCCTGTTTCCTCGGGTCCGATGGACGCAGGTTCGGCGGTTTCCTGCTCGTTTACGCCTGCCTCGGTGGTTTCCACTTCGGTTTCCATAATTTCTTCCATTTAGGTGTTCCTTTCCGGATTTTTACGCTGTTCCATGCGATTTTGGGCATAAAAAAACCGCCCTTTCGGACGGTTCCGCTATTCCCTTTTACTTGCCGCTCTTAGAGGAGCGAAGATCGCCGCCGGTCTTAACGGTCGGCTTCTTGGTCTTGGTCTGCTGATACAGCGCCTTGACCTCCATGCTGCCGGAGTTCTTCACCTTACCGGCCAGAGTTGCACACTTTGCCATACTATTTCACCTCCTTTACAATCTGCTTATAGTTTGGGCACTGCGGATTTTTGCAGATAAGCACGAGCTTACCGTCCACAGTGTCGGTCTTGGTGTCGATTTTACATACCGGACATACCAAGGCTACCGCCTCCCTCCTGATAACTCGGCATATCATCCAGATTTACCGCCTGCGTCGGGTCTGCAATCTCGGTTGGCATGATCTGCTGCTGCATCATTGCCTGCTGCTGTGCCAACATCTGTTGCTGCTGTTCCAGTCGTTCGGAAAGCTGCTGTTTAGCTTCACTTGCCAGCGGGTAGTGCAGCCCCTCCATGATCGTCCAGAACGTCAATAGGCTCTGCATATCGGACGGGTCGCCAAAGCAGCCGTTTTCGAGGTTCATGCGTGCCTCCTGCCAGAGGTTTTCACGGTTGCCTGCAAGCGGCGCGGTCTGGTCTACAGAAAACAGAAATTCATCGTTCCAGTACGGCTCACCCGCCTCGTCCACTTTGAGGAAGTCCATCTTGTTAAACGTGCCGTACATCTGCGTACCGTTGGTGTCCTTGTAAACCATCGGCCGCGGCTCGTCCGAGTACGCCAGCAGGAACTTGAACATAACCTCGAACAGGTCAGCATATGCGGCGTTCTTCATGACCTTGCGGCTTTCCAGTCGTCCGGCGGTCTGCGCCGCTGCGAACTGCTTTGCCGTACCAGAGGTTGCGGTGCTGTCCTTGCGTCCCTGGAACGAATCCGTAATACCGATCAGGTTGCGCATTGCCGTGTAGGTGCTGTCCTCGAACGCCATATCGCGGGAAATATCCGGCTGCAAGGTAAGCACATCGAGCATTGCCTTTTCTTCCGGACCCTCGATTTCAAGCACCTTGAAATTCTCATCCGTGCGCCTAATCTGCTTGCCCCTCGGCAGTGTGATGACCGAGCCGCCGCCCAGCAGCTTTTGAGAAATGGAGCTGTCGAGCTTGTTAATCAGCATCTGCTGGTCTCGTATCATGTCCACATCAGACGAGCCTAACAGCTTACCGACGACGGACACATTCCGCCGCAGTACCACCGGATACACGTCCGGCTTGTAGTACGGTATCATGTCGTTTTCTTCGCGCTGTGTAACGGTAGGGTTGCCCTTCTCATCAAGGCTGATATCCTCAACGAGCTTGGTCATCGGAATACCGTTCTCATCCGTCCGCGCAAAGTCCTTTACCGTCTTGTTCTCACCGTTCTTACTGCCGCAGTACGGGCAGGTATCGCCCTGCATATCCGCGCCGCACTTGCTGCACGTCTTAATGCGCCGCGCCTGATAGTCCTCCATGTACTCCAACAGTACGTCATTGCACCACGCCACGCGCCCAATGCCGCCGTCCGAGTTGCGGAAGTATCCGATGTTCTCCGTCACCAGATCATCTACCACGCTCTGTTCAAAGCCGCGTGCGTCCGGCTGTTCCTCGTCCTCAGCGGATACGTCCTTGCCGTACTTCTTCTTGATGTACTCCTTGCTCTGTGCGAGCTGGATGAAGAAGTAATCCATCTCCGGGATATTGTAAACGCCCGGCTGTGGGATGAACTGCTTGGGATGCAGCAGCGTAACACTCAGTGCGCCGCGTGTGGTATGTGTCCGCTTAGTGTTGTCCCACTCCACAAGGAACAAATCGCCGCCGTGCGTCGGTGTGGTTCTCTCGTCCTGATCGTTCAGCCGCTCGAAGGGCAGCCTGTCAAGCTCATTGCGGATATAGTCCTCAATGGTTTTTGCGAGCTGTTCGTCCTCCTCGTGTCTCGGCGTGACCTTGGGAGTGGGAATATCGCTTGATACTTCCGCCTCGATGATTTCCGCGACCACGTTCCGCGCAATCACCGCATCCTGTGTTTTCTGGTTCTTGCCGTGCACCTTGTCGATCTTGTGTGTGCCCCGGTAGATTTCTTCCCGCTCGACCATCAGATTTAGTTCCGGCTGGTACTTGCTCCGTGCCTTGCTTAGCCTGTCCTGCCACTTCTTCAAAATCTGTTCGTCACTCTTGCCCGTTTTATCAAACGGATTTTGCATTTTATCACCTCATTTTCAAAACGGATTGCCCCATTTAGACAATAGGTACTCCTTACCGCTCTTGTCGGCGTTGTAGTAATCTTCGTACATATCATCCGTCCACTTCGCCCGCTTGCCCTTCGGCTTGGCCTCGGTGTAGCTCTGCTGTGTGCGTGCATAGTAGGCGATAGCCAGCGCCATAACGCAGTCGTCATGTGCGCCCTGTTCCGCCTCTGCTCTGCCCTTCTCATTGCGGACAAACGTCAGCATTTCGCCGAGCGTGTCCGCATCGTTCAGCAGCTCCACGCTCTCGCGCACCACCTCAACCAGTCCGGCAATAATAACCGGCCTTGTAACGCTTGTGGTCTTAAAGCCGTAGCTGTCGCGGGGTCTATGGGTGTAGTTGTCCTCAGTCTGCCGTACATACTGCCGAGGATAACGCAACCGCTGAAGCTCCTTGATCGGGTAGCTGCTGTAATTGGCCTCTATCGCAATCAGCGCCTTGTTATAGTAGATACCCAGACAATACATCTGCGCGGCGTATACATCCTCATCAAACTGGTGTCGCAGTGTGCACACCTGCCGCCCGTTGGTGTTGTCGAGCACCTGCCCCACAAACCAGTCTGAGCCCTCGCCGGAAGTATCCCCGCCGATCACATACGGCACGCCCTCGCGCCTGTCCTGATAGATGGATATATAGCCGTCGTCAGCGTCTACCCACTTAATAGATCGGTCGTCAATCCGCACCTGATTAGATACCGCGTCAAACCGTGTCGAATATGCAAAGTATCCACGCTTAACCGGTTCCCGCAGCTCTGCCAGCCTGCCGTTGACCTTGGCGGCATCAAATATGGTCTTGCCAATAACGCCCCACTGCCCCAGGCAGTAGACTTGATAATAGTAAGGGTCGCTGTCCTTGTACCCTTCAAGCGTGCGCTTGTAGTCCTCATCAAGCCATGCGTTATCCTTGTACGTCGTCTTGAGTGTCACCGCCCGCTCATCTTGCCGGTCAAAAAACCGTTTTTTCAACCAGTGCAGGACGTTGATCGGGTTAAACGAAAGCGTAATCTGTCCGTGTATCCGCTTGCCTCGCAGACGGATATCAAGCTGATTAAAATCAGCCTCTGCAATCTCGCTTGCCTCCTCAATCCATATGTCGGTGAGCTCGCCCTTGGGAAATGTAACAGACTTAATTTTTTCCGGGTCATCCAAACCCTTAAAAATACAGGCGTTGCCGGTCAGCCTGCACACGATCCGCAAATCGGTAACATCGAACAGGCTGTGCAGCCCCCAGCCGTTAATGACCTGCTGCAGCAGCGCGAACGTACTTGTTCGGTTTGTGTCGCCAACCTTGCGCACTACAAGCACATTGCAAAGCGGCTTGCTCATCATGCGGACAACAAGCCGTTGCGCTGCAAATACGCTTTTACCAGAGCCAGCGCCACCATACAGCACAATATATCTGTGCTCGTCATCGTCCAGCAGCGGCAGGTAAGCCGCGTTAAACGCCCGCTTGGGAATATTAACTTGCACCCGCCGCACCTCCTAATTGTACAAAATGTGCATTTTGCATAATAAGCAACGCCGTCCGTCTCCCTCTCCGGTATTTACCCCGATATTTTCGGCACTCAGCCCCACAAAAACCCCTGATTTTGCAAGTCCGTTAAACCAATCCTGCAAATCAGGGTAAAAAAATAAGCCTGCACCGCCCGAAAGCGGCTGCAAGCCGTTACTCTGTATCATTCATTTCGTCATCATCGAGCAGCTTAACCGTGATCGTCTGCGCTCCTACAATCTCCCGGCGCTCTATGAACGCGCCAATGCTCCGTGCGCGCAGCTCAGACGCTTTGAGGCGGTCTTTTATGTCTGCCGTATCATCTCTCATGGTATCGCTCCAAAACGCGTTAATCTCCGCCATATCCGCCACACGGTCACGATCTAACAGCTCGTCCCGGTCTGAAATGTATTTGCTTAGTTTTGCTAAGTTTTGCGCGCCTATCGTGTGGTGATTATCTCCCTTGTAACCGGCAAGCCGTGCCGCCTCTGTAGCTGTCTTGCCTTGCTTGTAATAATCAATCCATGCCCGCTGTTTTGCGGTCAGCTTGTCCATAATGTCACCCCTTACTTATATATAGACACAAAAAAGCCGCCCCGGTTACTTGGAGCGGCTTTTGTCTGCCTACAATATGTTGTCACTTGTTCATATACTCACGCACTGCCTGCAAAATATACGCCTGTACGCTTTTACCCGCATCTGCCGCGGCCTGCCTGATCTGTTTTCCCTCGTCTTTGTCCGGGCGTATCATTATATTATCTTTGCTCCTGTTGTACTTAACATTAGCCTTGATCTGTGCCTCTGTTGCCATGTTTGCACCTCCTACATATATAGAATAAGTGTAACACGACTTTCCGTATACGTCAACGTATAAATCTGCATAACAGTTAACGTGTATCTTTGTTCATCTTGCCTATTGTATTATACGTTAACGTGTAGTATCATGTAATCACAGCAAAGGAAAACACCAAACACCGAAAACAAAATGGAGGTACACATTATGTTTAACAATATTAACTCTCTCGACGAACTCCGCAAAGCATACCGCGCCGCAGCATTTGCCGCACATCCGGATCACGGCGGCAGCACCGAAGCAATGCAGAAAGTCAACGCAGCCTATGAAAAGCGTTTCGAGATTCTCAAGGCTGAGCAGAACCGCAAAGCCGACGCAGACCCGACCGGCAAGACCCGCCGCGTAGAAGAAATGCCAGAAGAATTCCGCGCAGTGATCGAGAAGCTCCTCAGCATCAAGGGCATCATCATTGAGCTGTGCGGCTCCTGGGTTTGGGTATCTGGTGAGACCCGCGAACATAAGGACGAGATCAAAGCGGCTGGCTGCTTCTGGGCTAAGAAAAAGGGCATGTGGTACTGGCGTTGCGCTAAGGACGCGCACCACGGCAAGAGCCACGCAAGCATGGCCGACATTCGCCGCAAGTACGGCAGCGAGCGAATCACCTCGGACGGTCACCGCGCCGACGCTCTCCCGGCATAAGGGAGGGCGTCACCATGATCGACTACGGACCACGCGGAGAGCGTCAAGATAACTTTTACATCTACATGCGATCCCCTGCAAAACGCACCAGCCTTGCGGACCTGCTCCAGAGTGACAAGCACGCCGCTGAAGACATCGCCCGACTGCAACGCATGATCGAGGACTTGCAGCAGTACCGGCGCGATATGGCCGAGCGTGCCGCCTATCTGGTCAGCACGCAACCGACCCGATCCGCCGAGCTCAAGCGCCGCCGCGATGCATGGGAAAAGAAAGTGTACTACTACTTTACCGAGTGGGACACCTACCCGGACGGCACACGGCAGCGTGTCAGCGTTAAGACCTACGACGGCACCGACCGTCACAAAGCCATAGCAGACGCAAAAGAGTATCAGCGCACCCACACCGGCATAGCCGTAACCGTTGACATTGCCAAAGGCAAATTTGAACACTAACCCAACACCACCCGCCCCGGAGGAACGAAGGCAGAAAGGAAAACCATTATGACTAAGCTAATCGCCATTATCGCCGCCCTGCTGCAGATCGTACCGGCCACCCGCACCATTTCCGGCGAGGTGTACCGCATCGACTACCCGACCGGCACGCAGGACGCGCCCATTGTTACCATCGTCACCGAGGACGGCAACGAGTGGATCACCGATGACTACATCGCACCGCGTCACACACCGCTTGAGATCACATTCAGTACCAACAGCACCGAGGACGTAACCGACGACGAGATCATTTCCATCACATCCACCTGGACGCGTTAAGCACGGGAGCTTCACCGCTCCTTCTCATTCTCCCGCCCGGCTCACACACCCGCGTCAGAGTATTTTCTAAATAGCATGGCAAACCCCGCTCACCAAAGCCATAAGGTGAGCGGGGTTTACCATTATACGACTGTTGTTCGGTTCCGCAGGACTTGCACCTGCTTGCAGCTCTATGCAAACCGGTATACCTCCACAGGGAGGTATGAACGCTTTCGTTGCGCCTGAACGCCGGGCTTTTACCGGTGATCTCTCAGCTGTCCAGAACGGTTGTATGAAATCCAGAGAGGTATAACCTCACTTTCGCAAGTTTACTTGTATTTCCGTCCTGATGATTAGGTTGTTTATTGCAAGAGATAAACAGACTGGTGCTCTTTCGCGGCGTGTACTTAGCCACCCGAAAGCGCCGTATCGGCTTTGTAACTTTGTTAGCAAACTGGTGTTTTGCTCTCGGCTCACTAAGTCCGTGTGAGTGCTTATCCAGTAGCACTCGCCCTCTCATTATGGGCTGTTCGGCGTTGCTCTCCGTCGTGTCGCAGTTGCTATCGGTCTGTAATCCGGCTGATTCCCTCGTAAGGTTACAGCGGGGAGCGACCCCGGTTGCGGCGTGCCTGCAAGCACCCGCTGAACTCTGCAAAGCCGTTGCAGCAGCTTCACAGGCGTTCGGAAACAGATTGTCCGTCTTTCCGGACCGCCAGAATATTATCGTCCTCGTTGGAGGCGTTGTGCTCCCTCCACCTCATGCAGTTTCGGGAGCAGATCGCCTTGCACGTCGTCCGTCATGCAAGGCTTGCAAAAGTCCGCCATGTTGCCCTTGGCTAAAAAGGTTCTGTACGTTACCCGTCCGGCCTCATGCAGCCATCCGGGCATATCGGCGTGCCGCGCAAATGACACGCCAACGATAGAAAGGATAATCAATGCCTTCGTTCCGCGAAAGGCGCTCCGCCGCCCTCATGCAGACTTTGGAGCAGGTCAGCGGCAGGTCTCCCCACCGCTTAAAACGGGACTTTAGGTAGAAATGGAGGAACGAAACTCCGTGATTCTGCTCTTACGAGCTTTTATCACAATACTATTATAACACCAGTTTTTGTGGTATAGTGTGGTAAGTTTTCCACAGATTCATGCACAATCTGTTAATAACTTCTCCACTTCCCGCAGGGCGCGAACGTGCATCCGTCCGCGCACATGATCCTCGTTGTAGTGTATCTTTTCGGCAGTCTCTCTCCACGTTCTGCCGTTCACGTAATGTTCGATCAGCAGCGCCCGCAGTGCAGCATCCTGCACCTTTGCCGTTGTGCTGATAATCTCGGCCTTAATCAGCGCAAGCCGTTCTTGCTCTCTCTGTATCTTCTCGGATAGGGCAAGATATGCGTCCGCCTTGTTTGCGGTCACGTCACCGCCGCCCCCCGGCGTGTCCTTGATCGTCGCCGTTGCGCTTGTCGCCCGCGTCCACGCCCTTACTCTTGCTTCCTCCAATGCTGAGATCGACTTTTCCAGATCAATCCCGCGTCTGAGCCATTCCTTAGTCGTCGTGTGCTGTCACCTCTTCCGTACCAAATTTCGTGTATCTTCTCCGGCGGCTGATCTTAGCCGCTTTTCTTGTGCATTCCGCGCCGGGTTCGCACCCTCTCAGCTTGCCAGTGTCAATCATGTAATGGCACGCCCACAGCTTAGACCCTTGGCTTGTCCCCAGTACCCGCCAGTGAGCACAGCCGGTGCATTCGCTTTTCTTTCTCATTCCAGTGTAATGTCATGCTCCTTTAGTTCGTTTACCAGATCGTCAACATCGATATAGCCCTTGCCAATACTGTCCGAAATGTAGTTGACCTCATCCCAAACACGCCTTAGACGAACATATCCAAACCCTTCCTTGTCTCGCAGTGCCGTGAACAAAATCGCCCACGCAGAAGTGATTGCAATATCCATTGCTTCCTTTTTGGCCTTGTTCACGTCAGCCAGCGTTGCAGGTCTCCGTCTCGGATTGACTTTCTTTCTCTTCGCCATTCCCGTACCTCCAGTTTTCATACCGCCGCATCTCGTCCAGATACTGCCGCATCTCCGCGCTGTACCGCTTCACTTCTCGTACTCGGCTACGTTCTGGTTAATGACAATACTGCGCTTTTCTTTCTCAGCAATCCCCGCAAGCAGCCAGTTCACCTCGTCCTGCGCCATGTCGTCAATGGCTGACAATCTATCAGGTTCCATCTGCATTTTCGGGTTGATGTATCGCATCAGCTTGTAATGCACGCGTAGTGTATATTCACATATCGCATAAAAAAGCCGCATCGTGTCTGCATCCTCTTGCGGTCTGCCGTGACAGTAAGCGTACTTGTGTGCGATCTTGATTGCATCTGCCGTCGTCAATCCCTCGCAGGTGCTAAACGTGTACACTTCTTCTTTCATTCGTCCTCCTCCTCTCCAAGCATATCGCGGTACTTCTGCGCCATCGCGGCCACCTGCACCGCCTCGCAAGCGGCGGCGATGGCACGCTGTTGAACTGCTTCCACATTGTCAGCAGTTGTATTGCGTTTCACGCTTCCCCACAAATAACAGTTGATCTCGCCGTCGAGTTGATGCACTTCTTCTTCCAGTTCGTCGTATTCCTCACGCAGCACCGCCCACCCCTCATGCGGGCTATGGAACTGTGGGAACCGCTCATTTGCAGCTTCCAGTTCCTTTTCCACGAGCAGCTTTACATCTTCACTTACTGCGTTCATCGTTTCCCTCCTGCTCTGTAATCTCAAAATCGGCACAAAACTGCACGCTTGCAATCTCATTCGGGAATCGGATCGCAGATAAATCAATTAAACCGTTACCGCCTGCACACCCTGTTTTCAGCGGCCCGATTTCAATTCTCTTCCCGTTCTTGCTCGCTGCGTTCAATTTACGAACTTCTCCATCATCTTCTGAATCCGTTTCTTGTGGCACGCCGTGCATTCCTGATACGTCACTTCTTCCAGATCATCATTTACTTCTTCCCAGCGATATACCGCAATATCTTTGTGGCAAGTATCGCACACAGGAGCAACCTTCCAAACCTCCCGAACCATTTTGAACAGTTCATCCAGTTTTGCACCTTCCCCGCCCATCTTCTTCGACAGCCGCAGCGCAGCAGCGCAAAGCTCTCCGAACGCACAAATCTCCGGCATATCGTCCAGCGGCAGCGCATCCAGTGCCATCATATCCGCATACTTAATCGCTTCATCAATCGTCATTTTTCATTCTCCTCATCGTCTTTGCCGTCCATGGTTCAAATGCCGTGATTTTATCGAGTAATCCGTGCGGATTCCCGTCAAAACAAATAGCTCGGTCGTCAATATATACAATCGCAGGCGGCTTTTCCTTCATCACATCGTCAACAACAATGTCGTGCTTGGCCAGATATTCCTTTACGGCCATAATGCCGTCTGGTGTATCGCAGCGGGTCGATACAACAACTACTCGGTACAATTTCCGAATGTCGTTAATCGCCTCACGAATTCCCTGCACCGGCGGGTCAGGAATAACCGTTTTCCCCTTCCAGCCGGAACAATAACTGTGAATAACGCCGTCAAAATCAAATACAACAGTTGGTGTCATTTTTCTGTTCCTCCATAGTGTTCAACAATATACTGGGTCGCCGTGGTCTGCGGCGCGGTTTTCCATGCAACCAAGTCGGGCGAATCAGCAATCAGCAAGAACGCGCCAAACATCAACGCAGCCACAGCCACCAATCCGTACACGGTATCATCTCGGATAAAACCAAAAATCGTTGAAACGATTGCAAAAATCGTAAACAGAGCACCCAAAACAACCCACACTGTTGCAATTGTCGCGCCTTTCGCTACAACCTCCTGCACCAGTGTTTCCGGTGTAACGCCCATCTGGGCGGCGATTTCGGCGACGGTCATTCTTCCACCCTCTCATACGTCTTTGCGAACACATCCGGCTTACAGGGGTAAAGCTCTCCGTTTACGCCCTTGATGATGTAGTCGCCGGTTTCAGCGTACATTATGCCCTCAAGGCTGTCGATGAGTAATCTCCACTCCGTGGTACGTCCTTCCGTGTCTTGCCGGGCGGGAGTAAAAAACGCACCGTGAGTGCAGAAAGTACGGATTTCCTCTCGGTTCTCGCCTGTCCACCGGACAGCCTCAATCTCCACGGGTTTCTTTCTGTATTTCATTCCGTTACCCCCTCACATTCCGCCCCGCAAGCCGCATAGCCTGCAAGATCAATCCAACTGTCAGCCTTTCCGTCGCCTGCTGCAATGCGTGCAATCTTGAGCAGCGCCATCATCATAGCAACGTCGTTCGCGTCGATATACACACCGCCCGCCTCATCCACGCACGCGCGCCTGAGGTATGTTTCCCAAAGTTCCGCGATCGTCTCAAAATTATCCTCCGGCGTGCCGTAGTCCTGCTCGCGCTGTCCGCATACGCACTTCTCCGCCGCGTGCAGGATGTCCGCACGGGTCAGCCTGCGCTTTGCGTCCTCGCCGTACTTCTCGACTGCCTCGTGGATGTCGGGCGTATTGTCCGTATGACTGGCAGCGTGGCATAAAGCATAAGCATCTTCGACAGTCAAGCGGAGACCAAAGTCTATTTCTCCCTTGTCCTCGGCATCGCAAGCCATCTGTTCAATCGTGTTCAGTAGAATACTCATTTTGCGTTCGTTATTCATGATTACTCCTTTTTCGGTGTCCGGCTTGTCCTCGATCATCTCATAGCCCATGAGTTTTGCGTTCAGCCGTACGCGCCCCATATCTGCGTCCTCAAACGCCCATATCATACTCTGTCGCACATCGTCCGGGAATTTAAATTCCGTCTTTTCGCCATTAGCAAATATCTTGCGATCTCCGAGGAAAAATGCGTCCACAGCGTCCTCGAAGCTCTCGTACACCTTGCCGTCTTTCTTAAACTTCATTGCCATTACCTCCGTCCATCTTCGCACCACAATGACAATACGGATGCCGTCTGCTCTCTACTCTGCCACAATGTGAGCATCGGTAGAACCATTGCAGCACGATATGGTCACCGTCCAAGAATGAAATCCACTTTCCATGCACCACCGGCACAACATCGGCGGCAGGCACATTCTCTATAATCTCTCTGAGATAATCCGATTTACAGCTGTCGGCATCGTCTGCGATTGCAGTGTAATCGGCTTTCTCCATCGCCTTAATTGCAGCTTCACGCTTAATATACTCAGCCATCGTTTTCCTTCACCCTTCTTTCTTCCGCTTCTTTCAGCGCCTGAAAAGTCATCACATACACATCCATCGAATACGTATCGACCTTAACGGGAATCAAAGGCGCTATATAGTGCCAACAATCCATGTAAGTAATATCATCCATCGTTTTCCTCCCTGATCGTCGCGCGAAGTTCAACTACTCGACCATCTTTTATTTTTCGGTTCACTCATTCTCCATCGCCCTTTCCGCCAGCTCTTGAATCAGTGCCATTGTGCTGTACTTGCTCAAGCCGTCGTCCTCCGTCTCTACTCGCCCGATCAGTTTTTCCGACACCCACATCGCCAGACGCACACCGAGGCTATGCCCTCTGTCCATTGTTACAACTTTGTTATTCCCGTCCAGGCAGAGTGCCTCCCGCTCATTTAATTTCGTCGCCAGCCAGTTTGCTTTTCCGCACTTCGGGACATATGGCGCGTACTTTTGATATTCGTTAAATGTCAGCGGCGCAGCAAAGGCTTGGATAGTACGCGCCCCATCGCAAATATCCCTGTATGCTACAAAAGCATCCTCCGATTCCCATTCAAAGTGACTGTGCACAAAGTCGTCTGCTTCCTGCCGCAATCCACTTTCGTTGTAATCGCAATCTTTTCCGTATTTTACGTATCCTGTCGGATTGCTCAACAGCACGAACGCCCACGTGCCTTTGTTTCCCAACACTGTAAAGCGCATTCCTTTAATCCGTACCGTATCACCCGGCTTGCACTTACCCATTTACATCTCCTCCAATTTTTTCTGTTCCGATTCCTCACATCTGCTTTCCGCGTCCATAAAATCTGCCCGGTGCTCGCTGTCACCGTTGCAGCACACTTCGCAAAACGGCTCGTACCATTTGCAATTCATACACCATCTATCCACGTCTGACCCTCGCCTCCTTTGCGCTTTGCGCGCTTGAACGCATCGCGGAACTTGCGGTACGCCCGTGTGTACTCGTAGCTCTTGCCAAAAATCGCAAGAGCAGCTTTGTATAACTGTGGCTCGAACTGCTTTACAATTTCTAAATCTTCCTCGAACCGGCTGTTGAACGGGCAACCGCAGCAGCCTGTGCGCCGCATTCCGTACACCTCGTAGCAATCCGAGTAGCGTAAGCCGTAATGCTCCTTGTACTGCTGCTTGTCCTCGTCACTCCAAAAGTAGAGGGGCATATACCGCGCAACGCCGGAATGATGCAGCGGTTCAAAGCAAGATGTATGCGCCATTGCTCTAATACCGCCCTCTGCCCGTCGTTCGCCGACAATGCAGATTGTTGCATTACATTCTTTCAAAAAAGCCTTAGAAGTATCTTTTTTTGCACCATTGCAACACTTATCAGAGATTGCAAATTCTGGTGGGGTACTAAGCATAAATTCTTTCATCCCGGCTTTACTGTTTATAGAGAATTTTGACCGTTCTCCGTGTTCGCAAGTCCACCACTTCAAACCAGCTTTGCACCCGCTATACTTTTTATCCAATACCTCAAACGGTTCGTTTTCCCACTGGAAACCGTGCGCCTGCAAGTAGCTTATTTTCTGTGCGATTTCCTTGCTAAAGAACGGCACTCCATATTCCTTACACCCCACCGGCACCGGCTTTTTCGCCTTGCGCCGCACGATCTCGATCTCGTACTTGGCTTCCAGATCGTCCAAATGCCGCAACGTAGCCCGGTATTCAATGCCGGTGTCAAAGAACACATAAGTAACCTTGCGATTGCCTCTCACCCGTTCGAGCAGATCAAGCATTACATCGCTGTCACTTCCGCCCGAAACGCTGCACACTGGATTTTTGTAACTGTTCAGCAGCAAATCCGCTTTCTTCATCGTGTTGCGGATTAACTCATTCTCCGGTGCAGCGTTCAAAACTGCTTC
>QAKI01000064.1 GCA_003343905.1 Subdoligranulum variabile
GACCGCCTCTACTACCTGCTTCTTGAATTCTGGTGTATAGCGTTTGTTTGGTATTCCTTTCGGCATAGTAAAGCACCCCATTTGTTATTCAGTATACCATACTGTCTAACAAATGGGGTGCTGTTCAGTCCTCCGCATAAACATCAAAACGCTTCTTTTCTGCAGAAGATACGCGAATGGACTCGTCTAAAGAGGGGCGGTTACCAGCTTTATGTGTAAATAGTCTTTTTGAACTTCCGTCTTGATATAGTTCATACAGCCATTCTTCCTTGATTTTGCGTTCGCTCAGAATGGCGGAAAAACCATAGGCGTAGAACTTAATTCCGCATGCAAATTGAACTTCAAAAGAGCTTTCCCTCGTTTTGTTTTCTTTTCGGTTTTTACAATACCATTCTATGGCAGCAAGAGGGATCTGTTTTTGCACGGTGCTCTTAAAAAAACTGAAAAAATCAACAAAATTAGATTTTCCGGAAGCATTAGCCCCATAGATTACGGCATGCTTGAGTATATTGGTGCTTTTGATGTTAATACGGTGGTCTTTATGACTTTGAATTTTTCCAGATGAAATCATGTTTAACTCAGTCGGAGAATCAAAAGACTTAAAATTTTCTATGCTCACTTTTATTAACACTATCCACACCTTCCTTACAATCATTATACCAGACAACAAATAAAAGTCAACATGGAGTTTCGATATTTAGAGAATTTTTCGACAAATACAAAGACGAATTGACAATAATTGCTATTTGTTCCAAATATTAGAGCGTTGATTGCCCTTTTCAGCATCTTTTAAATAGCTGCCTAATGTTTTAGATGCGAGTTGGTCATATCGTTACCTTTTCCGATTGAGAATGTGGACTTTGAATTCGAACAATTCAGGCAGGATACAAAGCGTTTAGGTGGCACTGAAAAAGACACCTTTCGCCTGCAATCAATTCAGTAAAAGCCAATCAGATTGTAGATATGAAGGTCCATTCTAAACTTTGAGCATAAAAGCGGATATTTGCTCTGGCTTCAAAAAGCTTACCGAGAATCGCAACTTTGATATTCAGGAACTATATTCTCTGCCCTTAACTAATTGTAAATAATGTAGCCTATAGCAGAAATGGCCTGTTTCACAGAAGCGGCTGCATAATCTCAAATCCGCCTATGAAACGGATTCGGATTTTCTCTTTGGAAAGTACGGTGACTTTTTCGATGATGCGGTACACCAGGGTGTCGGAGTATTCTGTCAGGTCAAGCTCTTCTGAGGAAATTAGTTCCATGATTTCGTTAACTTTGCTTTTCGTAGCTTTAGAACGTTCTGCGGTTTGCTCGAGTTGTTTCTTCTGCTGATTTAGCTTACGTATAGTTTCGCTGAGTTGCTTCAGCTTATAGTCCAGAATATCGTTTTCATCGACTGCCAGAATCAGGAGACGATCAAATTCTGTTTCCAATTCCTTGATTTCGCTTTCCAATATATTAGGATTGGTTCCTTCCTTTTCTCCGGCAATGCAGCGTATTAAGGTATCCTGTAGCATCGCGGCCATTTTTTCCTGTTGTCCATGAATCAGGGAGCGGATGGCTTCCAGTATGGCAGCATGGAGGGAGGTTTCTTTGAGGCTGGGTGAATTTCCACAGGATTTCGGCCCGAGCTCGAGCCGGCTGATGCAGCGCCAGACGATTTGCTTTTGCCCATGGATATTCCAGGTTACCCTTCGGAAGTAACTGCTGCAGTCCCCGCAGACAAGTCTTTCTGAAAGGGCGTATTTGCTAGTAAACCGCCCTCGATTGGTCTTGGCTTTCTTGGTATTAGCGGGCTTTTTGCTCCTCCTGCGAGTGGTTTCTTCCTGAATTTGGTAAAACATTTCCCGAGGGATGATGGCCGGATGGTTGTCCTTGATGTAGTATTGCGGGAGTTCTCCGTTGTTTTTCTTGATCTTGCCTTCAATGAAATCCGCCGTGTAGGTTTTCTGCAGCAGGACGTCACCCATGTACTTCTCGTTCTGCAGGATGCGTCGGATGGTTTCCGTGCTCCAGTTCTTATTGCCGGTGGCGGTTGGGACGCCCATGCTCTCCAAAGTGGCTTTTATGGTACACAGACTGTCGCCATTTAAGTAATTCTGAGCGATCAGCCGGATGATTTTCGCTTCTTCAGGCACGATTTCCGGTTCGCCATCCGACCCTTTGCGATACCCTAGAAAATTCTTGTATCGGAAACCGAATCGTCCCTGCCGATAGCCCATGCGGATGCCCTTTGTGACGTTGCCGCTTATGGATTCGCTCTCAGCTTGGGCGAAGGAACTCAGGCAGGTCAGGATCATCTCGCTGTTCATATTCGAAGTGTCGATGTTTTCTTTCTCGAAAATGACCGGAATGCCCCAGCTTTTGAGGATCCGCACGTGCTTGATGCAGTCTAGGGTGTTTCGGGCAAAGCGGGAAATAGATTTTGTCAGGATGAGATCGATTTTCTTCTTCCTGCACAGTTCAATCATTTTATTGAATTGCTCTCTGTTTTTGGTGCTGACGCCTGAGATCCCATCGTCCGCGAAAATTCCGGCCAGTTGCCATCCCTCATGATGGGTGATTTTGTCTGTATAATAGCTTACCTGTACCTCAAAGCTGTTTTTCTGTTCTTCTTCCTCGGTGCTCACCCGGCAGTAGGCCGCAACCCGCAGATTGCGCCGTTTCTTTCGCGAATCGCTCAGCATAGGGTTTGCCGGGATTTCCATGACCACCTTTTGCGACACGGGAATTTCTCTCCCTTCAAACTATTTTTCCGTTCAATAGCAGAAACTGCACGGAACCGTCTGGCTGCAGAATAACCTGTTTAACGGTTTGGTCGAAAAGCTCCCGGTCCAGTTCCAGATCGCTGCCATGATCCTGAAAAAGGGTTTTCATTTTGAGGGTGAGATGGTCGGACCCCTTAATACCGCAGGTCTTGTATTTTTCGGCAACGCATTCCAAGATCAGGGCGATCAGCTCGTCTGTATGGACTTCACGTTGATCCAGCAGTTGATTGATTTCGTTGGCTAACCGGGCCGCCTGGATGGATAGACTGTTTGGGGGAGAATGATCCGGCTCTGCCAACTTTGGGTTTTGGTAAACGGCCAGCAGCTTCTCTTTGACTGCCTGCAGCAGTTCGGCGTCGGTAATAGGGCCGAAGCACCGCCCGCATTGTGGACAATCCCAACGTATTCGAGGAGCATTTTTACCGTTACGGTTTACGTTTCCTCTGCAGACACAGCAAACCAGTTTCTTCTTTATAAACTGTATGGAATATTGAGAAGTGGCTTTCTGTCTCCTTAAGGCAGTGACTGCAAAACCCGTTTCTTTGCTAACGATAGGTGGAAATCCAGCATTATTCCAATAGCGCTCATCATCCAACATTCTGGCGATCATGTTTTTGTTCCAATGCTCAGAGTTATCACGAAATCTGATTCCGGTCTGCTCTGCATAATTTGCCAATGCTTTCAGGGATGCGCCTTTCAGGTATCTGTCAAATAGGTCTTGGAGCAGGTCTCGTTCTTCCGGGACAATTTCAATTTTTCCAATGGCCATACGGTATCCAAAGGGGAAGTAGCGTATTTTCTTCACAGACTTACCTCCTTTCGTCAAGCATTAATCCGTTGATGAGATGAAAACGAAACCATTCGGGATAAACAACGATTTTCTGCACCATGCTTTTGAATATGGAAGGTTCAAAATCCAGCATAGGAGAGGCGTCTTCCAGCAGATCCAATAACAGTTTGGTGCTGTCGATGAGACGACTGACCTCGTCCGGTTCTTGAAGCTGCCGCAGCTCTTGTCGGAGTACTTCGATTTTTTGGTTGTTGCGGTTGCTTCGTTCTATAAAAATAACAGAATCAATACACCCCTTGGTCTGCAACCTTGAGAGAGAATGATTCTGCTTGACGAGTTCAGATATTCTTTCGTTGGCCGCCATGATGTCCGGCCTTGCGAATACGGTTTTTACTTGCAGCTCCAACAGCTGGTTCAGCATGGCTTTCAAAATGGAGTTTTTGTTATCCAACAGTTTGTTATATACACTTAAGAATGCCCCGTAGACTTCGTTCTCCTCTATAATAGTCATCGGGCATAACTCTTTACTTTGCAAATGCTGATAGCAGGTCCACCGAACAGTTTTAGTGTTGGGACGGCGCTGAAAGGTTGAACCGCAAAGGGCGCACTGCATAGTTCTGCTGAGAGGGAAACTGCGGATAGCTGTTTTTGAAAAGTGTTGCTCCACTCTTTGTTTGAGAAGCTGTTGCACAGTTTCAAAAATTTCGCGTGAGATAATTGCCGGATGAGAATTCTTGATGTAGTATTGAGAGATTTCGCCTTTGTTCTTTTGGTGTTTTAGCGGAAGCTCATCGGGCGTAAACCATTTCTGTACCAGTGAATCACCAATGTATTTTTCATTCGCCAGAATATATCGAATGGTCGATCGATGCCATCTCTCGCTTTTTTTGTCAGCAATTCCCACTTCCATTGTACTGAGCTCTGTCGCAATTTCTTTCAGGCTCCTTCCTGTGAGATAACTGCTGAAGATGTATTCAACAATCGGGACTTCCTGTGGATCAGGAATCAATGTTCCATTTTTCAGGTAATAGCCGAGTGGGGCGCTGCAGGTAATAAAATCGCCGGATTTCATCCGGCGCCGGTAGCTCCACTTCAAGTTCTTCGAAATAGAGAGGGATTCCTCCTGTGCGGCAGATCCCAGAATACTTAAGAGCATTTCGCTGCCCATATTCCCGGTATCGATTTGCTCTTTTTCAAATTCCACCGCGATACCAAGCTGTTTGAGCTCCCGCACCGTCTGAATGCAGTCAAGGGTATTGCGGGCAAATCTGGAAATGGATTTGACCAGAATGCGGTCAATTTTTCCGGCACGGCAGTCGGCCAGCAGACGCTGAAGATCGTTCCGCTTGTCGGCTGTGGTGCCGGAAACTGCTTCGTCAGCATAAAGGCCGGCAAACTCCCATTCGTCTTTGGATTGGATGAAGTCCGTGTAATAGGCCACCTGAGTGGCAAAGGAATTTAGCTGATCCACTGAATCACTGCTCACACGGGCATAAGCTGCAACCCGCAGCTTTTTTGCCTGTTCGACTATAGGTCGTATGATTTTAACTTCTGGCATTTTTGCCACTCCTTTTCGGCTGGACATTCTTTTGTCATACCAAAGACTACTACAACCGGTTCTGGATAGCTATCACGACAACCGCTAAATATGGCACTGCAAGACGCCGTACTTTTCGGCAATAGCAACATTCGTCTGCCGACAGTTATCCAGCGTTAATTTTCCCTGCTCGCATAGTCTTTTCAGAAAAGTGTATGTAACGTAATACTTTATTTCATTTATCAGCCGTTCACTCGGCATTACAGGGTCAAATGGATTTCCCATGATCGAATCTCCTAGTGCATAAAATAATCCGGGCCTTTCTTTGCCCGGATAAATTCTTCTACGTCTTCGATTTTTCCGGTGATACGAAGGTTTGGCAGGGCGTCCAGTACAGCGCGGTGATACCGCTCTCCGGGGGCTGCCCGATAGTCCAGAATGCTTACCACGCATGTATCTGTCTCGGTGCGAATGGCCCGACCGAATCC
>QAKI01000020.1 GCA_003343905.1 Subdoligranulum variabile
CCCCCCCTAAAAACTAATACAGCTTGATCAGGATGCCGAGATCGGAGGCCGCAATGCCCGCAGGCAGACGCAGACGAACTCCGTTCGGATAACACAACTCATAAACCGAAGCATCGCTTGCGGAAGGACGCGGAGCGGCCACCGCCGGAACCGTTACCCGAACGAAACCCTCTTTACCATCGAGTATGGATGGCGTAGATCCTTGATTTTTTGAAGACCGCCTTGAGCCGTTACCTCCCTGCTTGACTTCTATGCCCAATTTCTTCGCTACCGCAGGGTGATCCCGCAAATAGCGCTGACGCCACGTATAAAACTGGCTTTCGCTCAAACCCTCACGCTTGTAAAATACACTCGGCAAATCTCCGCTCCGGTAATACTTCTCTATCAACGGATAAACCAGACCCTTCGTCAAGCGGTCGTATTTCTTATTTTCCATAAATCCTTCTCGACCGGTGTTTATCTCCCGATCTAAAGGCAAAGGTAGAATCCTCAAAAATCATCCACAAGGTGGGGATTAACGGATACTTACGCAGCAGATGCCGCTCATACGCCTTGTCCTCCTGGCAGAGCCTCCAGGCTTCGTACTTGTCCACGTTGTCGGTAAACAGGGCGTACCCGACAGCCCGGGAATAGCGGCTTCGGCCCTGCCAGGTACCGTAGAAGAAGAGCGACAGCAGTTCCCGTTCGAGTGCCGGACGGCCTTTCGTACGCAGAAGTTCGGTCAGCGATTCGACCTCGCCGTAACGGAAGTCGAGCGGGCGAAGGTTGTTCGTCGCCCTGCGGACCATTACCCGCAAATCGGAAGTAATGGTGATACGTTTTACAATCATGTGACTCATAGTTGCAGAAATAAAGAGCGCCGCGACCTTTCGGTCACGGCACGGGTAAAAAAATGAATGCTATCCGTGAAATATCATTCATCGAGGATTTCATTGGGAATTTCCTCGCCGGAATAGGGATTGAAAATCCGGATTTGGGCCAGCGGCTCGGACTCCACGGCGAAAAGGCCCCGTTCGGGGTCGCAGAAAAACTCCATACAGACCGGCGTGGCTGCGACGGCATGCCGCACTTCCGCTTCCGGAAGTCCGCCGCGCATAAGGTCTGCGACACGACGTTCGAAGGCCGCAGGGGTCCGTTCTTCGGTCAGATACAACCCAAAGGTATCGCCTTCGGATTCCGAGACGAACAATTCGTTTTTTCCCATTCGATTTCATATTATGTGCGACAAATGTCAAACGGCATGCTTCGGGCGGATGTAATAGCAGACCGTCGTATACCGTTCGCGGTCTTTGACGAGTTTCACGGACTGAGGCGCATTGTAAAGGCGCCGTTCGGCAACCGGAGCGTCGAGTGCCTCCCACTCCTCGGGCGATACGGCCCGTTCTTCGTCCCGGTAACACCAGACAATGACGGACGCCGGGTCGGGAGCCGAAAATACGGTTCCTTCGTAATCGGAGAGAAACTGTCGAAACTCCTCTTCCCCTCGGAAATAGATACAGTCACCCCGGTAGAGGTCGCCGTCCCGCCGTTCCGGGTCTTTATGAAGGAGGATTTTGCGCCACCGCTCGGTCGTGAAATCGCCGTAAAGAGGTTCCGGCTCCCGGTACTCCCACAGCGGCACCTCGGCGCAGAACCGGACAGCACCGTTGCCGCAGGCGCCGCAATGTCCCCAGTCGCAGAAATCCCCCTGTACGGTTCCGGCCGGGTGCAGCGCGTGCGGCGCCACGACCGTAAAAGGTCCGCCGCTCACCGCGCAGCCGATACCGCCGGCGGTCGCCCACACGAAGGGAACGTACGGACACAGACAGATAGAAAACGTGCCGTCCTTGCGAACGGCCTCGAGCAGGGCATTGCCGTAAAAATCGCCGTAGCGCGTGGTGTAACGTACCCGGTCGCCGACTTTCTGAACATGCGGATTACGGGTACGTTCGATATGGCGCACCAACTTATTGGACATGTCCACGTCCTCTTGCGTCAGGCGGTGGTCATGGTGGTAGAGTTCATTCAACGGCAGCAGCGTTTCGAGACTGTACCGATTTTCGGAGTTCGTTGGATTCATAGCTGTAATAATTGAAGCGCCGCGACCTTTCGGCCACGGCGCAGGTTGAACGATTGATTTCTAAAGGGTCTCAGGCCGCTTCGGCCGGAACCTCTTCAGGAGTATCCGTTTCCCTGATTTCGGGAAGTCGTCCGGTAATCACCCGTGCGGCACGGTTCACGTCCGTGAGGATGTCGAACAGGTAGGTCGGTTTTTTACGGAATTCCGCCAGCCAGTCCTTGAGGTAGGCGGCGCTCTCTTCGCGGGGCGTCGTGGCGAAACCCAGCATCGCACCGCACAGCGCCGCCGTAAGTTCTGCGACCAACTCCTCGCGCATATATTCGGGAGTCCTGCGTCCGTACCCGAGTTTCCGGCCGAGGCGGTCGGAATGACCCGTGCTATGCGCCATCTCGTGCAGCAAGGTCGTATAGAAAGCATCGCCTTTCGGAAACTGTTCTTTGAGCGGACAGATGATTCGGTCGAGAGAGGACGAATACGACGCCTTGTCGCTGTATCGGAGGTGAATCGGACACAGCCACGCATCCTGTTCAAGCATCCGGTCGAGAGGTTTACAGAACATACCGTCCGAATAATCTTTCGGTTCGGGAGGAGTCGTAAGCGAGACATGACGTTCCGGCTGTCGCGCCTGTAAGTCCGTCTGGTCGATGTTGAAGACCGGGTAGGAACGCATCACCGGCAGCACGTCGTACTCCTTCTGTCGTTCCCGGGGCAGCCGGTAGTACTCCTCCGCTTCGAGCTTCCTGCGGGTTTCCTTATGGCGGATGTAGAGTTTCCAGAAGAAGACCGGAAATGACTTGGAACCTCTGAGGATGTTCAGTCCCTCCTCTTTGGCCTGGCGGAAAGTCAGGAAAACGGGCGTACGGAAGCCTGCGATTTCCGAGAGGAACAGCAGCAGCAGGATATTCCCGCCCCGGTAGGGCGTGCCGCGCAGGTTGCGCGGAAGACCGTGCGCGAGGTCGGCGATCCACGGCTTGCGCCACTCTTCGGTGAGCGTCTCCATCTTCTTTATCATCAGCTCCGTCAGTCGCGGAGCGATGGCGTTGATAAGATTCTTGTTCATAGCTGTCGTTGTTGGGTTATTTTTCTTTCGGAGCGGCAGCCTGCCGCCAGTGACGGATTTTCTCGTCGTTCGTCCTGCCGCGCCACCACATGTCGCAAGCCTCGCGGAAAGCCTTGCAATCATCTTCCGGGCTGAAATTATCCGGATTCAGTCCGGTAATGACTATCCGTTCTTCCATCGTCGGAACGTGTTTCCACCACGGTTCGACCGTATCGGATATCAGTTCGCTTTCGCGGACCTGACGGGTATGTTCGGCGCACTCGTCGCACCATAGGTCGTCCTTGTCTTCTGACACGGATTCTACTTCGTGCGTGTTGCTGTCCACCCAGACCTGGCAGGATACCCGCAGCGAACCGCATGCGGCGCAACGCCACGGATTAGGAACTATTCGTGGTACTTCGGAATTATGCTCTCCATCTACTGATTTCTCGTTCATAATCGTAGAATTGAAAGACGGAGCAGGTTCGAGTCCTGCTCCGTCGGTTGGGACTCTGTTCTCTTCGCTGTCATGCCGCCGTCTTCATTTCCTCCGGCATCCGGGTATCGGGTTCGATATCCGGATCCATAGGAATCACCAGCGGCTGGGGCTCCGTCGCGGGCGTCTCCTCCGGCAGCAGCTCGGGCAGCTCCTCCGGTTCGGCATCCGGAGCCTCCTGCACCGAAGCCGCTTTTTCGACGGCTTCGGCCTGCGCACGAAGATTGTCGATTTGTTCCTGGATGCGGGCCTTGCGTTTCTCGTAAACCTTCAGGTACTCCTGCTGCACCGCACGGCTCTGCTCCGTGAAATTCAGATCCGCGAAGCGGCACATCATCCCCGTCAGAAGCGTTTCGTCCGTGCAGTAGCATTCCGGCGCCGCCGAGCGGAAGTAGTCCACCAGATACGCGCGGGTCAGCGCCGCCTGCTGCTTGGCCGTGATGCGTCCCGCAGCGGCGAACTGCTCTTCGTCAGTCAGGAAAGAACCCTCTTTGGGCCGGATGCCGCACTGCCGGAGCTTCGAATCGCTCATGATGCGCTGCATCATGGCGTAGTAGAACATCTGCTGCTCCTCTTTCTGCAAAGGTTTGTTCGCAACCTTGACATCGAGAAACAGCCGTTTCATATCCGTCGTGATATGCTCGTAGCAGAGCTGCCGGTTGCGCAGGTCCTGCTGTTCGAGGGCTTCCAGCGGCGAAGGAGGCACGATTGTAACGAGCACCTTGCGTTCGCCGCCCTCGGGGTCGTCGACCGTAATCTCCCGCTCCTCGTCCCCGACCTTCGCGTAGCGGAGCTCGATATCGAGCGCTCCGAGGACGGCGTATTTGCGCACACGGCCTTCCGAGACATCGAACTCCAGTCGCCGCGTCGCCTCCGTGAAGCGGGCCATCCGAACTTCATGCCTCTGCCGTGCCTCGGCGAAATCCTCCTCCGATATGTAATTTTCGGCCTTCGGCATCTCGGGCATCTCGGGCGCTTCGTCGTAGTAATTGATGTGGTACTCCAGTTCTTCGACGTGGTAACCCTCCTCTTCGAGCGCATCGAGAACCTCCGAAGGGGTCTCGTCCGTCGAGGCGAGCGTCGTACGCGGGTCGTCCCGTAGCAGCTTCAGGGCTTTCCCAACGAGAAACTCGGTGTTCTTGCGCATCATACACTCACGGTTCTGGCATCCGGCGCAGCCGTCCGTGCATTCGTCCCGGAACAGCACCTGGTTGGCCGTATTGTGGGCGCACGTCCGACATTCGGTCTTGTCGAAACGGTAGGTATCCAGCTTGGTCATGTAACGCTCGTAAAGTCGCCGGGCGATCTCCTTGATACGGGCGTTTTTCCACGAGGTGCGGCATTCGTCGGCGAAATGCTCCTCGTAGACCTCCTGCTGGATGTCGGAAGGATATTTGGCGATTTCCATAGCGACCCCCACAGAAATCTCCTCCCTGTCGAGCTGCTCGGCGAGGGCGTCGATGAGCTCGCAGAGCTTCAGACGCGAGCGGATGTAGGCTTCGCTCTTGCCGAACTTACCCACGAGACTCTCGATTGTATGCCGTCCTGACTGCAAGGCCCGTTCGTATGCCTGGGCCTCTTCGCGCGGTTTCACGTCCTCACGCTGGAGGTTCTCCGTGATGGCGGCGTCTTCGGCCTCGGCGTCGGTCATCTCCCGCACGAGGGCCGGGATGAACTTCAGCTCCGCCATAGCGGCCGCCCAGTAGCGGCGCTCGCCATAGACGATTTCGAACCCTTCGCCTTGCGGACGCACGCAGATGGGTTGCAGCACCCCGACCTGACGGATGCTCTCGGCAAGCTCCAGCAGCGTCTCCTCCCGGAAGTCCTTGCGGGGATTATACTCCGCATTGACGATTTTCTTCAGGTCGAGCAGTTGAATCTGCGGTTCGGGACGGGGGTTCGGCTCCTTTGTGGAAGCAGTTGCAGGAGCCGGAATAGCTTTCTCCGCGGCCGGCGTCTGTATCTCGGCAGGTATCGGCTCGGAGGACTGGCCGCAAATCGCAGGTTGCGATTCCTGTACGGTGGATTCCGGAGCCGGAACGGCCGGCAGTCGGGTCGCGGTCTTGCCGCGTTTTCCCGTCTTGGCACTCGCTTTCGTAGTCTGCATAACATCGAACAGTTTTTACCGTGTGTCTCACGTGTTTAACTTGTGCAATCCTTGTCATATGGATTGTGCAAGAACAATGAATGATTATGTTATGAGGACTTATTCCCGAACGGGTCGGTTGCCTCGGGAAGATACACAAGGTGCGCGACGGCGGCGAAGCGGCGGAAAAATACCGCAGGGCGAGGTACATCCGAGCCGAGGACGATTTTTCCGTCCGACGCCGCCGAGGGCCGTTTCACGGCCCGGTCGCGTGCCTATCTTCCCCGACGGCAACCGACGGGGAAAGAACTTTTCTCTGCAGTTCAATCATCCTCAATTCACAGAGAACGCTTTTGGAATATTGGGGTCTTTTGTGTATATTTGATTAACGAATAAAAATCATATGTATGCTACATTTTGCACTTATTGCAGTAAAAGTTGGCAAGAATTGCTATCCTAATATCAAAAAGGTTCTAAATCCTGAGTGGTATTTGTTTAACACACTTTATAAGGTTGATAAAAAGGAGGATAAACTGATTTTGAATAAACAGTATCCTTTCATCTTGGACGACAATCGACACGGAAAAAACAATTTTTGCGATGAATTCTGGGGTGAGAATATTTTTATACAGGCAATAGTCGGAAAAAACGGAAGTGGGAAAAGTTCAATTTTGGAAATTATATTCCGAATGATCAATAACCTCTCCGTCAAACTGCTTAAAAAAATTCGCCCGGATAATATTTCCGAGGAACTCCATATGGTAAGGGGGATAGATGCGGAATTGTATTTTATTATCCATGACAAATTATGTTGCTTAAAATGCAAGAATGAAGAGGTTCTGATTGATCTCGGAAATGGGTTCAAACCTTATGGTAAGCAGTTAGGTATTGAGTCCAGATGTGAAAATTCTATAGGTGAAATAGGAATAACCCATGAGGATATTTATACTATTCTACACAACTTCTTTTATACGATCGTATGCAACTACTCTTTGCACTCGTATAATCTTGAAGATTACATCGAGGAATCCGTCGACAATAAATCATCCATTTGGCTCAGAAGCCTCTTTCATAAGAACGATGGATATTTGACCCCCATTGTACTAAATCCTTACCGGGATGATGGTTTCTTAAATGTCAATAATGAACTAAACCTAACGATCAACCGCTTAGCAGCCTTATTGATATTATATGATCAAAATAAGGATGAAGAAAATAACCAATTCATAGAGGGGTACGATTTGGGCTCTATAAAAGCCGTGTATGATGAAAATTATATAAATAAAAAATATTCATTCAATAAAAGTCGCGGAAGTTACCAAAAGGAATTGTTTCAGGTAGATACAACTATCCAATATTCCCTGTTTTTTTGTATAAAAAAATACATTCAAATTGAATATCAAATACATGAGCCATTAGAAGTGGCCAATATTAAATATGTAAATGCTGCTTATAAATATTTAGCATACAAAATACTATCTATTTCAGATAAATATCCGAGTTATTTGGATGATGTTAAATATGATATTGAGGATTTGAATAAAGAAGCCTTTGATATAAATGGAATAGATAACTTAATCAGTCACATTCGTACCGACACTTCGCACATAACATTGAAAGTGCGCCAAACTATTAGATATATAAAATATCTCTGCAAAGGCGGCAATCCGGAAATAAATCGAATCGAGGATTACATAGGTGCTCTCAAGAGTAACTCGACACCAGACGAAATCACAGAGCTACTTCCTCCTCCGTTTTATCGTCTTCAGATATACCTGCAAAATTCACATGGAGAACATATCCCGTTTAATAAATTAAGTTCCGGGGAAAGGCAATTTATCTTTTCCTCGACAACCGTCTTGTACCATATTCGTAACATCTTGTCCATTCCAGAGGCAGATGGCAACAACAGACGAATCCCATACAGACATATAAACCTCGTATTGGATGAAATCGAATTATGCTTTCATCCGGAATATCAGAGAACTTTTATCTATAATTTACTCAACTTCATCAAACGATTAGGGCTGAACAAAAAATGTGCTTTCAATATTATACTTGCAACGCATTCTCCATTCATCTTGTCGGACATACCGGATTGTAACATTCTATATCTTAAAGACGGACATCAGGCAAATCAAATGATTACCGTCAATTCGTTCGGTGCAAACATTCATGACCTACTGCGACAAAGTTTCTTTCTGGAAAACGGGGCAACCGGAGAATTTGCCAAACATCTGATTCAACAAATCATAGATCGTATTCAAAAGTTAAGGGAATCTCATACGACTCTTTCGACATGTGAATATCAAAAATGGAACGCTATTATCAAACAAATCGGAGAACCTCTCATACGCACAAAATTATCGATGATGCTCGATGAAGTTTACAACGATGACGCTGCCGAACGTTTGAATAAGGAAATAATTGAATTAGAAACCGAATTGCATAGGAAAAAGCAGGAATTGGCAAATATTAAAAACCTGAATTGATATGTGGCATTTGGAATTTTTATCTTCGGTTCAAGAACGGGAGTATATTGCTATGTTCTGGGAACGGATGAAAATAAACAGAGATAACATCCCCATAAAAAGTGTTAAAAAATATTTAACGGATGATTTATTAAGAGAGATTTTGATAAGCCGTCCCCAAGAATTATATGGCATGTGCGAGGATTTGAAATCGCATCTTTTTCCCCGCGGACAATACGGACCTGTTATCGACGCATATAGAAAAAAGAAACGATCCAGAATCGAAAAAGATCGTATAAAAAGATTTAAACAAGTTTTAGATGTATTTGATTATGAGTATTATATAAACAAATCCAACGGATATAAATTGGCGAGATTGATCGGACAGAACAGTTGTGTATATTGCAATCGGCAATATACACTGACAGTAGATAATCCCAAGAACATCGTACGACCCGAATTCGACCATTATCTGCCCAAATCAAAATATCCGTTTTTTGCGATGTCTTTATACAATCTGATTCCATCATGTCACATATGCAATAGCAGTTGTAAAGGGACGAAAGAGTTCTGTCTCACCATGAATCCTTATTTAACAGACGGCAATAAAGAATATTTCACATTTTCGTATGAAGGGAGTGATGCAGCATCTTTAAAGGTAACATTAAAAGATATTGATCCGTCTGCAAAAGAGCTATGCGAATCTTTTCATCTGAAAGAGATTTACAATGCCCATTCCCAATTAGAACTCAAAGATTTATATACGTTTGCGCAAAAGTATTCGAGCACATATCTTAAGGACATATTACCTCAAACGGTTCGAGGTTTTACACCCTCTCAAGAAGAAGCCTTTAACTGCATATTCGGTACTGAAATAGATAGAAGTAAAGACAATAATCGTCCTCTTAGCAAATTCAAACGGGACATCTTAACCGAGCTAAAGGTGCGAAAATTGGATGAATAAATCATAAGGAAATAGTCTTGTATCATTGACAAATCCGCAGACACTCCGAACGGAGGATCTGCGGATAAAATTTATTCGCGCCAGAATGAATTAAGCCCGTTCCAGCACGACGATTTCCGCACGACAGGCCGTTCTTGCGAACGATTCCTGCATGGGTGTCCGACAGAGAGTGCAGAACCTCCGCACGACGTTCTGCATCATCCTGGGCCGCTGCTTGTCGATGACTCCCACCGGCAGCAACAATACGGCCTTGTCGCCGGGATATTGCACGTCGCCCAGCCATCGCAGGAACACTGTACACTCCGCCGTCTCGAACGGCGGGTTGGCGATGACGTTCTCGCAGCGGAAATCTATCTCCTGAAACAGACTCCGCATCACGGTCGCCTCGGGATAAAGCCGGC
>QAKI01000051.1 GCA_003343905.1 Subdoligranulum variabile
TCTATTTGATGACACGGGCGCACCAAGGAGGTGGCTCAACCTGCATAAATCGAACGCTGCGAATGAGAGGCTGGCTGACTGACTTTCGTACGGACGCTTTGGTCCTTGGAGGTGAACATCAGGCCAAGACTCTCTCATTCTAACAGCTTTGGCAACGATGCGGAAAAAGACACGGCTGGCTGCCGTGCCTTAGACCGTAAATACATTGTAATAGGAGGTGAAGCAAAATGATGATGGACGTTCGATTTGACAATGCGGAGGCGGCGAAGCTGTGCAGGGAAATCCAGCAGAAAACAAGGGAGTTGGATGTGCTGATGATGAAGCTGCACGCGGCGCTGGCGCTGGAAGTGGCGCAGGGCGACAAAAAAGCGCCGCCGGAGGGCGGCGGCGCTTTGGAGTGAGATTACCGGGATGCGGCAATCAAAGAAGCGGAAACAAGACGAGCCAGTTCATCAAGGGAGTTGGCAGTTTCCGTAATGATGGACTGAAGAGCGGCTTTGGTTTCCGGGTCGGCGCGGAGAGCATCGACCACAGGTTGCAAATTGGCACGGTAGTTATCTGAGACAGCGCCAAGGGCAGCCTGCGTTTGATCGTACAGCTGATAATCCAAAAAGAACACCTCCTTTCCTGCCCGATTATAGCACGGTGGGGAGGGGACTGCAACGAAGAATGCCCCGGCGGGGCGGAAGGAGGGAGGCGGCGCACCGTGAGAAACATACAGATCACGCTTGACGAACGGGAGCGGCTGGAGACCGTGACCGTGGACGGAAACGCGATATTTGACCAGAAAAAAGGCCCGAACGGCCATGCAGCGGTATTGGAGGTACGGCTGAACAACTATTCGGGCGAGGGGTATGTACGGGTGATAAAAAGCTTACAGACCCGTCATAACGGTTTTTGACCTTCCCCGACTGATTATAGCACGGTGGGGAGGGGGCTGCAACGAAGAATGCCCCGGCGGGGCGGAAGGAGGTATACACCATGCGGAAGCTATGGGAAGACCTGGTATGGAACCTGAAAGAGACTGCGGAAATGGTACGGGAATGCAAATTTGCCGTGCTGGGAGGGATTATGGGTGCGCTGATCACGAAAATTGTGATACTTGCGGTCGAATACGCCTGCACAGGAAGCATTACCGGCTGAAAAGCGAAAGCAGGTACGGGATAAAGCAATCCAAAAGAAGCGTGCCGGCGACGCCGGAAACAACTCCAATGAGGAAGTTGTAGCGGTCATGCCTGCGCTGCAGAATACCGGCGTGCTTTAACTGGTCCAGCGCAGTAGGGCTTAAAATGTAGAACCCGTTCTCGTCAATAAGATGGCCGGAATAGATGAGTTCAAGCGAGGACTTAAGAAAATGGCTTGGGATATACTGCTGGGAATTTGAAACAGGAACTTTGTGACAGGAAAACCATTTCAACGTAAGCAGTTCGTATTCTTCGAGATGAGGAAACAACATACTACTTCAACCCTTTGCATTTTTTACCAGATTATAACACAGCGGCCGGAAGAAGCCAACAAAAGCCCCGGCGGGGGGCGGAAAGGAGAAGAAAATGGACGGTATGGAAGAATTGCTGGAACGGTTTGCCGACGTGGTGGCCGAGAAGGTGGCGCAGAAGATGCAGGGCACGAAGGAGACCTACACGGTGAGCGACCTGGCCGAGCGGTACGGAAAAAGCCGGTGCACGATCCGCCGCCTGATGGCTGCGGGGGCGTTCGGCGAGACGATCCAGGTAGGAGAACGGAGCCGGGTGGTGACCGCGGACGGGCTGCGGCACTTTGAACAGACGCGCACCGGGGCCGGGCGGGAAGAGCAAACACGGCCGGGCGGGCGGCGGCGCAGGCACGCCGACCCGGGGCCGATTTGAAGGGGGCAGCAGATGAATCAGACGACAGACAGTACGCAGAGAATTATAACGGACCGGCAGGCCCGGGCGCTGCTGGATCTGATGGAAGTATTTTACCAGGACCCCAAGAACCGGGCGGCCTATGAAGCGTGGAAGGATGCACGGGGGAAAGGGTGTGCCGAAAGGGGAAACGGGAAGTGATCGTGAGGAACTGTAACCGCTGCGGCGCGGCCATAACCTTTGTGCGGACCACAGCGGGGCGGGCCATGCCGTGCGACGCCCAGGCCATGCCATACCGCCAGGACCCCGGCGGGCCGGAGAACATCATGACCCCGGACGGGCGGCTGGTGCGCGGGCACTGGCTGCCCGGCGGGACGGGGGACGGAGTGGGCTACCGCCCCCACTGGGCCAGCTGCCGGGCGAAGGGGCGGACCGCTATCAGCAAGCCTATGAAGCCGTGCGGGAGATCATGAGCAGCACGGCCGTGACACGCAGCCGGAAGCTGCAGAAGATTGCCATGGTCATCGACGCGGCGGAATCCGGGATGAAAAAGTTTGAAAAGCAAGGCTCAACGAGGTGAACACCATGACCCTGTATCAATTTCTGAAAGAACTGACCTTGACCAGCTACCCGATCACCGCGGCCGCTGATGTGTTCGTGAATGAGACGACCTCCCTTTACATCGAGGTGCCTGTTTCCCAAAAGCTGCCGCCGTACAAAGCCTATCTTGAGTTCCCGGCCCACATCGTGGATCAGGATTCCCCGCTGGCCGATCTAAAAGTGATCTGCGTGGCGCCTTATCTGGACAGAGGAAAAGACAAACGGACAGAACTGATGGTGTATATCAAAGTAGACAAAGAAACGCTGGAATCCCTCTGCCGCCAGATCGACAGCGGGACGCTGCCCGGCAGGTACTGGAATGCCTGATGCCAGAAGCGCCCCCACCCGGCGGGAACTCATCGAGCGGCTGGCGCCGCTGATCTGGCAGGAGCGCCAGCGGGAAGCCGAGCACAGGGGAAACGGCATAGAATCGCAAAGATTGGCGGCAGCGCGGATAAGAACAGCTTCGGAAATGAAGAGCGTGGAAGAGTAATGCGACGGAAATGAAAAGCGCATAGAAGCGAAGAATCGGAAGTGAACATGGCAGGTAAGAAAAGGAGTGGCATGGAAAAGCCTTGCAGAGAAAAGGATTTGCATTGGATAGAAGCGCGGCGGCAAAGCAGCGGAATGAGTTGCGAAGCCACGACACGGAAAGGCGAGGCAATGCTGAGAAAAGGCGGAGGAAAGACATGCAGAGGACATGCTATGGACCGCGGCGATGCGCGGGGGCCAAGATTTGCCGCGCATTGGAAAAGAAAAGATACGCAGCGGAATAGCTTGGAAAAGAAAAGATGCGCAACGGAACAGCGTGGATATGCGCAAAGCTGAAACGGAAAGGGGAACGCACAGATGAAAGTACGGATCACATTTATAGAAGAATCGCTGGGGAGCACCCCGGCCAGGGAGGACCTGCTGCGGGAGTACATAGCCAGCAAGGCGCCGGACGCCGCAAGCACCGAGGAGGAAGTGGCCGCGCGCGGCGTGGACGCCGTGACCGAGGAGAGGATGACGGTATTCCCCCGGCTGGCGGACGGGCGGCCGATGTACTGGGACTACCAGATCAAAGGATTTTTGAAGGATGCCTGGCAGATGCTGGCCAAGGCGGGAAAGGCCGGGTATGCGGGCGGCAAAGCCTGTGCCGGAGTGAAAGCCTACAAGAAGGTGATCGACGGACTGATTTTTGTGAGTCCGCGGCAGATCCCCATTGATCTGCATGGGCTGCGGATGGATACCTGCGAACGGCCGCTGCGGGCCAGCACCCCGATGGGGGAGAGGGTGAGCCTTGCGAAGAGCGAGACTGTGCCGGAGGGGAGCACCCTGGAATTTGCGGTCGAGTGCCTGGACCCCGCGCTGGAAGCCTGTGTAGTGGAGTGCCTGAACTACGGGCGGCTGCGCGGCCTGAGCCAATGGCGCAACAGCGGGAAAGGGCGCTTTAGCTGGGAGGAAGTACAGGAATGACCTGGGAACAGGAAGTAGAAGCGGTACTGCAACGAATCGGGAAGCGGCGAGGGAGGGAAGCGACGCTGCAGGAGTACGAACCCGCATACCCGGACGCCGGAGCTGTGCCGGAAAAGCGGCGTATGGTGCTGCTGCGGGCCTTACAGCGGGAGGACACGGCGCTGGCCCTGATGCTGGGAATGGCGGCAGAGAGCGTGACCCTGGCAGACAAGATGGCACTATACAGAAGAGCGATGGAACGGATAGAAGAAACCTGTGCGGGGTGCATGGGGCGAACCGTGACCTTTGCCCAGTTCCGGGCGATGATCGCAAAAGAGATAGAAGGCATTGCGAAAGGGGAAAAGTGAGATGCGGGAACTTAAAAAAGCTGTGTGCAAGCTGGTACTGGTGGCGGCCGGCGTGGCGATGCTGGTGCTGGCGGAGGCTGCGGCCATCGGGTACTGGTGGCAGGCTGCGGGGTGCGGCGCACTGGTGATGCTGGCGGCCAACCGGGCTGCGGGTGGCCTGCTGCCGGAGGACGTGAGCCATGACGGCCAGTAAGAGGGGCGCGGAGCGCGCCCACCGGGAGGGACCATGCAGCAGTGTATGAATGTATTCAAGATCACGCGGGGACGGTGCCGGGCCTGCAACGGATTGGACGGCGGCTGCCCGGCGTATCTGCCTAACCCTGACCCGCGGGCAGAACGGCAGACGCGGGAGGAAATGGGCTTGGGGCTGCCGGAACGGCTGAAACTACACGGCAACGGCGACATGCTGTGCCAGGAACGGCGGCACCGGCCCCTGGAAGGCGGGCACAGAAGGCAGGAAGTCTGATATTGTTCTGAAAATACGGGGCGGCGCGGGGCAGCAACGCCGCCCCGCTGATATGGCGGGTGGCCCGCATGGAAATGAGGGCAGAGAGCCGGGCCGGACCCGGCGCCCGCCGCCAAGAGGAGGATGCAGCATGTGGTTAGGGTATATTCTGGCAGGCGCTGTGGCAGCGCTGGGCCTGTGGGCCGCCTGGCTGAGCGGCCGAGATGTTGGTATGCGCAACGCCCGGCGGGCCGAGGAAGAGGAGGAGCCGACGGTGATGCTGACGATTCAAACAAGGGAGAAAGGCAAATATGGAGTATGTACTGATGAGCATTCGCGCAAAGTACGCGGCGCTGATCCTGTCCGGGCGGAAAACGCTGGAGATCAGAAAGACGGCACCGGCGGCGAGACGGGAAGGCTGTGAGATCATGGTGCTGCTGTATGAAAGCAAGCGAGAAGGCGGGTGCGGCGGCATCGTGGGAAGGTTCGTCTGCCGGTCCATCCGCCCGGTGAGCCGGATGGAGGTGGACGAAGTCTGCCGCCGCGCATGCCTGGACCGGGCAGAGTTACTGCAATATGCTGAACGCCCGCAGCGGATCGTGCGGACAGGCAAGACCGAGAAAGGCCCCAGCGGCCCGGTTTATGCCTGGAGCGTGGAGGAACCGATGAAATTTGACAGGATACTGGGGCTGTGTGAAGTGGGCGTAAGCTGCCCGCCGCAGAGCTGGAGGAAACTGCGGGAAGATCAGGTGAAAAAGCACTGTACCTGACGATAAGGAGTGAACAAATATGGAAACCAAAGGGAAACTAAAGACGCTGACCTACGAGCAGTTCTTAGAGCGCAAGATTGATGTCGCCCCGCTGGTGGGGTTGGATGTACAGGCCGATCAGCTTTCCTCCGCCTTGAAACCCCACCAGCGCGACAGCGTGCTGTGGGCATTGCGCGGCGGCCGCCGTGCCCTGTTCGCGGCGTTCGGCCTGGGCAAGACCGTGATGCAGCTGGAATGGGCACGGATCGTGGCTGAGAGGACCGGCGGGCAGGTGCTCATCGTGGCACCGCTCAATGTGCGGCGGGAGTTTTACGACGATGCCACCCACATCCTGCACCAGCAGCCGCCCGTCTACGTCAAGACACGGGCCGAAGCCGACGCCATCAAGGCCCGCGTGCCGATCGTCATCACCAACTATGAACGGGTGCGCGACGGGGACATAGACCCCCGGCGGTTCGCCGGCGTGACACTGGACGAAGCCGCCACGCTGCGCAGCTTTGGCAGCAAGACATACCAGGTGTTTCTGGACAAGTTCAAGGGGGTGCGCTACAAGCTGGTCAACACGGCCACGCCCAGCCCCAACCGCTACAAAGAGCTCATCCACTACGCCGGGTTCCTGGAGATCATGGACACCGGCCAGGCGCTGACCCGCTGGTTCAAGCGGGACAGCACCAAGGCCAACAACCTGACCCTCTACCCCGGGCGGGAGCGAGAGTTCTGGATCTGGTGCGCCAGCTGGGGGCTGTTCCTGCAAAAGCCGTCTGACCTCGGCTACAGCGACGAGGGCTACAGCCTGCCGCCGCTGGAAGTGCGCTACCACCGCCTGCAGACCGATCTGGCTGATGCCGGCAGCGAGCCAAACGGCCAGATGAAGCTCATGCGGGACGCCGCCTTTGGCCTGCGGGACGCCGCCCGGGAAAAGCGCGAGAGCATCGACGCCCGCGTGGAAGAAGCCAAGCGCATTATTGCCGAAGCCCCGCCGGATGAGCATTTCGTAATCTGGCATGACCTGGAAGCCGAGCGTCACGCCCTGACCACCGCCCTGCCGGAGTGCGTGGACATCCATGGGACCATGGACCTGGAAGAACGAGAGCGCCGGGTCGAGGCGTTTGCCTACGGCGATACGCGGCTGTTCGCCACAAAGAAGAGCCTGTCCGGCTCCGGCTGCAACTTCCAGCGGTATTGCCACCGGGCCATCTTTCTGGGCATCGACTATGAGTTCAACGACTTCATCCAGGCCATCCACCGCATCTACCGCTTTTTGCAGACCCAGCCCGTGATCGTCGACATCATCTACATGGACAGTGAGGAGGAGATCCTCCGGGTGCTCAAGCAGAAGTGGAAGCAGTATGAGGAACTCACCGAGACCATGGCCGGGATCATCCGGGCGTATGGCTTGGGAACCGCCGCGATGGAGAGCCTGAAACGAACGATAGGAGTGGAGAGAGTGGAAGTAACCGGCGAGCACTACCGTGCCATCAACAACGACTGTGTGGAAGAGTTGCAAAACTGGCCCGATAACAGCGTGGACATGATCCTGACCAGCATCCCCTTCGGTAATCACTATGAGTACAGCCCCAGCTACAACGATTTCGGGCATAACCCGGACGACGATGCCTTTTTCCAGCAGATGGAATACCTGACGCCCAACCTGTTGCGCGTGCTGCGCCCGGGGCGGGTGGCGGCCATCCATGTCAAGGACCGCATCCTGTTTGGCAACGCCACCGGCCTGGGCATGCCCAGCGTCGAGCCGTTCCATGCCGACACCATCGCCCATTTTTGCAAGCACGGCTTTGTCTTTTTCGGCATGGTCACCATCGTCACCGACGTGGTGCGGGAGAACAACCAGACCTACCGCCTCGGCTGGACCGAGCAGTGCAAGGACGGCAGCAAGATGGGTGTCGGGTGCGAAGAGTACCTGCTGCTGTTCCGCAAGCTGCCCACAGATACCAGCAAAGCCTACGCCGATGTGCCGGTGAAAAAGAGCAAGGACGCCTACACCCGCGCCCAGTGGCAGATCGACGCACACGGGTTTTGGCGGTCCAGCGGCGACAGGCTGGTGACCAAAGCTGAACTGCAGGCCGCGCCGGTCAGCAAACTGCAAGATCTCTACCGCCGGTACAGCCGCCAGAATGTCTACAGCTACGCCGAGCACGTGGCACTGGCCAAGCAGCTGGATGCCGACGGCCGTCTGCCCGCCACCTTCATGGTCTGTGCGCCGGGCAGCTGGACGGACAGCGTGTGGGACGACATCAACCGCATGCGCACCCTCAACACCGACCAGCGGCTGAAAAAGCGGGAACTGCACATCTGCCCCCTGCAGTTGGACGTGGTCGAGCGGACCATCAACCGCTGGAGCAATCCGGGTGACCTGATCCTGGACCCGTTCGGCGGGCTCATGACAGTACCGTACATGGCCGTCAAGATGGACCGGCGCGGCGTGGGCATCGAACTCAACAGCGACTACTTCCGCGACGGCCTGGGCTATTTGCAGGAAGCCGAGGCGGAGTGCGACGCACCGACGCTGTTTGATCTGATGGAGGGGGTGGCAAATTGAATTGCTCAAAACACAGGCACGACGGCGGTGCCTACCGCCGGTACACCACGACGATGGCCGCCCACGCCAAGCCCGGCAAGGACCGCAGCAAGGCGCGACGGAAACAACCCAAACGAAAGAAGGCCGGGAAGCCATGAAAACCGTTCAGCAAATCATGGAAGAGGGCAATGCCCAGGCCAACATCCAGAATTTCCGCTATATGCAGGAGAACTACACTTACGACCAGAAGGTACGCCATGCAGAAAATGTCGCTGCCAGCTTTGAAGAACAGTGCCAGGCGCGGGGACTGAACTGCCACGTTTCGGTTGGCGGGCTGGATTCCATCACGCTGCACTATTTTTTGGAAGAGTGCGGCATCTGCGTGCCCTGTGTCAGTTGCTCCACGTTGGAACAGCAGGGCGTGCAGGTGGTCCATAAGCGGATCGCCGCCGAGATGGAGAACCGCTACCCGGCGGGCGAATGGCTGGGCGGTCATATGGCACTGCCGCAGGAAGAGATAGACGTCATCACCGCCCCCGCCTTGCGCGAACGGGAGCAGGCATTGCTGGACGCCTGCCCCACGCTGCCGCGGATGTATTTTTTGAAACCGCTGCTGCCCAAGACAAAGGTGATCGAGCAGTTCGGTTGGCCGGTGCTGTCCAAGGAGATCGCGGGCAAAATCAGCCTGCTGCAAAACCCGACCGAGAAAAACGCCACGGTCCGCCACGCAATCATTACCGGCGAGACGGGAGAGTACGGCGGCTGGCAGAAAGACAGCCGAATGAAGTTGAGTGACAAGTGGCTGCAGAAATTCGGTGGAGCAGACCCAGAGGGGGCGGCCAAAGGAGATGCATTTTATATAAGGTACGTTGCGGCTGGCGGGAGCCAGCCGGGCGGCCTTGTATGGGGTAGTAAGAACTCAACGAAAGAGGGAAAACGGGTATGCGGGGAAAGGTACGGGAAAAGAAAATAGTGTGCAGCCCTGTATACCAGGAAGTGGATCTGATCCCGCTGCGGAAGGATGTGCGCAAAGAACAGCCGGAAGGACGGGAGAGCACGGAAAAGCAGAAGCGGGCCAACCAGCGGGCAGCCGAGCGGCACTTTGTACAGTTGGTGAACGCCAATTTTGTACGGCCCGGTGTGCTGCTGGTGGACCCGACCTATGTGGGCGGGCAGGAACCGCAGTCGTTTGAGGAAGCAGATCACAACATGGTGAACTACCTGCGGCGGATCGGCTACCTGTGCGCCCGGCGGGGATTGCCGAAACCCGCTTATGTGGCGGTGACGGAAGGCGGCGAGGAAGGCAGCGAGGCGGAAAACCACCGGTTGCACCACCACATCATCCTGTATGCGCCGGGACTGACCCGCGACGAAGTGGAAGAACTGTGGAGCACTGGGCGGGGGCGGAACAGGCACAGTCTGGGGCGGGTGAACACCCGGCGGGCGCAGCCGGTGCACGGCAGCCTGATCGAGCGCGCCATGTACATGCTGAAAGCGCCCAAGCACAAAAAACGCTGGCACCAGAGCCTTGGGCTGAAAAAGCCTGTGGTCCGAACGAGCGACGAACGCTACACAAAACGGCAGATCCTGCGCTGGTGTACAAACGGGGATGCGTATGACAGGGATTTTTGGCGGCGCAGATACCCGACCTGGAACGTCAGCGAGGTACTGGTAGAGTACAACGAGATTGAAGGTGCGTACTATGTGCGCCTGTACATGTGGAGGGATAAGAACCCATGGAAACGAGAGTGAACTCGTGCCGCCCGGATTGCCCGAAGCGGTCGGCTGCCTGCCACACGGAATGCGAAACCTACAAAGCATTCCGGCACTGGAAGGAAGAAGAATACCGGCTGCGCGCCGCCCGCGCGGCACTGGATGAAGCAGACGCAGAGCGGGGCGCGAAGATACGGCGGGATGTGCGCCAGCGGGGCCTTGACGGGGCAAGGAGGCGCAAATGAAGCGGGGAGATACTTTGCGCTGCCGGGAATGCGGGCGGGAATACCCATACCGCGGAGGACGGCCGAACCCGTTGTGCCCGCAGTGCTACCGAAAAGCGCTGAAAAAACGAAAACAGGAGGAACAGAAAAAATTGAGATCGACAAGAGGAAAAAGCGGCGCGCGGCGTAAAGGCGGGCCGCCGCCGCGGCATGCTCCGAAAAAAACAGGAGCGCAAGGGCAGGAAGCGCCACCGCAGGTGCGTGTGGAGCGGCTGCCCATGGAGCGCCCGGCAGGGGGCAGGAAGCTGACGCGCGCCACAATGGAAGCGCTGCTGAAGGACCCGGTGGGCAGGAGGGTCCATGAGATCGAACTGGAAAACGAGGAGCGGCGTAAACAGGGGCTGCCACCGCTGAGTTACGGACAGTATGAGGCAAAATACAGAATATGAAACGGGGCCGCGCAACGGGCGCGGCCCCGTTTGGTTTGCGAAAGTTCGCCGGTAAAAATAAAAAATCCAAACTGGATACCAAATACCATCTGCGCGCGGGTACTTTAGAGCGGCGGGGGCCATGGTGCGGCGCTGCACAAAGGAGGAAAAAAAGTTTGTGCAAAATGACGAAAAAATTCCGAATTATGACCTTGTTGAAATGGCAGAAAAAATCAATATGATGAAAAGAGAGCCGGAAAGGAGGCGGCGAAGGTGATCTACCACGACAATACCGTGAAAGGCACCCGGCGGGGCCGGAAATGGCCGGAGGACATACGAACCGCCGCTATGTGCGATCTACTGGTGCACAACAACCTGAGCGACGTGGCCCGGCGGTACAATGTGCCGGAAAGCACGCTGCGCACCTGGATGAAACAAGCGGAACGGAAGAAGCCAGAAGAACAAAAAAGCCTATTTGAGCGAGCGCGCGAAGCTGAACTGCGCGCCCTGGCCCGGAAGGCCAGCGCCGCGGCGAACTGTACAGTAGAGTACATGCGCCGGCGCCTGGAACGGAATTTGACCGATGCCGAGATCACCGAATACTGCCGCCGCAGGCTGGACGAACTGGACGGGCTGGTAGCCTACGACGGGCCGGAGGACCCGACGTGCACTGCGCTGGGCGAAGTACGGCAGCTCGAGCCGGAGCGACCAGGGGAGCGGGCCATGCTGGAACAGTTGATGATGCGCCACAAGCCGATGACCGACTTTGGCGCGGCGAACTTTGCGCGCACGCTGGTAAGCGTGACAGGCCGCGCGACGGACCTGCTGGGCACGGAGGACGAGCAGCAGAACACGCTGCGCATTGAGGTATGCGGAGTGGACGCCATGGAAGCGGAGGACATGATGGGGTAACGCTGAAGATCGAAGCGCCCAACGAAAAGCAGAAACTGTTTTTTACTGCGCGGGAAAAGTACATAGGCTACGGCGGTGCGCGCGGCGGAGGGAAAAGCTGGGCCATGCGGCGAAAAAGCGTACTGCTGGCGCTTCGGTACCCCGGCATACGGGTACTGATCATGCGGCGGACGTACCCGGAATTGACGGAAACCTATGTGAAACCCATGCGCAGGGAACTGGCGGAGATGATACGGGCCAGGCAGGTGCGGTACAGGGAGACCGAAAAGGAGTTTGTGTTTGCAAACGGCAGCTTGCTGATGCTGGGGTACTGTGACAACGAAGAGGACCTGAACCGTTACCAGGGCGCGGAGTACGCTGTGATCTTTATTGACGAGGCGACGCAGTGGCCCTACGACTGGTTTTTGGTGCTGACGGCCTGCCTGCGCGGCGTGAACGACTACCCGAAGCGGATGTACCTGACCTGCAACCCCGGCGGGATAGGCCATACATGGGTGAAGCGGCTGTTTATTGACCGCGACTACGAAAAAGGCGAGCGGCCGGAGGATTACCGCTTTATCCAGGCGCTGGTATATGACAACGAGGCGCTGCTGGCGAAAAACCCGGAGTACCTACTCCAGCTTGAAAACCTGCCGGACAAGCTGCGGAAAGGCTGGCTGGAAGGGGAATGGGATCTGTTCGACGGCCAGTATTTTGCCGAGTTCCGGCGCGAAAGGCATGTGATCGAGCCCTTTGCACTGCCCGCGCGCTGGCGCCGGTATGTGAGCCTGGACTACGGCCTGGACATGCTGGCGGCATTGTGGATCGCGGTGGACGAACAGGGGCGCGGCTATGTGTACCGGGAACTGTACGAAGGCCGGGACAACGGGAAAGGCGCGGACGGACGCGGCCACATTGTGAGTGCAGCGGCCCGGCGGATACGGGAATGCACCCCGGCCGGGGAGCGAATCGAAGCCTGGCTGGCGCCGCCGGACCTGTGGAACCGAAACCGGGACAGCGGGCGCAGCACAGCGGAATTGTTCGCGGAATCTGGCATTGCGCTGACGAAAACGAGTAACGACCGCATAGGAGGCTGGCGGGCGGTACGGGAATGGCTGGCAGACGTGGAGGACGACCACGGAGTGAAAGCGCCGCGGCTACGGATCTTTACGACCTGCAAGAATCTGATCCGCACGCTGCCCGCGGTGCAGTTTGATGAGAAGAAGCCGGAGGACGTAGCGATAGAGCCACACGAACTGACCCACGCGCCGGACGCGCTGCGCGGATTTTGTGTGTATCGGGCCAGCCCGGCGGACCCGCCGCCGAAAGTGCGGGAGCCGGGCATTGAAGTATTCTACGACCGGCGTTTGCAGTCGGATGCTGACACAGTGCTGGGATTGGGGGATGATGTATTTGTGGTATGACGTGATGGTGACGGTGCTGGCCGTGGGCATGGTGGTATGCTGGCGGCTGGGCGTGCGGGACGGTATGCAGATGCGGAACGGGCAGGCGCCGGAAGCGGTCCCGGTGCCGAAGATGGCCCCGGCGGAGAATCGGCCCCTGGAAGTGGGACAGCCGGAAGAGGACGAAGGAGAAAAGCTGCGGGCGCAACTGGAAGAGATCGACGCCTATGACGGGTGGAAAAAATGAAGGACGAAAAGCAGATCACAGACATCTGGCGCAAGTATGAGGCGGGCGTGGAACACCACCGCAGCAAGAACATGTACCGGCGGGACGAACGGTGCTGGCATTTTTACAGCGGTGATCAGTGGTGGGGCATGAACCAGGGCGGCCAGGAGCTGCCCATGGAAAACATCATCAAACCGATCTTGAAGTACAAGATCGCCATGGTAGCCACTACAGACACCACCATCGTCTACAGTGACATGACGGAGAATGTGGTGCTGCAGGAGATTTGCCAGGAACTGAGCGCCTTTGCCGCCGAGGTATGGGAACGTACCCGCATGGATGAACTGAAATGGAAGGTCATCAAGGCGGCCGCCGTTACGGGGGACAGCTATGTGTATGCCTGCGACGAACGGCCGGAAAGTGAATCGGTGGTACAGGACACGACGCCGAAGATCGCCGTGCGGCTGATCGACCGCAGCGCGGTCTACCTGGCAGACGAGCAGGAGCAGGACATCCAGGCACAGGGATGGATCATCATTGCCGAGCGGCTGCCGGTGGAAGAAGTACGGCGCCAGGCGCGGGAAAACGGGATCAGCGAGGAAGAGATCGAACGGATCGTTTCCGACGCGGAGACCGACACCCGCGTGAACAACACCGAGATGGACGAGATCCGCCACGGGGACGGAAAGTGCACGAGCCTTGTGTACTTCACGCTGGTGGAGGACGAAGAAGCCGGGCGGGAAGGCGCAAAAAAGCTGATGTTCGGGCGCAGTACCGAGCAGGTGATCTACCAACCCCTACGCACGGTGCCCGGACTGGATGTGTACCCTGTGGCGCAGATGCGCTGGGAGGATATGCCGAACTCGGCACGAGGTGTAGGCGAGTGCGAGGGGCTGATCCCGAACCAGATCGAGATCAACAAGACGCTGGCCCGGCGAAGCCTGATCGTGAAGCGGTACGGATACCCGACCGCTGTATATGACGGCGAGAAGATCGACAACCCGGCGGCGCTGCAGAAAGTGGGCGCCGTGGTCCGGGCACGGAATCTGGCAGGAATGCCGATCCAGAACGCGGTGCAATATCTGGAGCCGCGGACCACCAGCGGCGAGGGCGCGGCCCTGCAGCAGGAACTGATCGCCACCACGCGGGAACTGGAAGGCGCCAGCGACAACGCCACCGGGCAGGTGGATGTGACCAAGACAAGCGGCGAAGCGATCAAAGCAGCGAGGGATCAGGCGGCTCTGGTCTTGAACGACCAGAGCGCCGCATACCGCAGCTTTGTGGAGCAGTTGGCGAGAATCTGGTACAAGCTGTGGTGTGCCTACAGCCCTCAGGGGCTGACCTTTGCATTTAAGGACCCGGCGGGCGGCGAACAGGTCATGCGGGCGATCATTACCCCGCAGGCGTTGGCTGCGCTGGACATGCAGATCAAGATCGACGTAAGCCCGGCGGACCCGTACAGTGTGCTGAGCCAGCAGACGAGCCTGGACAACGCACTGGGAGGCGGGCACATCACGTTTGAGGAGTGGGTGAGCGCGCTGGACGCGAACAGCCCGGTGCCGGCGGCCAAGTTCCGCAAGATCCTGGAGGAGCGCAAGGCCGCGCAGCAGCAGTTGATGCAGCAGCAGGCCATGCAGCAGGCGGGCGCAGGGGCAGGCATGCCGGCCGGGCAGTTGCCCGCGGCGGGCGGTGTGCCGGCGCAGGCCGCCATGATGGGAGGTGCTGCAAATGCAATGCAAAACATGCCGGTGTGAGATGAAGATCGTGGGAAACCACATCCAGGTGGAGGGGGACAAAAGCCCCGACACCGAAACGAAAGTGTACCGCATACTGGACCTGGCCTGCCGGGCCAGGCAGTGCCCCGAATACGGCAAGATCCAGGTGCAGCAGCGTATTGAACTGAAATAGGCAAAACCGGGCGACCGGATTGCATAGAACCCGGCGGGACGGGCAAACACCCGAGGGCGGTGACCTGCACCAAATACGCGACGGACGCGAAAAAACCGACTACCCACCAACGGGAAAAAATGGAGGCAGACATGGAACTGGAAAATGAAGGTATGAGCGTGGACGGCACCGGGGAGCAGGAGCGCGAAGCAGAACTGCACGAGGAGGGCACCGCTGGGGCCGGGACCCAGACGGAGCAGCAGGAAGAGCCGGGCGGTGCGCCGCAGGGCGGGGAACCCCAGGAGCCTGCAGGGCAGGAATGGAAGAACGCCGAGAACGCCGAAAACGCACGGCGCCGCCGGGAGGATGAGGCGCGCAGGCGTGCACGGTATTTTGCGGAGTTTTCCGCGGGGCTGACGGACCCGCGGACGAACCAGCCGTTTGCGAGTGAAGAGGACTGGAGCCGGTGGAAGCAGAACGCGGCCATTATGGCGCAGGCCCAGCAGGCGGGAGTGGAGCCGGAGGCGGCACAAAAGCTGGTGGATGGCGTGCGGGAAACGATCCGGCAGACGGATCCCGAATACCGCCGGATGGCAGCGGAAAATGCCGCTGTGCGCCAGCAGCAGATGCAGCAGTACCAGCAACAGGTATTTGCGCAGGACATGCAGCAGATCCGGGCGCTGTACCCTGACGAGAAGGCCAAAAACGTGACGGAATTGGGCGACGAGTTTATGGCGATGATGGCCACCGGCCAGGTGGACGCAGTGAGCGCCTACGAGGCGATCCGGGCCAAGCACCAGCGCACGGCGCCCAAGCCGCCGAGTACCGGCAAGATCCAGGCCGCTGCCGGAAGAAAGGGCGCGTACTACACGCGCGAACAGGTAGCTGCCATGACCGACAAGCAGATCGAAGAAAACTACGACGATATTCGTCGGAGCATGGCTACGTGGAAGTAAGGAGAGTGAAAAACATTGTCGTACAATAATTTTATCCCGAAGATCTGGAGCAAAGCGATCAACCGGGAACTGGAACGTGCCCTGGTGTTTGCGGAGGACTGCAACCGCCAGTATGAGGGCGACGTGAAACAGATGGGCGACACCGTTAAGGTGCTGGGCGTGGGCAAGCCGACCATTAAAAAGCAGGTGGGCGGGTCTATTCTGCTGGACAGCCCGGAAACGGTGGAAGATACCAGCGTGGAGATGGTCATCAACCGCATTGCCTACTTCAACTATCTGGTAGATGACATCGACCGCCGCCAGGCCGTGGGCGGGCTGATGGACGCCCTGAGCAAAGAGAGCAGCGAGGGCGTTGCAAATGCCATGGATGAGGACATCGCAGCGCTGGCCGGGAGCAAAGATGCGCCCAAGCTGTACAAATCCACGCAGAGCATCACGGTGCAGAACGTACTGGATGCGTTCGACCTGGCGGTGGAGAAGCTGATGGAGAACGATGTGAAGCCGGAAACCAAGATCGTGGCGACGGTGCCGCCGTGGGTCAAGACCCTGCTGCGCAAAGCCTATGTGCAGTTGGACACCGACAACAGCGAGATGCTCAAAAACGGCTATGTGGGCCGGTACAACAACCTGTACGTGAAGATGAGCAACAACGTACAGCGCAATACCGATGGCGGCAGCGACATCATGATCCGCACGCAGCGGGCCTGCGCGTTTGCCAACCCGCTGACGCACGTGGAGCCGTACCGCCCCGAAAAGCGCTTTGCCGACGCCGTGAAGGGCTTTGTGCTGTACGGCACCAAGATCGTGCGGCCGAAGGAACTCGTCGTACTGAACGTGAAGAAAGGGGAATGACAGATGGCAGTTGTGAAGATCACGCCGGAAAAGCTGACGCATAACACCGCGCTGACGCTGAAGGACGCCACGGCGATGGATGCCACTGACGGCATCTATGTGGAATACACCGGCAAGGACCACAACATCGTGATGCTGCTGGAAGGCACCGCGGCAGATACGGTGACGGTAAAAATGGGCAACGGTCTGCAGGGCGTTGCGGATGAAACGGTGAGCCTGGAAGCCGACAAACCGGCCGCGCTGGTGCTGGAAAGCGGGAGGTTCAAACTGGTCAGCGGGGAATACAAGGGGTATGTGCACCTGATGGGTGCTGCGACCACCACGGTACGGGCGTTCGAGCTGCCGGCGTAAGCGGCCCCCGGCGGAAACGCCGGGGGATTTTGTGTTAGGAGGTAAACGGCCATGCAGAAACAGTGGACGGTAGGACAGTTGAAAGAACTGGTCTTGAAGCTGCTGGATGAATCCAAACCGAAAACGGACCTGACTGGCAAGATCCCGGTATTCATGGATACGGCGCAGAAAGAAGTGAGCCTGTACTGCCCGATCCGCGCACAGTACCGCGCACAGGCCAACGCCACGGTGCCGGACGATCTGCGCAAGGTGTTGAGCGTCCGACAGGAGGACGGGACGGCAGTGCCTTACTATACGGTGCCTGGTGAGAGCGGTACGGTGCTGGTGGCTGCTGCCTATCCTGTGAATGTGGAGTACGAAAAGATCCCGGCGGACATCACCGCAGCTACGGAGGCGGGCTATATGCTGGAACTACCGGAGCGGGCGGTGCTGGCGATGGCCTATTATATTGCCGCACAGTGCAACAGCCTGGAGTACGACCAGCGGTTTTTCCAAAGTTTTTATGCGCAGTACCAGGGCAAGCTGCAGAATCTGTCCAGTGACCCGGAGGGAGTGCAGTTTGCAGTGACCGTGGAAAACACACTGCCGGATTGGATGTGACGGAATGGCGTACAAAGCAATCAATATGCCGTCCGGTGCGGCGCCGAGCCTGAGCGTGGTACGGATAGAGGATTTCCTGGGGTGCGACCTGACCAATCAGCCGACCAACGTGGACGCCAAGCGCAGCCCGGATGCCCGCAACATGATCCGCGACGTACCGGGGAAGGTTCGCAAGCGGATGGGATACAAAACCATCTATACGTTGGAGGGGAGGATCAACGGCCACCACCGGCTGAACGGAAAGCCGCCGCTGATCCATGCGGGCACAAAGCTGTATAAGGTAGAGGACGGGAAGTGCACCGCTGTTTACGAGGATGCAAACGACGCGCGGAGCATGAGCTGGGAGTTTGACGGGAAGCTGGCGATCGCTGACGGAAAGGCGCTGCTGCTGTACGACGGGGAGACCATCACCCGGGCCGATGCGAACGGGAAGGTGCCGATCCTGACGATCAGCCGGCAGCCAAACGGGGGCGGGACATCCTATGAGGGGCTGAACCTGATCCAACCGAAGTTTGAAGAGGACTTTTTGGTGGACGCAGACCATAAGGACGCCAAGGAGTTCCAGTTGAGTTTTGGGGAACTGGACGAGGCCCCCGTGGCGGTGCAAGTGATGAACGCGGACGGCGGGTGGAATGAGAAAAAAGAGGGCACCGACTTCACGGTGGACCGAGCGGCGGGGGTGATCACATTTGTGGCGGCGCCCGGAGAGACCCCGGTAAGCGGCACCGACAACATCAAGATCACGGCGAGCCGGACGGTGGAAGGGTATGCTGATCGGATCAATACCTGCTGCGTGGGAATCCAGTTTGGAGTGTCCGGCGCGAGCGACCGGCTGTTTTTGGCCGGGAACCCGGAACTGATCAACTACGACTGGTACAGCGGGCAGAACGACCCGACTTATTGGAGCGACACATCCTACAGTGTGCTGGGGCAGAGCGACGCAGCCATTGTGGGATACAGCGTGGTCAACGCCCGGCTGGCTGCCCACAAAAACGGGCAGGACGCAGAACGAAACTGCATCGTGCGGGAAGGCAACCTGGTGGATAATCAGCCGGCGTACCCGATCGTGAATATCTTACAGGGCGAGGGGGCCGTGGGGCGGTATACCTTCGGCTATTTGCAGACGGAGCCGCTGTTTTTGACGGCGCTGGGGGTATATGCCATTACGGCGCAGGACATTACCGGCGAAAAATATAGCCAGCTGCGCAGCTTTTACCTGAACGGCCAGCTGCTGGAAGAACCGGGGCTTGAGGAAGCGTACAGCTGCGTGTACCGGGATATGTACTGGCTGGCAGTAAACGGAAAGGTATATATACTGGACGGTTTGCAGGCAGGTCAGACGGACCGCAGCGCCCCTTACGCAACCCGGCAGTATGCGGGATTTCTGCTGACGGATATTCCCGCCCGCGTGATGTGGGTGGAAGAATCTGCCTTATGGTTTGGGGATGCGGATGGGAAAGTATATAGATTCCACACCGACGCAGAAGATCTGCTGAGTTACAGCGACGATGGACGGCCCATATATGCCTGCTGGCGGACCATGGACGTGGCGGGCAAGAATGTATACCGAGCTAAGAATTTTAGCCGGTTATATGTAGAATTGGCTGCCGCAGCGGCGACGGGGCTGCGCGCCTTTGCCCGAGTCAGCGGGATTTGGGAAGAACTGTGGAACGATACGACCAGTGCGCGGTACTTTGACTTTGGGAACGTGGATTTTGGAAAAATCACCTTCAGTTGCGATACGAACCCGAAAACCATCGGGGAGAAGATCAGCATCAAGAAGGTGGACAAGGCAGGGTTCCGGGTGGAGAACGGAGAACTGAACGAGCCGTTCGGGCTGAACAACATCAGCATCGAGTATGTGGAAACAGGATATTACAGGAGGTAAGAGAGTGGCATTTGAGAGGATCAGCGAGGAAGAACTTGCAGGCGTTGGTGTGGAGTTGCTGCCGGACCTGCCGGAACTGGCACCGGATGCGATGAAGGCTAAGTTCGAGGAAACCGCCAAAAAGCTACTGGCACCGAAACATAATAAACTGGCCGAACAGATGGAAGCAGAAACAGCAGCAGCCAACCTGGGCGCGGAGGTGCCCGGCGGGCTAGATGCGGAAACAGCCCGGACGGTGCAGGCGGTACTTGCGGCTCTGATGCTGTACATCCAGGCACACGAGCAGAAAAAGGATAACCCGCACGCTGTGACGGCGGAGCAGGTGGGGGCGTACACCAAGCAGCAGACCGACAAGGCGATCAACGATAAAGTGGTGGAGATCGGCGGCGGTGACATGCAGCAGGCGGTGTATGACCCGGAAGGAGAGCGGAAGCCCATCTACCCTGCCATAGCAGAGGCGGTAGAAGCGCTGCGGAAGCTGGTAATGGAGAAGAAAACCTATGATCCGCAGGAAAAAGGCCAGGACGTGTTTGCCACCATTGACGCCGCAGCCCCCCAGTACGAGGCCATCCTGCGGCTGGACGGTTGGGTGACTTCCACCAGCGAGGAGCAGGCTCAAGGATACCCGTGGGCGCAGGAGGCCACACTGACTGCACTGACGCCGGGCGCGCCGGTCGTGACAGCCGCAAGTCGATTCCTGAGCGGGTGTACTCGTACGCCTGTAGGACCTGCGGAAACCGACGCAATCCTGGATGAAGCCCTGAATCTGGTCAACGCCAGGGGAATCACGCGCAGTCTTGACGGCGGGAAAATACGCACAATCATCGAGGAAAAGCCGGAATCAGATGTGGCGCTGAAATGGCTGATTCGTACGGAGGTGAGCTGATGGGGAGTATGCAGGTAGTGCGGGGCATAGGAGCCTCAATCTCCATAGGGAACCGAAGCTACACCAAAACCGGGATGGAACCTGTCGTATTCATTCCCGCATACAAAACACTCAGTGGCACTGTGTGGCACTACTGGGCCGTGCTCGGACGAAGCAAAATCGCTACTGCTGGTACAGTCAGCACTCCTGAATACACCGCTGAATACAACCTTACGGTGAACGGGCGGCAGGTGTATGTTTTGACGCTTGATAATGGCGCGTTTGAAAGTGGCACACTGACGATCAGCGGGCCGGGGACCATTCCCGCCACGATCCAGACGGGAGCGGCGGGCCAGTGGTATGAGTTGGTGAGCATGACGGGAGAAAACGCCGCGTTGCAGGAAGCCGAACTGCTCCTGCGGGCAGCGGAACAAAAACAGGTAGCTCCGAGGGCTCCAGGCGGAAAAAGAAAGTGGGACCATGATTTGTATCTCTACTTTAACTGTTTTTATCAAGGCGGTTATGATAATGGCCCTATACAGCAGTGCGCAGCCACGCTGATTGGCATTGGCGACGGACACAACCCTGGATTTGTTGCCCACGCGCAAAGCATGTATAACGGAGTTGCGGACGTATGTGGGGCGGGGATGATCTCCGTTGCACATAACGACGATTCGGGAACCACATTGTTTACCGCCTTGAACAATATAGCAGATTTGTTTTCGGGCGCTCACTACGCAAAGGGGCAACAGTTCCGAGTGGGGAATGCTGTAATGTGCTTTTTTCTAACCTGATGGGAGAAAATGTATAAAATGACGAAACAACGATTTATTGCCGGGGGGGGGGCATCATGACCCCGTAACCAGCAAATTGCACAATGCCCGGACAGGGGGTGTTGTGCGATGAGTAACGCACCAAGAGGTCCACGCGGCGGAAAGCTAAAGCGGGTCCTTGTATATTCTTCGAGCAATACGCCTTGGACCCCATACGTTGACATCAGCGTAACGGATTACTTGCCAGAAAGGATCTGGCGGAAGTTAACCATTGAAAATTTTGGAACTGTCATTACTCGCACCTGGGCCGATGCGAACGACAATGAAGTGGGGCGAGAGCAAGCCGGAACAAGCTCTTATAATTCAGACACAGGACTTCTGCACTGGTTCACGGGATCATACCGGCACACAGGGGGTACATCGGTTCCCAGGCGAGTATTCCAGAATGTCTATTGCTGGTATATGGATTAACTATGATTGGAGATATGCAAAATGACGAATCAAAATTATTTTAACGGGGGGGGGGCTGCCTTGACCCTCTAAGCAGCACATTGCACAACGTCACCGAAAGGAGGCGGGTGTAATGGGCACAGCACCGAGATGGCCGAGCGGTGGAATGAAACATTTGAAACTTGGGCCATTTGTGAACAGCTGGCAGGAAGCGGAAAATACTTACTGGGGCAAAACTATTTCTTTGGCGGAATATTTACCAGCACGGATATACAAGAAACTTACCTCGGAAAATATATTCATCCAGCCAACGAAAATTTATGTAGATGACTGGTCTGACGAAAGACCAAAAGCTACCGCGGATCTTTTTTGTTCTTATAATCAAGATATGGGGGTGGTTACTTTCAACACATCAAGTTCTGCTACCAGTGAGGATCTATACGGCATATTCGGAATTTATGTGCATGTTTTTTATTGACTGCCGCGTAGACAAACAAAAGGAGTTAAGCAAAATGACGAACAAACGCAAAAACATCGGGGGGGGGCCTCCGTAAAGTAACACACAGCACATTGCACAAAACCGCAAAAGGCGGTGGTGTGTGATGGGAACCGCGCCGAGGATGCCAGGAAGCAAAAAGATGGTGCTAAAGTACGTTGACTTTTTGTATTCGAGTACGATAAGCGTTCCGATGTATCCAGGAAGCACCGGTTCCTATTCGGTTAGTGTTGCGTCTAAGTTGCCCCTTGATATTTGTAAAAAACTTACGATAGAAAATATTTGTTGCCTGAACAACTTTTCATTTTCATCTCAATACGCTCCAAAAGACAACTATTTTATCGTGAATATTACCAGTTATGATCCATCAAGCGGTGTATTTGCTTTTTACCTGCAATCAACCTATGGATGCGATGCCCGGAATATACCGTTTAGAGTTTATTACATAGGAGAACCATGAAAACCTATAATGAAAAAACGGGAGAACTAATTGAATCTCCCGACCTTGAAAAAGGATATACCTATCCGGGAAAAAAGTACCTTGGCACTGAGCGGCGTGTGCTGGCTGGCACGGTGGCACTCTACCCGCCCGATGGGCTGCGGGTCGAAGTGCCGATATACGAGGATTGCCTGTACTACCACGAGTACACAGAGGACGAGTGGGAGGCCATGCACCCGCCCGACCCGGGGCCGTCAGACTTTGAGAAGCGATTGGAAACTGTGGAGGACGAGCTGCAGGCCACGAAGATCTTACTGGGGGTGGAGTGAGTGACTCTGACTGATCTTGCGCGCCAGTTGCGCCCGCTGATCGAGCGGGCCGCGGCCAGTCTGGACGATTCCGACGCGCTGCAGGGCGTACAGCTTTTTCCCCGCTGGCGCGCGGGAATCGCCGTGGCGGTCGGGCAGCGGTACCAGTACAGCGGTGTGCTGTACAAAGTGCAGCAGGCCCACACCACGCAAGAAGGCTGGGAGCCGGACAAGACCCCGGCCCTGTGGGCGGCGGTGGCTGCGGACCCGCAACAGGGGACGCTGGACAACCCCATCCCGGCGGTGCGCGGAATGGAGTACACCTACGGGCTGTACTACAGCGACGGCGGGAAAATTTACCTGTGCAAACGTGCAGGCGAGGAGGACGGCGGCACGGTGGTGCTGCAATATCTACCCCACGAGTTAGTGGGGCAATACTTTGAGGAGGTCGAAAGTCATGAATAACAATCAGATGTTACAGAGGGCTGAAAAGCTGGCTGCGGAAATGCAGACAGGCATCTATGCGGGACGCGCGCAGATCGTATACAGCTATGGCTGTTACGGTTACACCCGCGGCGGGGGCGCTACCTGGCACGGAGGGCTGGATCTGGTGGGACTGGATGATGAGTTCATTCGGATGCCTCCCTATAAGGGGCGAAAAGAGATTCAAGGCACAGTTACCCGCGCGCGGATCGTCACAGACCACAACGACAAAACATGGGAGTGGGGATATTACATTTGTGTCCAGCTGGATGCAGGCCAGACCCCCGATGAGATCAATTTCCTGTACTTCTGTCACTGCAAAGAACTTCTCGTCCAGGCGGGCCAGAAAGTAAGGACGGGAGACATCCTTGCCATCGTGGGGCAGACCGGCAATGCTGCCGGAGGATACGACCACTGCCACTTCGAGGCGCGCGCCACGGCCAGCGGCACGGGACTTGACCCCACGGACTACAGCGGCACCGACAATGCAGTGGGCATCTATGGCAGCGTGCCCACGGCCGAGAATCCCGCACGGGATCTCAGCACTATCCCGAACAGCCAGCTGGACGAAATCCAGCTGGTGACCATCGGGCCGCTGACCGCGGCTCAGATGCAGGAGGTGGACGCGCTGGCAGTGCAGCAAGGTCTGTCGGAGGATCGTTACCAAGTCATGACCGCTGGCGAGGGGTATAAGGTAGCCGTCCTGAGCGTCAGCAGCGGCGACGCTATGCAGTACATGGCTCTGGCCCAGCGCAACGGGTGGGACAAGCTACAGCGGTATGACAGCCGGTTTGTGGGATAAAACAGAACAATAGGAGGATACATACATGGAAAGCAACAACATTTTTGTTTGGGTCAAGGCGGCCGTTGCGGCTGTTGCAGGGGCGTTCGGAGCCGCTTTTGGCTGGATCGGCTGGCTTATCCTGGCATGGGTCATCTGCATGGCGCTGGACTGGATCAGCGGCAGTGCGGCGGCAGCGGCTAAGGGTCAGTGGAGCAGCGCAGCGGCTCGCGCGGGAATCTGGCACAAAGCCGGTATGGTCGTTGTGGTGATGGTGGCCGGGCTGGCGGATTGCGTGCTGGGCGTTGCTGTGGAGAATATGCCGATGCTGGGCATTGAGTACACGGTTCTGGTGTTGCCGGTGGTCTTGGTGTGGTACATCTTCACCGAATTGGGGTCTATTGCCGAGAATGCGGTAGACATGGGTGCACCGGTTCCCGCATGGCTGACCAAGTTACTGGAAGTCGCGCGGAATGCTGCCGACCATCAAGGTGACAGCGAGTAAAAATAGTAGTGAGTTAGGAGCGAATGGGTATGGCATTGAATATACCTCCGTATAGTGGGAGATATGCGGCGAAAAATCCGTCAGGACCAACTACAAGCGTGGGTGACCTGCTGAACCCACTGGGACCGTATGGGTCTAAGATTCCCTCCATATCGGCAGGAATCGCAGCTTCGAACCGGCCTTCGGGATCGTCTGGCGGGAGCTCGTACGGTGGGGGAAGCTATAGCTCTGGAGGCAGCTATAACCGGGGCGGCGGATCGTCCGGCGGAAGTGCTGCCACCAGCACGCCGACAGTTGCATCAAACCCGTATGCCGATTGGCTGGCACAGCAGCAGGCAGCGATCGAGGCGGCAGCCGCTGCCAAGAGACAGGCGGCTCAGGAAGCCTACGACCGAAGCATGGGGGCGCTGAACAGTGCATACGGAAACGCCAAAGATCTGCTGTCGCAAAACTATAACAGCAGCATCGGAACCATGACGGAGAGCTACAACAACGGCGTGGCCGGGGTGAACCGTCAGGCCGACAAAACGCAGAACCAGGCATACATCAACTACATGCTGAGCAAGAGGGATTTGCCGCAGATGATGACGGCGCAGGGCCTGAACGGCGGTGCGGCAGAAAGTACGATGGCGGGCCTCATGAACAATTACGGAAACAGCCGGAACGAGATTGACGTGGGCCGAAACGCGAGCCTGGCAGAGATGCAGCAAAACTTCAACGCCAACAAGGCGAGCGCCCTGCAGGCGTACAATTCGGCGCTGGTGGATCTGGAAAACAGAAAAATGGCCTACCAGATGCAGTTGGAGCAGGCATTGCAGCAGGGTATTGTAAGCGCGGCCAATACGCGCTATGATGCGCTGGCGGATATTGGCAACACCTACCTGGCCAATGCACAGGAGTGGGCCGGAAGCGTAGCAGATGCCGCTGCCGCCGCTGCTGCGACTACCTACACGGCGAACAACACACCGGCCAGCGTAAATGCCCAGCAGGGCGCCAGCGGCGCCGGAAGCACAAACTACAGCCTGATCAACCGGCTTTTTGGGACGGGCGCCGGCACGGATGATGTGATCACACAGTTGAGCGGGCTGGGGTACAGTGCCAACCAGATCCAGCAGATGCTGATGGGGTACACGGGATAAAGGAGAATACAATGGACATCAGTTTGGACTATATCAATCAGGTCATAGCCCGCAACGATGGCAGAAAGGGGGCGGGTGCCGGGAAGGCACCCGCCTCTTCTGACATTGACCCAAAGTTACAGGCAACGACCGGGGCGTTTCGCCCGCAGGATATTGCGGCGTTGCAGGAGCAGAAGCGGTATTGGACTGAGGCAATCGAGGATAAAAAGCAGCAACAGGCCCAGCAGCAGGCGTATCAGCAGGCATTGGCGCAGCACCGGCAGGATATGGCACAAATCAACCAGCGGGAGCGGCTACAGACTGCTATCAAAAGCGGGAACCGGGCGCAGCAGTATGACCGCGTGCAGGAGTATTTGGCAAACAATGAGAATGCGCGGAAGCTGTGGAATCTGGAGCATGGGATGAACACCAACCAGAACGCCGCGGCCCAGAGGATGAGAGATGCACAAGCTCTGCGTGGACAAATGAGCGGTGCGGAGCTAAGTGCATACGAGGCGGCCGCAGAAGCGTACCGTCAGTATGGCGGATTGTATGCAGCAGGCCAGACCTTGAAAGATCTGATACAGGGCAGCCTTACCAACGCCGCCGGCAACCTGATCACCACGGTACAGGCAGCCAAACAGGACTGGGATGAGAGAACGGAAGCCCTGGAAAGTGTGTATGAGCAGCCGCGCAGCGCCAATCCACTGGAAGCATACGGACAGATCACCAATAACTACCGTGATGCACTGAAAAGGCAGGAAGAACAGCGCGCCCCGGAAAATACTTACAATGAAACGCTGAGTGGGCTGGAACTGGCTCGAAAGGGAAGCGAACAGGTACAGCGTGGCGGGGCAGCACTGACCGGCGGCGGGAAAATGGTGTATGACCTTGCGGGCAGCATTGTATCCAACGCGCCGGCAATGGCACTGGCAGCGATCCCCGGAGTAGGACCTGCAGCCAGCCTGGGCACGCTGGGCGCCCAGGCCGCGGGCGGAAAAATTGATGAGCTGAGTGCACGCGGGATAGGGAACCGGGAAGCACTGGGACGGGGCCTTGTAAGCGGCATGATCGAATCCGCAACAGAAGTGCTGCCTGTGAGCAACTGGACAAAGATCATTCAGCAGGGTGGGAAAAGCGCACTGCGGAATATTGCCACGCAGGCGTTTGGCGAGGCGACCGAGGAAGGCGTGAGTTATATTGCCAATTACATTGCGAACAAGATGGCAAACGACCCGGAAGCAGAATTCAGCCTGCAAGACCTGGCATACAGTGCGGCCATGGGCGCGGCGTCTGGCGGAATATATGGCGCGGCGGGCACTGGCATCAACCGGGCAGTGAACCGGGTACGGAGCGCAGGCCAGAACACCGCGCAGCAAAGCGCACAGAATCAGCCCGGCGGGCAGGGAACAGCCCCGAAAGCGGGCGACAGCCACCAGGACGCTGCAACAATGCAACAGAGCACCACGAACGCCGCACGGGCGCAACAGGACCAGTTGTTATCTACAGCACAGCAAGAAACAGGAAGCAGTGAGAACAGCGCGGCAGAAAACCCGCTGACCCAGTTGGTCCCCGGCGGGCGGCAGGCCCAGAGGGCTGCGGAAACGCAGCAGAATACTGTGAACGCTGTGCAGACGCGGCAGGATGGCCTGAACGCCGTGCAGGGAAACCCGCTGAACCAGCTATTCCCCGGCGAGACACAGGCACAGCAAACCGCAACGCCTTCCATGCAGGCAGCCGTTGCACAGGTACAGCAGAATACCGCGAACGCTGCGCAGGCGCAGCAAGAGGTGGTACGAACCAGCGCCGAACAGGTACAGCAGTGGGCCGAGGAAAACGAGAGTTTCAGCCCGGAAATGCGCACACTTGCGGCGCAAAACTACCAGCCCGGCGGGAACGCCGCGCTGTATGAAACGGCTGTACAGAATTTTTATGACGCAGGAAGAAGCGGCGCGCTGAGCTATGAGCAGGCCATGGACCTGAACGAGAACCGGGCGGCTGTATTACAGCAGGACGATGTGCTGCGCCGCGCCTGGGACTTGGGCCGCCGTGAAGCACAGGCGGTACAGGACGCCCCCGGCGCTGGTACGGTGGAAGGGCAGGTACAGTATGAATCCGGCGTGGAGCCGGGTGCCGTGTTGGACGATACAGTGCTGCAGGCGGCAGCCCGCAAACTGGGCGTGAACATCAAAGTAGTGCAGGAGTTGACCGATGACGCCGGGGGCAAAGCAAACGGACGGTGGGCAGCGGCCATGAGCGAGATCGCGCTGGGAGAAAACAGTTCCAACGCCTACCAGACGCTTGCGCATGAACTGACCCACTACATGGGCAGCTACAATGCCGAGGGATGGGCGCGACTGCGGAGCAGCGCACTGGCATGGTATGCCCAGCAGGGCGGGCAGCGCACGGGCGAAGATATGGCCCGGTACGAAGCGGCCTATGGCGATTACGCCAAGGGTGCGGACGAAGCGGCGCGCGATGTGCTGAGCGGCGTGATGAGCGCCGAGGGCGGAACCCGCAGCTTTTTGGCCTATTTGAGCACCGAGAGCGGCTACACCGTGCAGGAACAGAAAACCATTTTGCAGACGTTGCGGGATATGCTGGACACACTGCTGGAAAAGGTGCGGGGCCTGCTGCGCGGCGGCGACGCCACGCAGACCGCCGCCCGGGCGCGGCAGATGGCAGAACAGGCAGACCAGTTGGAAGCCCGGCGGGCACTGATCAACGACTACCTGTATGAATTGGACGCCGCCCGGCAGAACGCCAAAAAGACCGGTTTGCAGTCGAATGCAAATGAAAACGCCCCGGCGGCAAGCCGAGGCGAAGAGTATAGCATCAACCCGGAGTTCGACCGGGAGATACGAGAGTGGGACGCAGAGGGGCGCAATGAAAGCAAAATCTTTACCCTGGGTACCACCGGCGAGGCGCTGAAAAGCATCGGCGTGCGCGACCGCGGTATCGTGATGGTGAGCGGCAAGATTCGCAAAATCCTACACGACCACCCCAGTATGACGTTGGACATGATCCGGCAGATCCCCGCGATGCTGGAACACCCGGCGCTGGTACTGGAAAGCCAGGGCGGAAGTATGCGGCCTGAGACGAAGCAGAACAGCCGGATCGTCGTTGTGGGGACCGTCACGGATGCTAAAGGGACCCCGGTGCTCTGTGCTCTGGATTTGGCGCCGGGTTCCCGGCAGGATATGGAATTGGGTTTGCAGGACTTCAACAAAGTCAGCAGCGCCTACGCCAAGGACGTGAACCCCAAAGGCTTCTTAGAAAAGAGCAACGTGCTGTATGCGTCCCCGGACACAAAAATAACCCAGGCCGCGCTCAGTTCCTTCGGCTTCAAATTGGCCTCGTCAGAACTGAACCGTCTGGGTTCTATAGGTAAGATAACATACGACGGCGGAAAAGTCAAGATGCAGGGCATGCCGGTCCGTCAGATGTGGGAAGCTGAAAAGCAGTCATCGTCTGCGAAAGTCAATGATACTGCGGAGCAGGACCAGAAGAATGCCAACACTGACGGCAGGAAGGAGTACAGCCGGAAAGGTGGGCAGGCGCTTGAACTGACCGCAGAACAGCGGCGGCACCGGAATGCGGAAGCGGAAAACCGAAAGCTGGCACAGGAGAAAACCCGCATGGCGGACCAGATCGAACTGCTGAAGCAGGAAACACGCCTGAGCGGCGGGCACCTGATGGACACAAAAGCAGTGCATGAAGTGGCCGCCCGCGTGATAAAAAATGCAAATTCCCGGTATGACACGGTACAGCTGGAGCGGGAACTGCGGCGCGTGTATGAGAGCATGAGCCGCGGAAAGGTGAACGGTGTCCAGGAAGCCATGGAAACCCTGACAGACCTGGCACGCGGCATACTGAGCCAGCAGCGGCCCGGCGTGAACCAGGCGCGTGAAGTGTACAAACCCCTGCTGGACAAGGTGCGGACCGCAGACTGGACCGTACGAAAAGGCAGCCCGCTGTACCAGGACCTGATGGACCTGTACGGAGATGGCCCCAACGGAAAATCATGGGGCAATGTGCGCAGGGCGCTGTTTGGGCGTATAAACGTCAAGCTGGCCGAAGAAGGCGGCGCAAGCGGGCGTATCGACACGCTGTTCGATGAACTGGCCGGGGAATGGCCGGGCATTATTGACCGGGAAGCTGCCCCGGCGGACAACATCCAGCGCGTGATGGAAATATACGACGAGGTGCGGGACGGGGCCGCCTATGACCTGGAAACGGGCATGAGCGAAGAGGAACAGGCGGCCTATTTAGCGCAGGACCTGTACGACGCCTACCTGAGCATGCCGCGGCGACAGACCTATGCCGACCGCAGCGCGGCACAGGCCGAGGCGCTGACCAGACAGTACCGGCAGGAGAAAGCGCAGGCGCTGCGGGAGCAGAAAGCCGAATATGAGCAGAAGCTGGAAGAACAGCGGAAATGGGCGCGGGACCGTATGGCGGAACTGAACGACCAGTACAAGGCCGCGAAAGAAGCCCACGACCAGAAACTCATCATAAAAACGCACAACAAGATCGTTAAAGCCCGGGCGCAGGCCGACGAAAAGCTGCTGCGCCGCAGAGCCGCCCTTGAATTACAGTGGGCCAAGAAGCGGGAACGCTCCGCTGCGGCGCAGGAGCGGCGGCGCGTGCAGAAAAGTGTGCAGGCGCTGCATCGCTGGATGACGAAGCCCACGGAACAGCAGCACGTGCCGGTCCGGATGCAGCAGAAGGTTTTGAACCTGCTGAACAGCCTGAACATGAATGTGGGTCGGGAAGGAACCGCAACGGCCATGCGCTGGCAGGAGGTCATGAAAGACATCCAGCTGATGGCACAGGATGCGCTGGCCGCCGACAGCGGCATGGCGGAAACGGACGCCTATGCAGACTTTGACCCGGACCTGCCTGCTATGATTAAAGAACTGATCGACAGCACCGATACGCTGAACGTAGCGAAAATGAAGAGCTACCAGCTGAAACAGCTGGCCGATATACTGACCAGCATGCAGACGAGCATCCGCAACGCCAACAAGATGATGAGCGACGCCAGGAAGGCCGAAGTGGAGGAAATTGGCCTGCGCAGCGCCCAGGACATGGACAATGAGCGGGCAAAGCTGCTGAAAACCCGGAAAGGATGGGCCAAAAAAGCGGCGGACAGCAGGATCGGCGACCAGTTGGGCGGCATGCTGGGTTTGGATATGATGGACGCACGGCGGTACTTCCACACTTTAGGAAAGACGGCGGAGGAAAAAATCTACGAACCGCTGCGCCGCGGGTTTGACAAGCGCGTGTGGCTGCTCGACAGCGCCCAGAAAGCCTTTGCGGAGATCAAGGGAAAAACCGACATACGCAGGTGGACAGGGGAGAAAGCGGAAACGCAGACCTTTACCGTGCGCACCAAGCCGGATACCAGCGGAAAAACAAAAGAGGTAAAGCTCAAACTGACAGTGGGCCAGCGCATGGAACTGTACAACCTGAGCCAGCGCCCCCAGGCAAGGGAGCACTTGATGGAGGGCGGCATCACGCTGCTGGACGACAAGGGCAAAAAAGCAAGCGACCGTATAAACCTTACGCCGGAAAAGCTGGCCGAGATCACCGGCAGCCTGACGAACGAGCAAATACAGATGGCCCGGAAAATGAGCGAGTACCTGAGCGCCCAGGACGGCCCGGCAGGCTGGGGCAATGAGGTGAGCCGGAAACTGTACGGACTGGACAAGTTTACCGAGCGGCATTACTGGCCCATCAAAACCGACAGCAACCAGAACAGAACCAACGACGCGACAGACGGCGGAAAACCGGGATTCTGGGCGGTCAAAAACAGCGGATTTACCAAGGGATTACAGAAAAACGCAAACAACAGCCTACTGGTGGGGGATGCGTTCAACACCTGGACGGACCACGTGGCCGAGATGGCGACCTATAACGCATGGTGCATACCTTTGAGTGACGCCATGAAGTGGTACAACTGGAAGAGCGGCACCGACGTGAGCACCAAGGAACAGATCGAACGGCTGTACGGCAGCAAGGGAAAGAATTTCTTTACCACCCTGATGCAGGACGTGAACGGTATGACGGCCAGGGCGAGCAGTACCAGCTATGAGGGGTTGGTTGGGACCGTGACGAAGAACTGGAAGATCGCCAAGGTAAGCGCAAACTGGCGCGTGGTGATCCAGCAGCCGACCTCTTACCTGCGCGCCATGGCCGTGATGAACCCCAAGTACCTGATGCAGGCCCTGGCGGCCGATGTGACCAAACTGCGCCACGGTATGAAGATGGCGGAGGAACACTGCGCCATTGCCAAGTGGAAGAGCTGGGGATACTTTGAAACGAGCATAGGCCAGACGATGCGGGAGGTGCTTACCGGACAGAAAGGAACCATGGAACGGCTGCGGGATTTTGGAACAAAACCGGCGGAGCTGGGCGACAAAGTGACTTGGGGCACGCTATGGAACGCCTGCGAGGCGGAAGCAAAGGCCAAAGGCCTGGAAGCCGGAACGGACAAGTTCAACCAATACTGCGCAGACCGACTGAGCGAGATCGTGGACAAGACACAGGTGGTGGACAGCGTGCTACACCGCAGCCAGCTGATGCGGAACCAGAACGGGGCCGTAAAGATGGCGACCGCGTTCTTTGCGGAACCCACCAAGAGTTACAATATGCTGGCCGAGGCACTGACGAACGCGGCGCACGGCGGGAAAGATGCAAAATGGCGCCTTGCACGGGTTGCGGCCACGAGCGTAATCTCGATACTGGGCACCGCCGCGGCGGCCAGCCTGGTTGACGCACTGCGGGTGACGCAGGACGAGGACCGGGACAAGGACTACGGCGAGCGTTACCTGGAAAACCTGTGGCAGAACTTTCTCAGCAATGTTATGCCGCTGAACTACATTCCCCTGGCAAAAGATATACTGACCCTGGTGGACGGCTACGACGTAACGCGGCAGGATATGGAACTGTTCGGCGATTTGGTGGACGCCGTCGGCGCAATAAGCAAGGGCCTGAAAGGGGACATAAGCCCCTACCGGCTGTGCTACCAAATCGCAACGGCGGTATCGAGCCTGACAGGGCTGCCGGTGAGCAACGTACTGAGGGATACCAAGAGCGCCTACGATATGCTGACCGACATGCAGGACCCCCTGCGGCTGGACCGTACCCTGAACCGTGCCCCGGACGATTACAGCTACATCGACCTGTACAACCAGGTGAAAGCTGCGGGCGGCAACAAGGACGAGTTCAAGGCATTGTACCAGGGCGAAACCTACAGCGAAATGCTGGGGACGCCCGAAGCAGCCGCCGTGGACGCATGGGTGCAGAAGCTGGCGCAGAACAGCGCGACAACCGATGCGGACGGGAACCGCAAGGAAAACGCCGCGGTGCTGCCGAAGCACCTGGACAACGAGATCAGCTACACAGACGGCGACGGTGTGGAGCACAAGGTGGTTTTGCAGGGACCGGATTACCTGGACTATGCAAAGACTGTGCAGCAAAGCACGGTGAACTTGTTGAACGAGTATATGCACGGACAGGGAAAGACAGCGAGCACTGCGGAACAGGCCGCCTATGTGAAGATGGCAAAGGAGTACGCCCAGGAACTGGCGCGGGAACAGGTGATCCCCGGCTATGAAATTGAAAGCTGGGTGCAGACTGTAGAGACCCTGAGCGGCGGGAGAAACGTGGGCGGCATGATCGCTGCACGCCAGATCGTGAGCCAGACCGAGGGAGACAAAGACGAGAACGGCAAAACCATAACCGGGAGTGCCGAAGTGAAAGCCGTGGGCAGGCTCCAGGACGAACTGGGGTATACAGAGCCGGAGGCCCGTACCCTGTACGCACAGCTGAAGGGGAGGGCGGACGATACCTATTTACAGCTGTATGAAGATGTGAAAGGGGATAAAGAGCAGGAGGAGGAACTTTCGGCCCTGTATGTGATGACGGGGGAGGAAGCCCGTTATGCAGATATGCTGCAGGACAGTGGCGCTAAAAAGCTGGACGAGCATTTGCGGGCACTGAGCGAAACACAGGGAAAAGAGGTGCTGCCGGACAGGGTGGAAAATTCCTTCAAGGTTGGAGACACGGAGGTGGAACTGGACGGCAAACAGTACGTGGCGTATGCTAAAAAACGCACGGAGACGGCCTACAACATTCTGAACGAGTTGATACCCTATATGGGAAACTACACGCAGAAAGAACAGGCCGGGTTTGTGCTTTATGTGGAAAAATACGCCGAGGAACTGGCCAAAGCGAGCGTGTCGGACTTTGAGCTGTCCAACTGGGTAGAGGAAGTGCAGGAACTGGCAGGAGGTGACAACGCAGCACTGTATAACTACATCATGGCAAAAGAGCTGATCGCTGTGGCGCAGGGAAAGAAGGATGCCAACGGGAATACGATTCGGGGAACGAAGAAGGCTGCCGCGCTGCGGAATTTGAAGAACGCCGGGTACAGCGATTATATGGCGCAACAGATGTACAAACTGTTTGCGTGAGTGGGGGTGACTACTTTTTGACTACTACACAGGGATTTTTGTGACAACGAACAAAAGGAAAAAATACGGTATATTGATATTATGATTCAAAAATTGGGCATAAAATTCAAGGTTTCCGGGTTTGTAATCAGCAGGTTGCAGGTTCGATTCCTGTTACCAGCTCCAACTGATAAGCGCCGCAGTATTGCAAAACGCAATGCTGCGGCGCTTCCTTTTTGTAACGCTTGTGAAACTGACCGTTTTTGCTGCAAAAGTGGAAAGTTGGCATTCACACAGACACACGAAAACCCCGTTCCCGGTATGGGGAACGGGGCTTTTGTATGTCTAAGGGGGAACGACCGTCCGACGGTTTACAGCAGCTCGATCCCGGCGTCGCGGCAGGCCTGTACGGTCTCATCGTCCCACAGGCTGACCTGTACTTCGCCCACATGTACCTTGCCCAGCAGCAGCATACACAGGCGGCTCTGGCCGATACCGCCGCCCATGGTCAGCGGCAGGGCGCCGTCCAGCAGCATCTTGTGGAAGGGCAGCTCCGCCCGTTCAGGGCAGCCTGCCTCCGCCAACTGGCGGCGCATGGCGTCGGCATCCACACGGATGCCCATGCTCGAAAGTTCCAGCGCGCAGCCCAGCGGCTTGTGCCAGAACAGGATGTCGCAGTTCAGCGTCCAGTCGTCATAGTCAGGCGCGCGGCCGTCGTGGGGCTTGCCGCTGCGCAGTTTGCCGCCGATCTGTAAAATGCAGATGGTGCCGTGCTTTTTGGCAAAGGCGTTTTCGCGCTCTTTGGGCGTCAGGTCGGGGTAGGCGTCCTCCAACTCCTGGGTGGTGATGAAAACCACATCGCGGCTCAGGCGTATCTTTTTTAGCGCCGGGAACTTCCAGCGCAGTTCGTCGGAAGTGGCGCACACCGCGTCTACGATGTCCCGCACGGTATCCTTCAAAAAATCCATGTTGCGCTGGCGGGCGGTGATGACCCGCTCCCAGTCCCACTGGTCCACATAGATGCTGTGTAGGTTGTCCAGCGATTCGTCCCGGCGCACCGCGTTCATATCGGTCACAAGGCCCTGGCCGGGGCGGAAGCCGTACTTGTACAGCGCATAGCGTTTCCACTTGGCCAGGCTGTGCACGATCTCGGCATGGCCGTCCAGGCAGGGCACATCAAAGCCTACCGGGCGTTCCACGCCGTTCAGGTCGTCGTTCAGGCCGCTGCCGTGGTAGACAAACAGCGGGGCGGTCACGCGCTTGAGGTGCAGCGCCAGACAAAGTTTTTCCTGAAAAATGGTTTTGATCAGGCCGATGGCCTTCTGGGTGTCGTACAGCCCCAGCAGGCTTTTGTAGTGGTCGGGAATCATGACAGAACTCATAGCAGATACACTCCTTTACCGTGAAATAGAAAATTTATGCTTTGGCAAACTGGCTCTCATACAAGCGCTTGTAGAACCCACCCCGGGCCAGCAGCGTTTCATGGGTGCCGCGTTCGATAATGTTGCCGTCCTTCATCACAAGGATCTGGTCGGCGTTTTTGATGGTGGAAAGCCGGTGCGCTACGATAAAACTCGTCCGGCCTTTCATCAGTTCCTCAAAAGCATCCTGCACCAGCACTTCGGTGCGGGTGTCGATGCTGGAAGTGGCTTCGTCCAAAATCAGGATCGGCGGGCGGCGCAGCATCACGCGGGCAATGCACAGAAGCTGCCGCTGCCCCTGGCTGATGTTGCCGCCGTCCTCGGCCACCACGGTGTCGTAACCGTTGGGCATACGGCAGATAAAGCTGTGGGCGCGGGCGCGCTTGGCCGCGTCGATGATCTCCTCGCGGGTGGCGTCCGGCTTGCCGTAGGCGATGTTCTCGGCAATGGTGCCGGATTTGAGCCAGGTCTCCTGCAAGACCATGCCCAGGTTGGCGCGCAGGCTGTCGCGGGTGACGGTCTGGATGGGATGGCCGTCCACTTTCAGGCTGCCGCCGTTGATCTCGTAAAAGCGCATCAGCAGGTTGACCAGCGTGGTCTTGCCGCAGCCAGTGGGGCCTACCAGGGCGATGCGCTGGCCGGGCCAGACCCGCAGGTTCATATCCTCGATCAGCGGCACGTCCGGCAGATAGCGGAACTTCACGTGTTCAAATTCCACGCTGCCGGCGCCCATCGGCAGTTCCACCGCGTCGGGGGCGTCGGGCTGGATGGGCGGTTCGTCGATCAGGTCAAACACGCGCTGCGCACAGGCGAGGGCGTTCTGCAATTCGGTCATCACGCCGGATATATCGTTGAACGGCTTGGTATACTGGTTGGCGTAGTTCAAGAACACCGTGAGTTCGCCCACGGTCAGCCTGCCGGCGATGGCGGTGAACGCGCCCAGAATGCCCACCGCCGCATACACCAGCGAGTTGACGAAGCGGGTGCAGGGGTTGGTGAGGGAGGAGAAAAAGACCGCGCGCACACCGCACTTCTGCAGGTCCAGGTTGACGCGCTCAAAACGGGCTTCGGCGCGGTCCTCGTAGCCGAAGGCGCGGACCAGATGGGCGTTGCCCACCAGTTCTTCCACAAGGCCCGTCATCTCGGCGCGGGTCTCGCTCTGGACCTTGAACATGGCGTAGGTGTGGGTGGCGATAAAGCGCGCCACGAAGATGGAAAGGGGCGTCAGCGCCACGACCACCAGCGCGATGCGCCAGTCGATATACAACATCACACACAGGGTGCCCAGGATCGTCAACAGGCCGGTGAAAAGCTGGGTGAAGCCCATCAGCAGGCCGTCGCTGAACTGTTCCACGTCGGTGGTGATGCGGCTGATGGCGTCGCCGGGCCGGTGGGCGTCCATATATTTGAGCGGAAGGGCCTGCAAATGTTCAAAGGCGCGCACCCGGATGTCGCGCACGACCTGGAAAGTGATGCGGTTGTTGATGACGTTCATCAGCCATTGGGCGACAGAGGTGCAGAGGATCGTCGCCGCCAGCGCGACGGCCAGCTTGCCCAGCCCGGCAAAATCCACCTGACCGGGACCTATGATCAGGTCGACGGCCCGGCCGGAGATGACCGGCGCCAGCAGCGTGGTGGCGACTGTGATGACCGCCAGGATCAGCGTCAGAACGACCAGCCCGGCGTAGGGGCGGATCAGCGCCAATACCCGCCGGATGGTGGAGCGGTCCAGCCGCTTGTGGGAAGATGCTTTGCTCATAGGGTCTTGGCCACCTCCTCCTTGCTGAACTGGCTCAGGCAGATATCCCGGTAGACCGGGCAGTTGCGCAGCAGGTCGGTGTGAGGGGCGTCGCCCGCCAGCAGCCCGTCGTCCAGCACCAGAATGTGGTCGGCGCGCTGTACGCTGGCCGCCCGCTGGGAAACGATGAACACCGTCATGCCGCGGGTCTTTTCCTTCAAAGCGGCACGCAGGGCGGCGTCGGTGGCAAAGTCCAGCGCCGAGGCGCTGTCGTCCAAAATCAGTATTTTGGGCTTCGGGACCAGCGCCCGCGCGATCGTCAGCCGCTGGCGCTGCCCGCCAGAGAAGTTGCGCCCGGCGGTCTCCACGCGGGCGTCCAGCATGCCGGGCTTGCCGCGCACAAAGTCGGCGGCCTGGGCGATCTCCAGCGCCTCCCAGATCTCTTCATCAGTGGCGTTGGGGGCGGCCCACTGCATATTGTCGCGGATGGTGCCGGTGAACAGCACGGCCTGCTGGGGAACGATCCCGACCAGCTTCCGCAGTTGGCTGAAGCCGTAGTCTTTGGCGTCATGGCCGAACAGCCGCACCGTGCCGGTATCGGCGTCGTAGAAGCGGGCAATCAGGTCGATCAGCGTTGTTTTGCCGCTGCCGGTGCCGCCGATGACGCCCACGGTCTCGCCGGGGCGGGCGGCGAAGCTGATGTCGGTCAGGCTGGGGCCGCCTGCGCCCCGGTAGGTGAAGGTCACGCGCCCGAACTCCACGGCCGGGCTGCCCGGAACGGGGGCCAGCGCTGCGGCGGCGGGGTCCGCCATCGTGGTGGGGGTGTTCAAAATTTCGCTGACGCGCAGGCCGCTTGCCAGCGCGCGGGTGACCGAGACCACCAGGTCCGCGATGCGCAGCAGGTTGATGAGGATCTGACTCATGTAGTTGATCAGCGCGATCACTTCACCCTGCGTCAGATTCCCCACCGAAACTTCGCGCCCGCCCATCAGCAGCAGCGCGATGACCGTCAGGTTCACGACCAGATAGGTCAGCGGATTCATCAGGGCCGAAATACGCCCCGCCCGCCATTGGGCGGCTTTCAGCTTATCGTTGGTCTGCACAAAGTCGTCCAGTTCCTGGGCCTGCCGGGCAAAGGCGCGGACCACGCGGGCGCCCACGTAGTTCTCCCGCGTCAGCAGGGTGACGCGCTCCAGCCCGGTCTGGGCCTGCCGGTAGACCGGCAGCGTGGCGCGCATGATGCACCAGACGATCAGCGAGATCACCGCGGTGGCCAGCAGGAACAGCAGCGTCAGCCGGGGACTGATGGTGAACGCCATGATGAGTGCCCCCAGCACGATGAAAGGGCAGCGCATCAGCAAGCGCAGCGTCAGGTTCAAGCCGTTCTGCACCTGGTTGATGTCGCTGGTCATGCGGGTGACCAGCGTCGGCGTGCCGATGCCGTCCAGTTCGCTGTAGCTTAACGTGTTGATGTGGTGGAACAGGTCCCGCCGCAGTGCTGTGCCGAAGCCCAGCGCCGCCCGCGCGGAAAAATACTGCGCGGTCAGGCTGCATGCCATGCCCACCACCGCCAGCAGCACCAACAGGCCGCAGCGTTGCCAGATAAAGACGGTGTCGGCATTTTTGATGCCGGTGTCGATGATGTCGGCCACCACAAGGGGCACGAACAGTTCAAAGCAGGCTTCCAGCATTTTGAACAGGGGCGCCAGCACGGCCTGCAGTTCGTAGCCCTTGATATAGCGCAACAGCTTTCGCATAGGTCACAATCACCTCGTTTACTCGACGCTTTACACGATATTTTACAGTATACCATAGTCTGTGCGGTTTGTCATGGCAGAATCAGCCCGGATTCGAGGATTATTTGCCCCGGCTTCGCCTATACTTGCTATATGACCATGGAGGAGGCATTGGGATGCTGTTGTATCATTATAAAGGATTTTCCGGCGGGGCCGCCCGCACACTGCGCGCGGCGGTACGCCTGGCGGGGCGTCAGGGCTGCGCCGAGACCGATACCGGCCACCTGCTGCTGGCGATGCTGCGCACGGCGCGCGGCCCGGCGGCGGATTTTCTGCGGCGCAAGCGCGTGACGGAAACGGCGCTGCGCGCCTGCGTTCCGGCGCGCGGGGAAGGGGCGCGGCTGCCTTTCTGGCAGAAAAGCCCGCTGGCGGCAGAGACCCGGAAGGCGATGGAATTTGCCGTGCTGGGGGCCCATGCGGCCGGGAATGCGCGGGCGGAAAACGAACACCTGCTCTGCGCCATGCTGGAGGACACCGCCTGCACGGCCAGCCTGTGGGTGGCGGCGCTGGGCATCGAGGTGCCCCAGGCGGCGCGGGAATGCCGGCAGATCTCCGGCCAGATGGTGCTGCCCGCCCAGCCGCGGATGGCGGCCACACGCGGGGGAAAGCCCAGCGAAAAATATGGCCGGGACCTGACCCGGCTGGCGCAGGAAGGGCGATTGGACCCGGTGCTTTGCCGGGAAGAGGAACTCGACCGCATGATCGAGATCCTCTGCCGCCGCCAGAAGAACAACCCCTGCCTGCTGGGGGAGCCGGGCGTGGGCAAAAGCGCCCTGGCCGAAGCACTGGCCCAGCGGATCGCCACCGGGCAGATCACGCCGTTTTTGCGCAACAAGCGGCTGCTGGCGCTGGATATGGCGTCGATGGTGGCCGGCACCAAATATCGCGGCGATTTTGAGGAACGGTTCAAGAACCTGCTGGAAGAACTCTACCGGGACGGCAGCACCATCCTGTTTATTGACGAGATCCACGTCATTGCCGGGGCCGGTGCGGCGGAAGGCGCCATCGACGCCGCCAGCATCCTGAAACCCATGCTGGCCCGCGGCGAGATCCAGCTGATCGGCGCGACCACCACCGAGGAATACCGCCGCACGATCCAGAAAGATTCGGCGCTGGAACGCCGCTTCGGCAAGGTGATGGTGGAGGAACCCGCCCCGGCCGACGCCGAAACGATCCTGCGCGGGCTGATGCCCCGGTATGAACGCTACCACAGCGTCACCATCCCGCCCGAAGCGATCCACGCCGCGGTGGAACTGAGCGTGCGCTATCTGCCGGGGCGCTGCCTGCCGGATAAGGCCATCGACCTGCTGGACGAAGCGGCGGCCGCGGCCCGCATCGTGCCCGAAAGCGGCACGGCGCAGCAGCGCACGCTGACCCCGGCGGATATTGCGCGGGTCGTCAGCAAAGCCAGCGGTGTGCCCGCCGAGCGGGTGGGCGAAGCCGAGCGGGAACGCCTGGCCCATCTGGAAAGCCGCCTGGCGGCAGAGGTGGTGGGCCAGCCGCGGGCGGTGGCCGCGGTGGCGGCTGCCATCCGCCGCAGCCGTACCGGCTTGCGGGAGAGCGGGCGGCCCATCGGCGCCATGCTGTTTTTAGGCCCCACCGGCGTGGGCAAGACCCAGTTGGCCCGCACGCTGGCAAAGTGCTGGTTCGGCAGCGAAAAAGCATTGCTTCGCTTCGATATGTCGGAATATATGGAACGGCATACGGTGGCGCGGCTGCTGGGCGCGCCTCCGGGCTATGTGGGCCACGACGAGGGCGGCCAGTTGACCGAAGCGGTGCGCCGCCGCCCCTACAGCGTCGTACTGTTTGATGAGATCGAAAAGGCCCACGGCGACATCCAGAACCTGCTGCTGCAAATTTTGGAGGACGGCAGCCTGACCGACGCCCAGGGGCGCAAGGCGGATTTTTCCAACACCATCATCCTGCTCACGTCCAACCTGGGGGCGCGGTGCCTCAGCGGCCAGACCGGCCTTTTGGGATTCGGCGCAGCCGACCGGGAGGACGAACGCCGCGGCCGCCAGGCCATGCAGGAAGCCAAGGCGTTCTTCCGGCCGGAATTGCTGGGCCGCCTGGATGAAACGGTGCTTTTCGACCCGCTGGGCCCGGAGCAGTTGGCCGCCATCGCGGACCGGCTGCTCACCGAATTGGAGGAACGGGCCGCCCGGCAGGGCTACACGCTGCGGCACACCGCCGCGGCGGCGCGCATCCTGGCGGGGGACAAAACGCCGCCCTACGGCGCGCGGGAACTGCGCCGCACGGTCAGCCGGGCAGTGGAACAGGCGCTGGCGGACCGCATCGCCGCCGGCACTGCCCACCCCGGCGTCGTCTACACAGCCGACGCCGCCTCCGACGGCCGCATCGTACTGGTCGAAAACGATCTGGCCGCCTGTGTATGAAAATGCAATGAATTTAATAAAACCAAGTATTTTGCGATATAAAAAATGCTTCTTCGATCTTTCATCACAATTATTGAGGTCTAATAAACACAAAAGCATCTGAATAATCCCCCCTTCCGCCCACCATCGTCGGGATTCCCCGGCGATGGTGTTATTTTTGCTTTACAGGACAGGATGCAAAGTAGGAAAAGGCATTATAAGGCGCCGAAAGCCTGGAAATCAACTTGACAAGGGGTGGTTATTGTGTATCATAAATATAGATTTGTTTGTAACTGCGGCTGTATAGCGAGCAAAGTGATCATGATGAGGAGGAAGTATGAAACGGGCGCTTTCAAAATTGGCGAAATCACCCAATAATTACTTTGGTATTATTGGCATTATATGCATTGCAATTTTTCTTTCTATTTATGGTGTACGGGTACTGGATGTAACGTATACGGACTGGCTCGTTTCTGGCGGAGACACAACGCAGCATTATCTGGGGTGGCGTGCCTACAGGGAGAGTGCCTGGACGTTCCCCATTGGAATGGTAGACTGCCTTGCGTATCCCAACCAGACCTCAGTCATTTTTACAGATTCCATCCCGCTTTTCGCGGTTTTCTTCAAACTGCTTTCTCCCATATTACCCGCCGATTTTCAGTACTTTGGCATATGGGGGCTTTTGTGCTTTATTCTGCAAGGTGTTATGGCCGCCCGGATTTTGCGCCATTTTACAGACAATAAGGTTGCCATCGTATTCGGCAGCGTATTGCTGGTATATACCCCCTTCATGATCAGACGGATGTTTTCACACACCGCCCTGGCGGGGCAATGGATCCTTCTGTGGGCTTTGGAACCCTTGTTCGCGCCTGCGCGTTATGATGACAACAAGAAGATCTATGCGTTTGCGGCTTGCATTGGTGCAGTCTCAGTTGCTGTCCATATGTACTTTTTTGGCATGGTGACCATTATCATGCTGGGAATTTGTTTGCAGAATGTTCTGCGGAACAAAAAGATCACACGGGCCATCTCCATTTTGGCGGCATATTTGGGTGCTGGAGTCTTTATCACTTGGATCTTGGGCGGATTTTCCTCCGGTATGTCTGCGGGGGACATGACGTTGCTGGGTGTGACCAGTGCAAACCTGAATGCGTTTTTTAATTCCCATCAGTGGTCAGTGATTTATCAGGAATTACCTTGCGGTTACGCGCAATGGGAAGGAAACGGGTATCTGGGTGCGGGCGGTATCTTTTTACTGTTCTTTTGTGCATTGCTGCTGCTTGGCCAGGTGGATCTGTTCAAGGAAACCAAACGCCATTGGAAAATTTGGATGCCGATGTTGTTGGTTTTCCTTGCGGCTTTCGTTTTTGCGCTGTCGCCCAAAATTATGTTTGGGGAGCAAACGCTGATCGAACTGCCCCTTCCGGAATTTATCCTTAATATATGGGCTATTTTTAGAGCAACGGGGCGGTTTGTATGGATATCGTCCTACTTGTTGCTGCTTGTTTCTTGCATTGTGCTGTTCAAGCAGTGCGGCAAGCGCCTTGCGATCGTGACAATATGTTTTGTTGCCGCCCTCCAATTTTATGATATTCATAGACAGTTGGACAGCCGCCACGAGCAATTTTCCCCAAAGGTAACCAGCACATCGCTTTCGGATGGAGAAGCGTTCTGGGATACGGTTGGCAAGGACGATGAGATTCAGCACGTTGTTTACTACCGCTGGGATAGAGATGAAAACCTGTGGCCTTCGGTCACAGATTGGGCTTTGGACAACGATAAGACCGTGAATACGTTCTATTTTGCCCGCTCTATGGACGAATTGATCGAGGAAGATAGAAAGGCGGCATTTGAAACGCTAAGCGAAAATAACCTGTATATTTTCTCTGTAAACGATAAAGCAGCCTGTGCAGAGTATGACCTGAACTATTACGAAGTGAGTGGAATGATCGTTGGTTTAGTGAATCCTGTGCCGGGGTATACACCGCTTCCTGCCTCTTATTTTGAGGAAGAAGCGCCGGCAAATGACGAAAGTACACAGGCAGAAGTTTCTCAGGCGTCGTAAGTTTTTGGGATAAGTAAAAGGGGTATCACCTGCAAAGAACAGGTGGTACCCCTTTTTGTGATCATTTTACTATACGACTTTTAAGGGCAATTCCAAAAGGGCAGCTACAGAACAAGCAATGCCTTCACTTGTGTTTTATCGGGGCATCTCCCAGCCGTGGTGGTCGGTGTGCAGCCACTCCTCGGCCAGTTCGCTGCCGGGTTCGCCCAGGGCTTCCCGGTAGAGGGTCTGGACTTCGGGGTTCTCGTGGCTGAAGCGCATCATGCTGCACTTATCCAGCGCATACAGGCGCTTGCCGCGCTCGGCGGCGCGCTCCTCGTCGTCGCGGTTCTGGGGCTGGCCGCCGCCGCCCGCACAGCCGCCCGGGCAGGCCATGACTTCCACAAAGTCGTAATGGACTTTCCCGGCAGCGATGGCTTCCATCAGGCGGTGGGTGTTGCCCAGCCCGCTCACGACCGCCGTGCGCACGGTAGCGCCGCCCAAATCAAAGGTGGCCTCGGTCCAGCCCTGCGCGCCGGTGGCGTCGCCGCGCACATCCCGGAAAGCGTCGGGCTGGGGCGCTTTCTTGTTGACCAGATAGTAGGCGGTGCGCAGCGCCGCTTCCATCACGCCGCCGGTCGCGCCGAAGATCACGCCTGCGCCGCTGTAGGTGCCAAGCGGGGAGTCGAAGCCTTCCTCAGGCAGCGTTTCGGGGTGCAGGTTCTCGGCGCGGATCATGCGCACCAGTTCACGCGTCGTCAGCACCAGGTCCACATCGCGCCCGGCCGCCGTGTGCATGGTGGGCAGGTCGCACTCCTGCTTTTTGGCGATGCAGGGCATGATGGAAACGCAGAACAGCTTGTCAGGCGAAACGCCCAACTGTTTGGCAAAGTAATTCTTGGTCACCGCGCCGAACATCTGCTGGGGGCTCTTGGCGGTGGAGAGCCGGTCGGTCCACTGGGGATAGTGGCTCTTGAGGTAACGCACCCAGCCGGGGCAGCAGCTCGTGAACATGGGCAGGTCCTTCGTTTCGCCCGCCTGGTAGCGGCGCAAAAACTCGGTGCCTTCCTCCATGATCGTCAGGTCGGCGCTGAACGAAGTGTCGAACACATAGTCAAAGCCCAGGCGGCGCAGCGCGGCGGCCATGCGGTGTACGGTGGCCTGTTCCGGCGCAAGGCCCAGGTTTTCGCCCCAGGCGGTGCGCACCGCGGGGGCGATCTGCACCACGGTGATCTTGTCCGGGTCCGCGATGGCGTCAAAGGCCCGCTGGGTATCGTTGCGTTCCCGCAGCGCGCCGGTGGGGCAGTGGGTGATGCACTGGCCGCAGAGCGCGCAGTCGCTCTCTTTGATGCGGCGGGTGCCGCTCACGTCCACGCGGGTGCGGCTGCCGGTGCCCGAAAGGTCCCACACATGCACGCCCTGGATCTTGTCGCATACCTGGATGCAGCGCATACATTTGATGCACTTGTTGGTGTCGCGGTACAGCGGGAAGTCCTTCGGCCACAGGGCGCGCGCGCCGGTCGCCAGGTCGGCAGGGTAGGGGTTTTCCAGAATGCCCAGGTCGTTGGCGACGCTTTGCAGGTGGCAGTTGCCGCTGCGCAGGCAGGTGGCACAGTGGCAGTCGTGCTGGCTCAGGATCAGTTCCACGTTGATGCGCCGGGTCCGGCGCACGCGGTCGGTGTTGGTGCGGATGGACATTCCCTCAAACACAGGGTTGTTGCAGCTGGGCACCAGGTTGCGTTCGCCCCCCACCTCCACGCAGCAGACGCGGCAGGCGCCGATCTCGTTCAGGTCCTTGAGATAGCACAGATGGGGAATATCGACCCCGGCGGCTTTGGCGGCGTTCAGGATCGTGGTGCCCTCAGGCACCTGTACGGCGATGCCGTTCACCGTGATGTTTACCATTGGGTCGTCCTCCCTCCCTTAAAGATGCCGTAGCCGAAGTGGTCGCACCGCAGGCAGCGCCCGGCTTCCTGCATGGCTTCCTCCTCGGTCATGCCGCAGCTTGCCAACTGGAAATCCTGCCGGGCTTCCATTGGGTTGCGGCTCTTGAGCTGGATGCGCCCGCAGGGCGGCATATTGGACAGCTTGGCCGGCGGGATCTTGACGCTGGTGCCGATGGTATGGGAATACCCCAGGAAGCTGTCGATGTTGGCGGCGCTGACCTTGCCCGCGGCCACAGCGCGGATCACGGTGGCGGGGCCGGTCACGGCGTCGCCGCCCGCGAACACGTTGGGGGTGCCGGGCACGTAGCCGGACAGGTCCGCTTTCAAAGCGCCGTGGCTGGTACCGATGCCGCCCTTTTCAAACTGGTCGGACTCGATACGCTGCCCGATGGCAATGATGATGTAATCCGCCGGAATACGGAATTCCCGCTCGGCGGCATTGCGCGGGGCCGGGCGGCCGTCGCGGCCATACCCGCCGATGATCTGCGGGCGAGTCCACAGGGCGCAGACTTCGCCGTTTTCGTTGGCTTCGATGCGGGCGGGGGCCTGCAGGGGCAGGATCTGGCAGCCTTCGGCCAGGGCGTCCTCGATCTCTTCGGGCAGGGCGGTCATGTCGTCCACCCGGCGGCGGTAGACGCAGGTGACGCTCTCGGCCCCCAGGCGGATGGAGGTGCGGGTGGCGTCCATGCTCACGTTGCCGCCGCCGATGACCACGACCCGTTTGCCGGTAAAGTCGGGGGCGTTGCCCTCGCCGCAGTTGCGCAGGAACTCCACGGCCGAAAGCACGTTCTTGCTGTCCTCGCCTTCCAGCCCCAGCTTCTTGTCCGCATGGGCGCCGATGGCGATGTACAGGGCGTCATATTCCTTTTGGAGCTGGTCCAACTGGATGTCCCGCCCTACGCAGACGCCGGTATGCACTTCGATGCCGGTCGCCAAAATGTAATCCAGGTCGCGCTGCAGCACGTCCGGGGGCAGGCGGTAGTCGGGAATGCCGTAGCGCAGCATGCCGCCCAGCTTTTCCCGCTGTTCAAATACCGTGATGGTGTGGCCCATCAGCCGCAGGTAGTAGGCGGCGGTCAGGCCGCTGGGGCCGCCGCCGATGACAGCCACCCGCTTGCCGGTGGCTTCGGCCGGGGCCGGGGGCTTCGGGCTGCCCGCATGGTCGGCGGCAAAGCGTTTGAGCCCGCAGATGTTCACAGCGTCGTCCACCAGACGGCGGCGGCACTGGCGTTCGCAGGGGTGTTCGCATACATAGGCGCAGGAATGGGGGAAGGGGTTGTCCTTGCGGATCAGGTCCAGGGCGTCGTCAAACTGCCCTTCGCGGACCAGCGCGATGTAGCCGGGAATGTCCACGTGCGCCGGGCAGACGGTCACGCAGGGCACCGGCTGCTTCAGCGAACAGATGCACCGCCCGTAGCGGGCGTGTTCCTGGTAATCCTCGCGGAAGCCCCGCACGCCCTGCAGGACCATGGCGGCGGCCTCATACCCGATGGCACAGTCGGCGGAATCCACGATGGCGGCGGCCGTCTGTTCGATCAGGTCGATGGTGCTCTCGTCGGCGTTCTGGTCCAGCACGTTCTGGATCAGGGTCTCCAACTGCGAAAGCCCGATGCGGCAGGGTACACATTTGCCGCAGGTCTGCGCATGGCACAGCCGCAGGAAGTTGAGCGCCAGGTCCACCGGGCAAAGCCCCGGCGGGTTGGCGGCGATGCGGTGCCCCATATCGCGGCAGAGGTCCTGTACCACCTGCTGGGCGCGGTCCGGGGTCTCGATGGAAAGTCGTATCATAGCGTTGTTTCCTCCGTTTGTGGTGGATGCTTCAATACCCCTATTATACGCGGTGCCGCTTGACAAATCAATTATAAATTTTGAATAAAACGTAACATTACTGTCTAAAATGACGAAAACCTTTTATGGACGGAAAAGAGCCGGAAAGAAATATTTTGAAAATCTCTATCTTTTTCTGTCTGGAAATGATATAATAAGTATGCCAAACCAACTGAATGATGTGGAAGTGGGATTTTTTACGGGATAACTGTAATTTTTTTCTGTGCCTGCAACCAGAATTTGATAAAAATGCAAGTTCCGGTTCTGTAGGTACGGGAGTTTTCCCATTCCACAGAGTTGGTTTGGCGACTGCCGGGGGTTGCATTTTTTGTGCGGCTGCTTCGGTGGCCGCACTTTTTATTTTCGGAAGGGAACTGTGGACCGTTACATTTGCCACCCGATGACGGGGACAGTTCCATCCATGTTGCCGTTTTACACAAGATTCGTTGGGACCTCTATAGGGGCGATGCCCTCTATAGACAAGAACGGGAAAGGCGGGAATAAAAATGTTGGAAGTCTGCTTCAGCGATTCGGCCAAAGGCGTGCTGGCAATGGCGCAGCACTGCGACCAGCCTGTGATCGGCGGCGCGTTCGCCGTCATCACCGATCAAAAAGGGCTGCGCGGCTTTTGGGTCAAGCAGAAGGCGCAGCGCGAATTCCAAAAACGGGAAACCGAACTGCAAAAGATCGCGGTGCCGCTGGGCGGCAGCCGGGAGGATCTGGTGGGAATTTCCTTCGGCTTGTCGCAGGGGGACATCCAGTCGCCCCTGCGCCCGGAGGGCTGCCCGCGCAAAGACTGCCTGCGGCAGATGCTTACGATGGACCGCTATGGGGAGAGTACCCCGCTTGCCGCTGTCGATGAATTTTGGGACGCCTGCATGGCCGACCTGCAAAAGCTGGACCCGCCCCCGGCAGCCGTCCGCGTCTGGCTGGATGATCTGCCGGACAGCCGCTGCGGCCTGCTGTTCCTGGCGAATCTGCTGGACGGCAGGGGAACCGAATTCCATATTATGGAGCTGACGCAGGAGATCGCCCGGTCATGCAGCCACATAGAGGAATGCCGCAGTTGGGCCGAGGTAGAATACCAGCGGCTGGGGACCCTCCTGGACCGGGAACGGGTGCTGCCCGCCGGTGAGGTGGCGCAACTGGCCGAACGCTGGCGGCGGCTGAAAGCGGAAAACGCGCCCCTGCGGGTGGTGGAGCAGGGAAAGGTCGTCAGCGCCGGTCTTGACTACTACGACGAAAAGATCCGCGCGGAATTCCCCGCGGATTCCTGCGGGGTGGCCGATCTGATCGGCAGGGCGCTGGGGCGGCAGAAAATCCCCACCGGCGACGACTTTATCGCCGGGCGGGTCCGGCACTTTATCGAAAGCGGGGAACTGATCCTGACAGAAGAAGCGCCCGGCGCCGGGTTCTACGCGGCCACCGTGGCCCGCGCCCCACGCGCGGCGACAAAAGCAGCCCCCAACGCGCCGGATATGGCCGTGATCGCCCGTACCCCGCGTGCGGAATCCCGATGAAACGGGCGTACCCGCCGGTGTTGTAACAAATAACACAGTATTGTAATCGTGCGCACAAAAAGCCCCCGGCCAGGCCGGGGGCTTCGTCCGTTATAAGGGCAAGGTCACGGTTTTACGCGGAATTCCTGCTCACAGTAAATGCAGCGGTAGCGGCCGCTGGGGGTCAGGGTGAAAATGTGGTCGCAGCCTTCTTCAATGGAAGTCACACAGCGGGGATTGGTGCATTTGATCACGTTCACCAGCCGTTCGGGCTGCTTGGGGCGGATCTTCTGCACGATATGCCCGTTCTCGATGACCGAAATGGTGATCCGGGGGTCCAGATACCCCAGAATGTCAAAGCTCAGGCTGCTGACATCGCCTTCGATCTTGATGATGTCCTTCTTGCCGCTCTTCTGGCTGCGCACGTTCTGCAGCAGGGCCACGCTGGCGTCGTGCAGCTTTTCCAGTTCCATCATGTGGTACAGGGCCAGGCCGGTGCCCGCGGTAATGTGGTCGATGACCACGCCGTTCAAAATCTCGTCAACCGTTAACATCAAAAGCAACCTCCCCGGTTTTGGGGTCCGCCAGACCCAGCAGTGTCATGATAAGGGCCATCCGCATATAAACGCCGTTCTGCGCCTGCTCAAAATAGGCGGCGCGGGGGTCGTCGTCCACGTCCAGCGTGATCTCGTTGACGCGGGGCAGCGGGTGCAGCACCGCCATGTCGGCGGGGGCCAGCGCCAGCTTGTCACGGGTCAGCACATAGCTGTTTTTCAGGCGGATGTAGTCTTCTTCGTTGAAGAAACGCTCCCGCTGTACGCGGGTCATGTACAGGATGTCCAGCTCCGGCAGCGCGTCCTCCAGGCTGCGAGTCTCCACATAGTCAATGCCGTTGGGGGTCAGCACTTCGCTGATGATGTAGTCGGGCACCCGCAGCTCCTCCGGCGAGATCAGCACGAACCGCATGCCCGGCAGGCGGGACAGACTCTTGATCAGGCTGTGTACCGTGCGGCCGAATTTCAGGTCGCCACAGAAACCGATGGTCAGGTGATCCAGGCGGCCCTTGCGGCGGCGGATGGTCATCATGTCCAGCAGGGTCTGGGTGGGGTGACTGTGGCCGCCGTCGCCCGCGTTGATGACCGGGATGCGGCTGTAGCGGGCCGCCCGCAGGGGCGCGCCCTCTTTGGGGTGGCGCATGGCGGCAATGTCGGCATAGCAGCTGATGATGCGGATGGTATCGGCAACGGTCTCACCCTTGCTGGCGCTGGAAACGCCCGCGTCGGGGAAGCCCAGCACCTGCCCGCCCAGGTTCAGCATGGCCGCTTCAAAGGAAAGGCGGGTGCGGGTGCTGGGCTCATAGAACAGCGTTGCCAGGCGCTTGCGGGTCGCCACGTCCTTGTAGGCGGCGGGGTCGTCGTGGATGTGGTCGGCCAGATCCATCAGGCGCAGGGTCTCTTCCAGCGTAAAGTCCGCCGGGTCGATCAGATGTCTCATATACATTCCCTTTCTTTTGGTAGGCTTCTATCATAACAGCTTGCGCACGATAGCAAAATCAAAAAAGTCCGTGTAGCAGGTCCGGCAGCACAGTACCGGCCTGCACAGGCGGGAGTAGCAGGTCTCGTCCAACTGCATCAATGCCTGGTCCGGGCGCAGGCCCAGCAGGCGGCGGGTGGACGGGCTGCCCGTCACCGCCCGCATGTGGGCGAGGGTTTTCGTCACCTTGACGTGGCAGACTTCCTCCACGATGGAAAAGACCGGCCGGGAAAAATCGACCGTATCCAGCCGTTGCCCGCCGAACAGCGCCAGCGGCAGCACGTCGGTGGAATACAGCACCGGCACATCGTCGGCCAGCACGCGCCGCCGCACAAACACAAGGGTGTGTTCCTCCCCGGCGGGCAGGCCCAGGCGTTCGGCCTGGGCGGGGGTGGCGGTCTCCCGCGTGACCATCAGGTGGTCGCTGTGGGGTTCGCGCCCGGCATCCCGGATCATGCGGTAAAATTCCACCTTCTGGTCCAGGCGGTTTTCCGCCCCCAGCACATCGCGGTTCACCAGCGTGCCGATGCCCCGCACCCGTTCCAGCAGCCCGGCCCGTTCCAACAGGCTCAGGGCGTCGCGCACCACGGTCCGGCTCACCCCCAGCGCGGCGGAAAGTTCCACCTCGCTGGGAAGCTGCCCGGCCCCGGCGTACAGCCCGCCGCGCAGTTCGCGGATCAGGCGTTCGGCCGTCTGCTGGCTGCGCAGTTCGCCGCCCAGCAGGGGTTCATTCACCTTTTTCATGCGCAAATTCCTTTCGGGCGCGGCATACGTCCGCCAGGCAGCAGCGGTCGCAGAAAGGCGTGGTGCGGGCCGTGCATACGGCGCGGCCGTGGTGGACCAGCCGGTGGCAGAAGTCGCTGCCTTCCTCCGGCGGGATGATCTTCCACAGTTCGCGTTCCACCTTGGCGGGCTCCTTGATGCCGTCCACCAGGCCGATGCGGTTGCACAGCCGGATGCAGTGGGTGTCGGTGACGATGGCCGGTTTGCCGAACACATCCCCCATAATAAGGTTGGCGCTCTTGCGCCCCACGCCGGGCAGGCCCAGCAGCGCGTCAAAATCGTCGGGCACCCGGCCGCCGTACTCGTCCCGCAGCTTGCGCATACAGGCAGAAATATCCCGCGCCTTGCTGCGGCCCAGCCCGCACGGTTTTACGATGGCTTCGATCTCCTCCGGCGTGGCGGCGGCCAGGGCCTCCACGCTGGGATAGCGGGCAAACAGTTCTTGTACCACAACATTGACGCGGGCGTCTGTGCACTGGGCCGCCAGGCGGACTTCCACCAGCAGTTGCCAGGCGTGTTCATAATCCAGCGTGCATTCGGCCAGCGGGTATTCGGCCTTCAGCCGGTCGATGCAGATCTGCGCAAGTTCTTTTTTTGTCACAGCATTCGCTCCGTTTCCACTTCAAGACTGTCACAGGATGGTCCGCCCTGATGGCGGCATGTCATTTCTATGACATACAGGTTCTTTCTCTTGATTCTACCACGGCGATACTCTATAATCAAGAGGAAGAAATCTATCGGCACGCCGGGCGGCCCGCGGGGCGCCCCGGCAGGCATCAATAAGGAAGGAAATTTTATGGAACCGTTGGCACAGCGGCTGCGGCCGCGCACGCTGGAGGAAGTCTGCGGCCAGCAGCACTTGCTGGGCAAGAACCAGGTGTTCCGCCGCACCATCGAAAGCGGGCATATCCCCAATATGATCTTTTACGGCCCCTCCGGCGTCGGCAAGACCACGGTGGCCAGCATCATCGCGTCGGGCAGCGGTATGCAGCTGCACAAACTCAACGGCACCACCGCCTCCACCAGCGACATCAAGTCGGTCCTGGCGGACATCGGCACGCTGGGGGCGTCCGGCGGCATCCTGCTGTACCTGGACGAGATCCAGTATTTCAACAAGCGCCAGCAGCAAAGCCTGCTGGAATGTGTGGAGCAGGGCACCGTCACGCTGATCGCCTCCACGACGGAGAACCCCTACTTTTATGTGTACAACGCGCTGCTGTCCCGCTGCACGGTGTTTGAGTTCAAGTCCCTCACGGCAAAGGATATCCGGCAGGGGGTGCAGAACGCCGTGGCGCGCCTGGGCGCCGAGGAAGAAACGCCCATCCTGATGCCCGACGACGCGCTGGACTATCTGGCCCAGAGCGCGGGCGGCGATATGCGCAAGGCCCTGGGCAACCTGGAATTTGCGGTCACGGCCGCCCCGGTGGAAAACGGCTGCCGCACCGTCACGCTGGAGATGGTGCAGCAGGTGGCCGCGCGCACGGCCATGCGGTACGACAAACTGGGGGACGACCACTACGACATCGTTTCGGCCTACCAGAAATCCATGCGCGGCTCGGACCCCGACGCGGCGCTGCATTATCTGGCGCGCCTGCTGGAAGCCGGGGACCTGCCCAGCGCCTGCCGCCGCCTGATGGTCTGCGCCTGTGAGGACGTGGGCCTTGCCTGGCCGCAGATCATCCCCATCGTCAAAGCGGCGGTGGACATCGCCAACGCCGTGGGCCTGCCGGAAGCCCGCATCCCGCTGGCGGACGCGGTGGTGCTGGTGGCGACGGCCCCCAAATCCAATTCGGCCTACAACGGCATCAACACCGCCATGGCCGACGTGCAGGCGGGCCGCACGGGGCCGATCCCGCGCCAGCTCCAGAACAAGCATTACGACGGGGCGGACGCCCGGGTCAAGGGGCAGAACTACCTGTACCCCCACGACTTCCCGAACCACTGGACGCAGCAGCAATACCTGCCCGACGCCATCCGGGACCGCCGCTACTACGAACCCGGCGAAAACAAGAACGAACAGGCCTTTGCCCAATACTGGAAAAAGATCAAAGGCGAATGATAAAGGAGGCACCCCATGGCAGCTCTTTGCTGTGAAACCCTGCGTTACCCTTCTTCGGACGGCAAACATACCGTTTCGGCGGTGATCTATACCCGGCCGGACGTCCCGGTGCGCGCTGTGCTGCAGCTCAGCCACGGTATGTGCGAATATGTGCGCCGCTACAAGCCCATGGCGGAATTTTACGCGGCCCACGGCCTGGCGCTGGCGGGCAACGACCACCTGGGCCACGGCGATACCGCCCGCCCCGGCGAATACGGCCACTACGGCGACCCCGGCGGTTGCTTCTATCTGCTGCAGGACCTGCACACCATGAACCGCTGCCTGCGGGAGCGGTTCCCCGGCCTGCCGGTGTTCCTGTACGGCCACAGCATGGGCAGCTTTTACGCCCGCTGGTATGCCGAGCGTTGGCCCCACAACCTGCGGGGGCTGATCTTATCCGGCACGGCGGGGCCGAGCGCCGTCAACCGGGCGGGGCAGGTGCTGGCGGCGCTGCTGGCGCGCATGAAAGGCGCGGACAAAGTTTCGCCGCTGCTGGTCAGGCTCAATCTGGGCGGCTATTGCAAGCGCATCCCCGGCGCTGCGTCCCCCAACGCCTGGCTCACGCGGGACGAAGCGGTGGTGCGCGCCTACGACGCCGACCCGCTGTGTACCTTCCCGTTCACGACCGGCTCCTACCGGGAGATGCTGACGGTCCTCAACCACGTCAGCACCAAAAAGTGGGCGCACGCCATCGACCGGGACCTTCCGGTGCTGCTGATCGCGGGTGATGCCGACCCGGTGGGGGACTACGGGGCCGGTGTGCGCAAGGTCTGGGCCATGCTGGGGGATGCCGGTGTGCGCGACCTGACCTGCCAGATCTATGAAGGGGCCCGCCACGAACTGCACAATGAGATCAACCGGGACGAAGTGTTCGACTACGTCCTCGGCTGGGTCGAGGACCGTCTGTGATCCCGCGGCCCATGCACTATATCACTATATAATGTAACAGCAAACTTTGCCGCAGCCGCCCCAAAGGGCTGCCGCGCGGCAAAGGCAAAGCGTCCCGGCGCCCGGCAGCAGGCTGCGCCGGGCGCTTTTTTATTGCCCCCCTCTTGACAACGGGGAAAAATAGTGTATTATTGTATTAGAAACTTAATACAATAATACAGAAAGGAGCAGCCCATGGAATGGAACATTACGGGTGGCCGCCCGGTTTATGTGCAGTTGGTGGAACAACTGGAACTGGCGCTGCTGAACGGCACGTTCCCACCCGGAAGCCGGGTGCCGCCGGTGCGGGAGCTGGCGGCGGAAGCGGGGGTCAACCCCAACACCATGCAGCGCGCGCTGCAGGAATTGGAAAGCCAAAACCTTTTGCAGGCACAGCGCACGGCGGGGCGCACCGTCACGGCGGATGCCGAAGTCCTGCACCAGTTGCGCAGTCGGCGCGCGGCCACGCTGGCGGCGGAATTTATACGCCGAATGAAGGGCCTGGGATTGGACCAGGCCGAGATCAGAGATCTGCTGCGGAAAGCCGCAGAGGAGGAGGAAACCGATGAATGAGAAGGTGATCTACGAGGCCCACGGCCTGCGCAAGACCTACGGGCACAAGACCGCGCTTGCCGGTGTGGAGTTCAGCGTCACGCCCGGCAAGCTGGTGGGCCTGCTGGGCCCCAATGGCAGCGGCAAGACGACGCTGCTTAAAATTTCGGCCGGGCTGCTGACCGCCACGGCGGGCACCGTGCTGATCGACGGGCAAAAGCCCGGCGTCCATACCAAAGCGGTGACCAGCTACCTGCCGGACCGCATGGCCCTGCCCAAAGAACTGCGCGCCGCCGACGCGGTGGACCTGTACGCGGATTTCTATACGGATTTTGACGCCGCCAAGGCCCGCGCCATGCTGGCGGACCTGCACATCGAAGCGCGGGACCGCATCGGCGCCATGAGCAAGGGCACGCAGGAAAAAATGCAGCTCTGCCTGACGATGAGCCGCGCGTCCCGGCTGTACCTGCTGGACGAACCCCTGGGCGGGGTGAACCCCGCGGCGCGGGACTATATTTTGCAGACCATCCTGCGCAATTACAGCGAGGACGCCGCGCTGGTGCTTTCCACCCATCTGATCGGGGACATTGAGAAGGCGCTGGACGAGGTGATCTTCCTGAAAAACGGCGAGGTTTTCCGCCAGACCGGCGTGGACGCCCTGCGGGAAGAGACCGGCCAGAGTGTGGATGAATATTTCCGGGAGGTATACAAATGCTGACCAAACTGCTAAAATATGAGATAAAGACGACATCCCGCATGCTGCTGCCCATCGGCGGCGGTGTGCTGGTGTTCAACCTGCTCACGGGCATCCTGACCCGCCTGATGGGCGGCGGAATCGAGTCTGACGCTTTGAACTGGCTGTACGCGCTGGTCGCTTTCCTGGCGGTCTTGGGTATCGCGGTTATCATCGGCGCCTGCTTTTTTGTGAACATCCAGAGTTTTTACAAGATCTTGGGCGACCAGGGGTACACGATGTTCTCTCTGCCGGTGCCCGCGTGGCAGCATATCACCGCCAAACTGCTCTGCACGCTGATGTGGTGCGTGCTGTGCGTGCCGTATCTGATCCTGTGCTTTGGGCTCATGCTCATGGATTTTTCCTGGCTCAGCGGTTTTTTAATGGTCTCCAACACAGACCCCAAGCTGCTGCTCATCTGCGTCCTGCTGCTTCTGCTGGCGCTGCTGGGGGTGGCCGTCATGTTCCTGCACGCCTACCTGTGCTGTGCCATTGGTGCGCAGTTCGGGCAGCAGCGCCTGCTGGCCAGCATCATCAGCTATTTCGTGCTGGGCTTTGTGCAGGAGATTCTTTTCGTCATCCTCGTCGGCTTTATCTCATTCGGCTCCTTTCAGGGATCGAGCTGGTTTTTGGCGCCCTTCTTCCACCTGCTGGTAAACGACCCCATACTGGCCAGCATCATTATGCTGGCAGCGATCAATATTTTCCTTGTGCTGATCGGGGCCATCTTCTGGGCCGTCACCCAGTGGCTCATCACCCGCCGTTTGAATCTGGTATAAAACCCGTCATTGTTAATCACCCTGTTGTATGATTTAAAAAGGAGGAAAACGTATGGAAAAACGTCAATATATCTGCCCCAAGTGCGGCTGCACCGAGTATGAGGCCGACCAGATGCAGGCCACCGGCGGCAATTTTGCCAAGATCTTTGATGTACAGAACAAGAAGTTCGTCACCATCAGTTGCCGCCAGTGCGGCTATACCGAGCTGTACAAACAGACCGGCAGCGAAGGTTGGGACGTGCTGGACTTCCTGATGGGCTGATGCCGGGAAAAGGAGGCGGCGGAATATGAAAAAAGCGATACCCTGCCTGTTGGCCGCCGTGCTGGCGCTGGCGCTGTGCGCCTGCAGCGGCTTTGACGACAAATACGACGATGAAGATTTCCTGACCGGAAAGGCCGATAGCAGCATGACCATGATGTGGATGAGCAATATAGAGAATGACGGTTCTATTGCACTGAACGTAGGCAGTTATTCCGGCGTCAAAACCCTCGGCACGTTCACAGTTGAACAGGACCAGTCCGTGTGCGATGTGACTTCGACGCTGGACTGTACCAGTGGGGAAGCCAAACTGCTGGTGGTGAATACGGACGACCGGACCATCGCCGCCGAGTGGCCGGTAGGCAGCGGGGACCCCATGACCGTCACGCTGCCCGCGGGCGATTACAAGCTGCGCATTGCCGGCAAAAGCGCCAAGTTTGAAGGGGCTGTCACGCTGATGCTGGACGGCCAGATCCAGGAATGGGGCGGCATATCAGAAAAACTGCAGGACGTCCTTGACGAACTGCCGGACGGGGAAGCAAAAGACACCATGCAGGACGTGAAAGACGCCCTGCAAAGCGCGCAGAGCGCACTGCAGGAGGGCTTCGGGGACGACCGCGACACCGCCTGAATGAACATTTTTCCGAATGGGCTGATGCCGGGAAAAGGAGGCGGCGGAATATGAAAAAAGTGATACCCTGCCTGTTGGCCGCTGTGCTGGCGCTGGCGCTGTGCGCCTGCAACCAGTATGACGACCGATACGAGGACGAAGCCTTCCTGAGCGGGAAGTACGATGCGTACGCGACCATAAGCTGGTGGAGCCATCAGGGAGAGAACGGTTCCTGTGCCATGGGGATCGGCAGTTACAGCGGCGTCAGAACGCTCTACGGATTCACGGTGGAACAGGATGAAACGCTGTGCGAGGTGACTTCGACCCTTGCCTGCACCGAGGGCAAGGCCAAGCTGCTGGTGGTGAATACGGATGACCGAACCATCGCCGCCGAGTGGCCGGTGGGCAGCGGGGAACCCATGACCGTCACGCTGCCCGCGGGCGATTACTGGCTGCGCATCGCCGGCAAAAGCGCCGAACTGGAAGGGGAAGTCACGCTGATGCTGAACGGCCGGATTCAGGAATGGGACGGCATGCCGGATGAAGCGGAGGAAGCCCTGGACGAACTGACGGACGGGGAAACGGGCGAGGCTCTGCAGGACGCAAAGGACGCGCTGCAGGAGGTGCAGGATGTCCTTGACGAACTGCCCGACGGGGACGTAAAGGACGCGCTGCAGGAGGTGCAGGACGTCCTTGACGAACTGCCCGACGGGGAAGTAAAAGACGCCATGCAGGACGTGAAAGACGCCCTGCACGATGTACAGGACGCCCTGCAAAGCGCGCAGAGCGCACTGCAGGAAGGCTTCGGGGACGACCGCGACGCCGCCTGAATGAACATTTTGCCGAATTTTGAAAAAATCTTTACACAGATGTAAAGTATGATGGTTGACAAACCCATATGGTGCCGTATAATGGTATTTGTGTGCATCTGTGGGTAGACTGGGTCGTACCCTGCCACACGGGCGTTGTATGTGCTGCTTGCAGCAGCTTTCCCCCCGGTGGGGAAGGACTGTGTAACAAACCTTTGCGGGGCGGCATAAGGCACGCCGGCCCGCAGGGGAGCGCGGGCGGCCCCACAGCCGCATAGCTGCGTACTTCCGGCGGGAAATTCCGCAAAGGGGGATGCAGTATATGGATGAAAATATTATCGTATCTTTGAAAGACATTGTTGTCGATTTCGACGGGCAGAAAGTCCTGGACGGGCTTTCCCTCGACATTCACGACAAGGAGTTCGTGACCTTCCTCGGCCCTTCGGGCTGCGGCAAGACCACGACCCTGCGCGTGATCGCCGGGTTCGTCACGCCGAAATCGGGCAATGTCTTTTTTGATGGCAAGGACATTGCCGGCCAGCCGCCCTACAAGCGCCCGGTGAACACCGTGTTCCAGAAGTACGCGCTGTTCCCGCACCTGAATGTCTTTGAAAACGTGGCCTTCGGCCTGCGGCTGAAAAAGTTGCCCGAAGAGACCATCCGCCCCAAAGTGCTGGAAATGCTGGAGATCGTGGGCCTTAAAGGCTTCGAGCGCCGCAGCATCCACCAGCTTTCGGGCGGGCAGCAGCAGCGCGTCGCCATTGCCCGCAGCCTGGTCAACCAGCCGCGGGTGCTGCTGCTGGACGAACCCCTCGGCGCGCTGGACCTTAAACTGCGCAAGGAGATGCAGCTTGAACTCAAGCGCCTTCAGCGGGAAATGAACATCACCTTCGTCTACGTCACCCATGACCAGGAGGAAGCCCTCACCATGTCGGACACGGTGGTGGTCATGTCCGGCGGCAATATCCAGCAGATCGGTTCGCCGCAGGATATTTACAACGAACCCCGCAACGCCTTTGTGGCCCGCTTCATCGGGGACTCCAACATCGTGGACGGCGTGATGGTGCGGGACTTCCTCGTCAGCTTCGGCGGGCAGGAGTTCACCTGCGTGGACCGCGGCTTCCGCCCCAACGAGCCGGTGCAGGTCGTCATCCGGCCGGAGGACGTGCAGATCGTCCCGCCTTCGGTCGGTATGCTCACCGGCCTTGTGCGGGAAGTCATCTTCAAGGGCGTGCATTTTGAGATGCACGTGGATGTGGAAGGCTACGAGTGGCTCATCCACTCCACCCAGGCCAGCCAGCCCGGCGAACTCATCGGCATGAACATCGGCCCCGACGAGATCCACATCATGTCCCGCACGGAGGTGTAAGCGATGCTCAAGACCAAATCCGCCCGCTGGCTGGCGGGGCCGTATCTGCTATGGATGGGGCTTTTCACCGTCGTGCCGCTGTTCATCGTGATCTGGTACGCCATGACCAACGCCGACGGCCAGTTCACGCTGGAAAACCTGACCCAGATCGGCCGGTATTCCAGCGTGTTTGCCCGCAGCCTGATCCTGGCGGCTCTGTCCACGGTGCTTTGCCTGGTGCTGGCGTTCCCGGTGGGGTACTTCCTGTCCCGTCTGCGGGCCAACAAGCAGCACATCATGCTCATGCTCATCATGCTGCCCACGTGGATGAACTTCCTGCTGCGCACCTACGCCTGGATGACCCTGCTGGAAAAGAACGGCCTGATCAACAAATTCCTGGGCCTGTTCGGCCTTGGCCCCTTCCAGATGATCAACACCTCCGGCGCGGTGGTGCTGGGCATGGTGTACAACTACCTGCCCTTTATGATCCTGCCCATCTACACGGCCATGACCAAGATCGACGATTCCATCATCGAAGCGGGCGAGGACCTGGGCTGCAACGTCTGGCAGATCCTGTTCCGCGTGCTGGTGCCCCTGTCCAGCCCCGGCATCGCCACCGGCATCACCATGGTGTTCGTCCCGGCGGTGTCCACCTTCATCATCAGCCGTATGCTGGGCGGCGGTTCCAACCTGCTGATCGGCGACCTGATCGAACTGCAATTCCTGGGCAACTCCTACAACCTCAACCTTGGCTCCGCCATGAGTCTGGTGCTTATGGTCATCGTGCTGCTGTGCATGAGCTTCACTTCCAGCTTTGACGAGTCGGAAATGGAAGGGGTGATGTGAGATGAACAAACGGCAGTCCGCGCTTTGGCAGCGCACCTACATCATCCTGATCTTCTGCTTCATGTACCTGCCCATCGCGGTCATGATCGCGTTCAGCTTCAATGAAAGCAAATCCCGCTCCAACTTCACCGGCTTCACGCTGGACTGGTACAAAAGCCTGTTCCATAACGAGATGATCCTCTCGGCCCTGGGGCTCAGTCTGGCGCTGGCGCTCGTTTCCAGCATTCTGGCTACGGTGCTGGGCACGCTGGCGACCATCGGCATCAACTCCATGGGGCGCCGCGCGCAGCTCGTCATCAACAACATCAGCTATGTGCCCGTCGTCAACCCCGAGATCATCACCGGCGTCGCCCTGATGCTGCTGTTCGTCATGGCCCAGAACTTCGGCCTGGGCGGCGGCAGCGGGCTGTTCGGCTGGCCCACGCTGCTGATCGCCCACATCACCTTCAACGTGCCCTATGTGATCTTCAACGTGGGGCCCAAGCTGCGCCAGCTTGACCCCAGCCTGTACAACGCGGCGCTGGACCTGGGCTGCACGCCGCGGCAGGCGTTCTTCAAGGTGATTTTGCCCCAGCTTTCCCCGGCGATTTTGTCGGCGTTCCTCATCTGCCTGACCTATTCCATCGACGATTTCATGATCTCCTACTTCAACTCCGGCACCATGCAGACGCTGCCCATCGCCATCTACTCGATGACCCGCAAAAAGGTCAGCCCGGAGATCAACGCCCTGTCGGCGGTCATGTTCTGCGTGATCTTGGCCATCATTCTGGTATCCAACGCGGCGGATTCGCGGGCCTACCGCAAAAACCAGACCGCGATCCGCAACGCCATGCGGGAGGAGGGCGCGCGATGAAAAAACTTTTGCGCAGGGCCCCGGCCCTGGCGGCGGCGCTGATGCTGGCGGCCGCCGCGGCCCCCGGCGCCCAGGCGGCGGGGCAGACCATCGCCGTCAACGACGATATTTCCGTTTCGGCGGATTACGATTGGACCCGCTTCGCGGACGATAACATCACCCTCAACGTCTACAACTGGGGCCTGTATATCTCCGATGGTTCCGACGAAAGCGTGGACGTGCTCTCGGCCTTTGAGGACCTGACCGGCATCAAGGTCAACTACACGACCTTCGACTCCAACGAGAGCCTGTACGCCAAGATGAAATCCGGCGGCGCGACCTACGACGTGATCTTCCCCTCGGACTACATGGTGGGCAAGATGGCGGCCGAAGGCATGCTGGCCCCGCTGGACTTTTCCAACATTCCCAACTTTGCGCAGATCGGCACGGATTACCTCGGCTGGGACTTTGACCCGCAGAACACCTACAGCGTGCCCTATACCTGGGGCACCACGGGCCTGATCTACAACACCACGCTGGTGGACGAAGCCCCCACAAGCTGGTCGGCCCTGTGGGATATGCAGTACGCCAACAACGTGCTGATGTTCAATAACTCCCGCGACGCCTACGCCATCGCGGCCAAAAAGCTGGGCCGTTCCCTCAACCCTTCTTCGGTGGAGGAAGTCCAGGAGGTCATGCAGGAACTCAAGGACCAGAAAAGCGTGGTCCAGGCCTATGTCATGGACGAGATCTTTGACAAGATGGAGGGCGGCGAAGCCGCGCTGGCGCCCTACTACGCGGGCGACGCGCTGACGATGATCGCGGATAACCCCGACCTGGCCTTTGTCCACCCGGAGGAGGGCGTCAACTTCTTCGTGGACAGCATGTGCATCCCCGCCAACTCCAAGAACAAAGCGGCGGCGGAACTGTTCATCAACTATATGTGCGAGCCGTCGGTGGGCTACGCCAACTGTGAATACATCGGCTATTCCACCCCCATCACCGCCGTGTGGGAACAACTGGACGACGACCTCAAATACAGCGAGATCGCCTACCCCGGCGAGGACGTCATGAGCAAGGCCGAGGCGTTCACCACCCTGCCCGACGAGGTCAACGCCGCGCTGGATTCCCAGTGGAGCGAGATGAAAAGCTACGAGGAAGGCGGCAGCGGCTGGATGGTCGTGGTGCTGCTGGCCCTGGCGCTGTTGATCTCCTTCTTCAACATCTGGCGCAAAGTGCGCAAAAAAGTGCGCGACGATTATTGATCCTGCCCGGACCGCAGCCCCGCGCTGCGGTTCTTTTGCGATGCTTTGCATTTGCGGGGGCAACGTGCTATAATACAAAAATCACCAAAAAATCTTTGCTGCTGCATCGAAGGAGGGGCCGCCCATGCCCGAACCGAGTACGACCTATACACAACAATATACCGTTTACCGCCATGACGGCGACCACCACGGCCATATAAAGCCCGCCGCGCTGCTGCGCTACGGCCAGCAGATCGCCACCATCCATGCCGAAGCCGTCGGCCTGAACGACGAGCTCTACGCTGCCACCCATACGGCCTATGTGCTGGCCAAGCAGGCGTTGCAGATCGACCGCACGCCCCGCGTGGACGAGGTGCTTACCGCCGTGACCCAGCCCGAACGCTGCAAGCGCGCGGTCAATAAGCGTATCACCACCTTTTACGACGCCGCGGGCAAGCAGGTGGCCGTGCTGGACAGCCGTTGGGTCCTGATCGACACCGAAAAGCGGCTGATCCTGCGCAAGCACCCCGAAGGCTTCGGGGACCGCTGGGCGCCCGACGTGCCCTTTGAACTGCCCATGAAGATGACCAAGGTCCCGCCGGAAGAATGTGAGCAGGCGGGCGTCTGCACGGCGACCTATTCCCGCTGCGATATGAACGGCCACATGAACAATACCTGCTATGTGGACCTGCTGTGCGACGCATTGCCCTGGGACCTGTGGGAAAGCGGCGAAGTCCGCGACCTGAAGATCTACTACCACCGCGAGGTCCCGCACGGGGAGAGCTTCGACCTTCTGCGCGCCCGCACGGGGGACAGGCAGTATTATTTCTGCGGCGAGCGCGAAGGCAAGTCCGCCTTTGAAGCCAGCATCACCTTTGCATAAGCGGTAACAGAAAAATAACAGCCCCTCCGCCCGGCCGGGATGGAGGGGCTGCCCGTTTGCCGGGGCAGGGGAGGACCAAAAAACAACGTGGGTACAGGGAACTGTCCCACCTGCGCCCGGCCTGCTTGCGGCGGGGCCTGTGGGCGGCAAATTGTGAACATTCTGAGAAATTGGCCAGTTACAAACTCAAATGTCCAAAGTGACAAACATTTTGTCCAAGGCACACCGGAAGAGAAAGGGGGATTTCAGACCGGGTCAAGATGAAGAAATGTTGTCACAGGACAAGGCGGGAGTTTGCAAACTGACCAAGAAGGAGGATAGCTATTTAATAGAGGAGGTATGAGAAGAGGTTTTCCAAGTGCCCATTCAAAGAAATCTCCGCATCTTGCAGTGAGGGGAAGTAGGAGAGAACCCAGGGCTGCAGTAATAAGCGAAAGATTAACAGAGAAAAGCGTGGAAATAATCGATAGATAGTGCTGTATTCCGCAGCTGTTGCGGTCTGCCGGCCGATGCAAGTCGGGTCAAAAAAGAGATTTGCAAGGTCGGGAACCCGGAAAGCGCGGTACAAAACAGAAGAAAAAACAGGGGAATCAGGGGAAGGGGAACCCGGAAGCGCTTCTTATGGACCTTTGTCTCTTACTCATATCCCATATTCTGTAACTTCTGGGAAATCTTGGAGCGCATATTGGACAAAATGTTTTGTCACTTTTTGTGATTCTGGACAAAACACTTTGTAACTTTCCAGAAATTACAAAATATTAACAAAATCCCCTTGACATCCGGTGACAAAACGGTTACAATCTAATTGCAAGCTAAACAACACCCCAAGGTTGTGAAGCTCCTAACCCAAGACATTCCCTTTTTTTCATGTGTTCTTCTCCTCCTTTCTTTGGAACCCCCGCCCTCCCTCAAGGGCGGGGGATTCTTTTTGCTTTTTTTGCAAAAGCGCCGCCGCCCTATTGCAAAATACAATATTATATGTTATATAATATATAACAAGACTGCACAGGCTTTAGGAGGGTAGCACCGTGAAAAAGTACGCATATCTGAACAGGCTGGAAGAACTACTGGCTGACCTGCCGCTGAACGAACGGCAGGACGCCTTGAACTACTATGAAGAATACTTCGAGGCCGCCGGTGCGGAACACGAGGAAGAGACCGCCGAACGCCTGGGCAGCCCGGAGGAAGTAGCGGACAAGATCCTTCACGAGGGCGGCGGCAGCCCCAAACGCCCCGGCCGGGGCCGCGTGGCGCTCCTGCTGGCGCTGGCGGTGCTCGTGCTGGCTGTTATCGCGGCCGTGGTGATGGCACTGGCAGGCGGCAAAGATACCGCGCCGTCCAGCGAACAGCCGAACGCCAGCGCCCAGCCTGCCGGGACTTCACAGCCGCAGGCGGCCGCCCCCTCCAGCGGGGAAGCATCGGCTTCCGCGCAGCCCGGCGCCGCTTATACCGAGGCCGTCGCCGGGTCCGTGCAGTCGCTGGAACTCTCGGTCAACTGCGGCCGCCTGACCGTCGTGGCCGACAGTGCGGCCGCCGAGCCATCGGTGGAGATCGAGGGCATCCCCAGCGACGAGGTCTCCCTCACATACCGGAACGAGGAATTGGAACTGGTCTCCCGCCACGAGGAAAAGGTGGGCAGCATCACGCTGGTGCTTCCGGCGGACCTGCATCTGGACACCGTGCAGGCGGAAAACCAGGTGGACAAGATCGAACTGGAAGGCGTGCAGGCCGAAACGCTGGACCTGCACGCGGCGGCGGGCGATGTATCCGTGAGCGGCTGCACGGCCCAGACGATGGACCTGCGCGCCAACGCGGGCAGCATCGCCCTGCAGGACGGCAGCGCCGACAGCATCCAGGCCCGCGCCCAGGTGGGGCGGGTGAGCATCGACGGCACCCAATGCACCGACCTGCTGGACCTGCAGGCGAACGTGGGCGGCATCGAAGCGACCCTGCCCGGCACGGCGGAGGACTATGCGTTCTCCGGCGGGACGGTCATCGGAAAAGTTGACTATGACGGTCAGATGTACAGCGAGGAGACCGCGCGGGAGGACGCCTGCCGCTTGCAGGTCCAGAGCGAGGTCGGCAGTATCCGGGTCCGATTCAGCGAATAAACGAAAGGAGGCCGGGTCATGGCCTTTAACACAGGCGCCGCGCTGCTGGACGCCATTGTGCTGGCCGTTGTGGCGCGGGAGGAACACGGCACATACGGCTACAAGATCACCCAGGAGGTACGGCAGGTGTTGGATCTTTCAGAATCCACGCTGTACCCCGTGCTGCGCCGTTTGCAGAAGGATGGCTGCCTGACCGTGCGGGACGAAGCCTACAACGGCCGCAACCGCCGCTATTACGAGGTGACGGCGGCGGGCCGCGCCAGACTGCAGCAGTTCCAGAAAGAGTGGGACGTCTATACCGGCAAGATCAACAAACTGTTTAAGGGGGAACTGTTATGAGGAAATACGCTTATCTGGCCCGGCTGGAAGAACTGCTGGCCGCGTTGCCCGCGCAGGAACGGCAGGAAGCCCTGAACTATTACGAGGAATATTTTGACGCCGCGGGCAGCGAAAACGAGGAAAAGACCGCCGCCGAACTGGGGGACCCGGCCGTGGTGGCGCGCAACATTCTGGAAGGGGAGGGCGTCGAGCCCCCGGCGCACGAACCCGCCGCCGCGGCCGAAGCATCCCCCGCGGCACAGCCCGCGCAGACGGTCCTGGAAAGCGCGCCCCCGCAGGCCGCGCCGGAAGCCCCTGCGCCGGACCCCGCCGACGCCCCGCAGGAAGAACGCCCCGAACCGCCCGCAGCCCCGCCTGCCGGGCCGGAACCGCCCCCAGTGGATGACCCCGACCATTACCCCACGCGGGGGACCGGTCCGCGCCGCCGCAGCAACCCCAACACACGGCGGCTGTGGCTGGCGTTCTGGCTGTTCATCGTGCTGGCGCTGCTGATCCAGCTCAGCGCGCTGGTGTTCGGGCTGGGCGGCCTGGGAACGGGCGGCTCGACCGCCAGCAGGCCCGCCGAAACGACGGTGGTGGAAGGCCCGGTCCCCACATCCCCGGCAGCCGAATCCGCACCGGCGGAGTCCCTGCCTGTGGCTGAATCCGCCCCCGCAGACGCCATGCAGCCCACCGGCACCGTGGCCTACAGCAGCGCGCTGGATACCAACGGCAAAGGCACGCTGCACATACAGGTGAACAACGGCAACGTGGCGTTCCGCACCGGGGACGCCGGGCACATCGAAGTGCGCAACATGGACGCGGGGGAGCAGGTCACCCTGGAAAGTACCTGGGGCGGAACGAACTTCTACTGCGGCAGCAGCGACCCCAACGCCCATATTGCCATCACACTGCCCGCCGACGCCTACGACTGCATTGAGGTGGAACTGGAATCCCGCGGCGCCGTGGAACTGGGCGACCTGAGCGCCGCGAAGGTCGATGTCTACACCGCCGAAGGGCAGATCCATTCCGGCGCGATCATGGTGCAGGAACTCACGGCCCACACCGAACAGGGCAACATCTGGCTGGAAAAGGTGTCGAGCAATACCGGCGGCGGCCCGGACAGCGTCACGCTGGAAGCCCCCGCCGGTTCGGTGGGGGTCACGCTGCGCGGCCCGCAGGAACTCTGGGAGCGCACGATCACCACGCCGGACGGCACGAAAACAGAGCCGGAAGCCCCCGGCGATCCCCAGCCGACCCGCCAACTGTACGTGACGGCGGGCAGCACCGTCACCGTGGATTATGAGACCTGACGGCCGCCCGCAAAACATGCCTGCCAAAAATGCGTGCTGTAAATTGTGCAAATTGACGGTTGACAAGGGGAACTCCATCTGGTAAAGTAAGCATATCAAAAATGCAGTGATGGGGAGAAAGCAATTCCCACCCCGCTCCAGAGAGCCGCCGGAGGGTGCAAGGCGGTGCGGAGGGTCTTGCGTCACTGGCCCCGGAGCAGCCGCGCTGATGGCGTTTTCGCTGTAGGTGCGGACGGAACCTGACCGTTATCATGCAGGCGCGATTCGCCCCCTGCCGGGCCGATCGTACAGAGGGGCCGCCCGTTTCGTTTTCGCGGCGGCAATGAGAGTGGTACCGCGGGTACAGCAAATTTGTATTTGTTCCCGTCTCTCAAAGGCGATATTGCCTTTGGGGGGCGGTTTTTGTTTACCTCCTTCCGGGGCGCAGGACCTTGAAGGAGGTTTTTGTTATGATGGACGCAACCAAGTACGCAGTAGGGTATTATCCGCCGCCGGTCGAACCCGGCCACATCTTCCGCTGGACGCAGAAGGACCACATCGAAAAAGCGCCCGCCTGGTGCAGCGTGGATTTGCGCGACGGCAACCAGAGCCTGATCGTGCCCATGAGCCTGGAAGAAAAGCTGGAATTTTACGATATGCTCATCAAGATCGGCTTCAAGGAGATCGAAGTGGGCTTCCCGGCTGCCAGCGAGACCGAATACGCCTTCCTGCGCAGGCTCATCGAGGAAAACCGCGTGCCGGAGGACGTGACCCTGCAGGTGCTGACCCAGTGCCGCGATCATATCATCCGCAAGACGTTCGAGGCCGTCAAGGGTGCGCCGCGGGCCATCATCCACTTCTACAATTCCACCAGCGTGGCCCAGCGGGAGCAGGTGTTCAAGAAGTCGAAAGAGGAGATCAAGCAGATCGCCGTGGACGGCGCCAAACTGGTCAAACAGCTCAGTGAAGAATACGAGGGCAACTTCCTGTTCGAGTACAGCCCCGAGAGCTTCACCGGCACCGAGCCGGAGTACGCGGTCGAAGTCTGCAACGCCGTGCTGGACGTGATGCAGCCCACGCCGGACCGCCCCATGATCATCAACCTGCCGGTCACGGTGGAGATGAGCATGCCCCACATCTACGCCAACCAGATCGAATGGTGTTCCGACCATCTGAAATACCGGGACAGCGTCATCCTCTCCACCCATCCCCACAACGACCGGGGCTGCGGCGTGGCCGACGCCGAATTGGCCGTGCTGGCAGGTGCCCAGCGCATCGAATGCTGCCTGTTCGGCAACGGCGAACGCACCGGCAACGTGGACGCCATCACGCTGGCGATGAATATGTACAGCCACGGCGTGGACCCGCACCTCGATTTCAGCGATATGCCCGCCATCTGTGAAGTGTACGAGCGCGTCACCCGCATGCACGTCTACGAGCGCACGCCCTACGCGGGCAGCCTGGTCTTTGCGGCGTTCAGCGGCAGCCATCAGGACGCCATCGCCAAGGGCATGACCTGGCGCAAGGAACACGGTGAACACCGCTGGACCTGCCCCTATATCCCGGTGGACCCCCACGACATCGGCCGCACCTACGACGCGGACGTCATCCGCATCAATTCCCAGAGCGGGAAGGGCGGCATCGGCTTCCTGCTGCAGCAGAACTACGGCTATAACCCGCCGCCCCGTATGCGGGAGGATCTGGGCTACCGCGTCAAAGAGGTCAGCGACCACGAACACCGGGAACTGGACGTCAAAGAAGTGCTCTATGTCTTTGAAAAGAGCTACCTCAACCACACCGCGCCGCTCAACGTCACCGAGGCGCACTTCACCCAGCAGGGCGGCAGCGAGAAGATCGCCGCCGATGTGACGCTTTCCATCGACGGGCGCCTGACTTCCTGCCGTGCCACCGGCAACGGCCGCCTGGACGCCGTGGCGACCGCCATTGAGCAGCAGACCGGTATGCACTTCACGCTCGTTCATTACAGCGAGCACGCGCTGGATTCCGACACCGACAGCCGCGCCTGCAGCTATGTGGGCCTGAAATGGGCCAGCGGCGCCGAGACCTGGGGCTGCGGCACCGACACCGACATCATCGTAGCCGGTATCAAAGCACTGGTCAGCGCCATCAACAACAAGTAACGATCCCACAGGAACGGAAAGGAGCAGCCATTATGGGAATGACCATGACCCAGAAGATCCTGGCCGCCCACTGCGGCGAAAGCAGCGTGCGCCCCGGCCAGCTTATCAACGCCAAACTCGACGTGGTGCTGGGCAACGACATCACCACCCCCGTCGCTATCAACGAATTTGAAAAGGCCGGGTTCACCTCGGTGTTCGACAACACCCGCGTCAACATCGTGCTGGACCACTTTGTGCCCAACAAAGATATCAAGAGCGCCACCCAGTCCAAACAGTGCCGGGAATTTGCCGATAAATACGACATCCTGAACTTTTACGATGTGGGCCAAATGGGTGTTGAACACGCGCTGCTGCCGGAAAAAGGCATCGTCACGGCGGGCGACTGCATCATCGGCGCCGACAGCCACACCTGCACCTACGGCGCGGTGGGGGCCTTCTCCACCGGGGTCGGCTCCACCGATATGGCCGCGGGCATGGCCAAGGGCGTGGCGTGGTTCAAGGTCCCGGCCGCCATCAAGGTGGAACTGAAAGGCGCCATCCGCCGCCCCGTCAGCGGCAAGGACGTGATCCTGCACCTGATCGGGCAGATCGGCGTTTCGGGCGCGCTGTACAAGAGCCTGGAATTTACCGGCGAGGGCGTCAAATGCCTGACGATGGAGGACCGCCTGTGCATCTGCAACATGGCGATCGAAGCGGGGGCCAAGAACGGGATCTTCCCGGTGGACGAAGTGTGCGAAGCCTACCTGAAAGGCCGCAGCCAGCGCCCCTGGGTGAAGTACGAAGCCGACCCCGACGCCGAATACGAGCGCACGGTCACCATCGACCTGGACGCGCTGGAACCCACGGTCAGCTACCCCCACCTGCCGGAGAACACCCACCCGGCCAAAGAGGGCCGGGGCATCAGGATCGACCAGATCGTGATCGGTTCCTGCACCAACGGCCGTATAGAAGATATGCAGGCCGCCTATGAGATTCTCAAGGGCAAGCACATCGCCAAAGGCGTGCGCGGCATCATCATCCCCGCCACGATGGCCGTCTATAAAGAGTGCATCCTGCGCGGCTATACCGAAGCCTTCATCGACGCGGGCTGCATCGTGTCCACCCCCACCTGTGGCCCCTGCCTGGGCGGCTACATGGGCATCCTGGCTGCCGGGGAACGCTGCGTTTCCACCACCAACCGCAATTTTGTGGGCCGCATGGGCCACGTGGATTCCGAAGTTTACCTGGCAAGCCCCGCCACCGCGGCGGCCAGCGCCCTGACCGGGTACATCACCGATCCGAGGGAGGTTTGAACCATGAACGCAAAAGGACCTGTTTTCAAATACGGCGACAACATTGATACCGACGTCATCATCCCGGCCCGCTACCTGAACACCCAGAGCGCGGCCGAACTGGCCAGCCATTGCATGGAGGATATCGACAAGACTTTCGTGGCGCGGGTCAAGCCCGGCGACATCATGGTGGGCGGCGAAAACTTCGGCTGCGGTTCTTCGCGGGAACACGCGCCGCTGGCCATCAAGGCGGCGGGCATAAGTTGCGTCATCGCCGCCAGTTTCGCCCGCATCTTCTTCCGCAACGCCATCAACATCGGGCTGCCCATTCTGGAATGTCCCGAAGCCAGCAGCGCCATCCAAGAAGGCGACGTGGTCCATGTGGATTTTGACACCGGCCTGATCACCGACGAGACCACTGGCCAGACCTTCCAGGCCGCGCCGTTCCCGCCGTTTATCCAGAACATCATCGCCAAGGGCGGCCTGATGAACAGCCTGAAATGACCGCCGAAAAAGGGGAGAGAGGAACCATGAAGAAAAATATTGCCCTGATCTATGGGGATTGTGCGAGCCCCGAGATCGTCACCCAGGCGGTGCGCGTGTTGGATAAGATCGCCGCCAAACACGGCCATACCTTCACCTATACCCGCGCCTACATGGGCGGCGAGGCCATCGACAAATTCGGCGACCCGCTGCCCGCCGCGGAACTGGAAAAGTGCAAGGCTTCCGACAGCGTGCTGCTAGGGGCCATCGGCGGCCCCCAGTGGGAGGGCCTGCCCGGCGATAAGCGCCCGGAAAAGGGCCTGCTGCGCCTGCGCGCGGGCATGGGCCTGTACGCCAACAACCGCCCGGCTAAAATCTGGCCCCAACTGGCGGCGGCCAGCCCGCTGAAAGCCGAGATCGTGGAAAAGGGCATCGACTTTATCGTGGTGCGGGAACTCATCGGCGGCGTTTACTTCGGCGAGCACAAGACCTTTGAGCAAAACGGCGAGAAAGTGGCCGTGGACACCATGCCCTACGCCGAACACGAGATCGAGCGCATCGGCCGCATCGGGTTTGAAACGGCCATGAAGCGCCGCAAAAAGCTGACCTGCGTGGACAAGGCCAACGTGCTGGATACCAGCCGCCTGTGGCGGGCCGTCATGCACCGGCAGGCGGCGGAATACCCCGAAGTGGAATACAGCGAGATGTTCGTGGACAACTGCGCCATGCAGATCTGCAAGAACCCGTCCCAGTTCGATGTGATCGTGACCGAGAATATGTTCGGGGACATCCTTTCCGACGAAGCCAGCGAGATCACTGGCTCCATCGGCATGGTGCCGTCCTCCTCGCTGGGGGAGGGGACCTGCGGCCTGTATGAGCCTATCCACGGTTCTGCCCCCGATATCGCCGGGCAGGATGTAGTCAACCCCATCGCCTGCATCCTTTCGGCGGCCATGATGCTGCGCTACAGCTTCGATATGCCCGCCGAAGCGGACGAGATCGAAGCCGCCGTGAACGCGGTGCTCAATCAGGGCCTGCGCACCGCCGATATGATGGCGGAGGGCTGCACCCAAGTGGGCTGCACCGCCATGGGCGACGCGATCCTGGCGGAACTGTAAACCGGATGCTTTTGTAAAGCAGACACCCCGGCGTCTTTGACGCCGGGGTGTCCGTTTATATGGGAATGCTTTTACGGGAATATCATGAAGTATAGGAGACTTCCTGCCAGGGGTGTTGGGCGGCACAGCGGTTATAGTGGAAGTTCTGCCAGAGTTGGCAGCCGATGGCCCACAGCAGTTGGTAAGCGCATGCCCCCCAACGGCTGATGGTGGCGGGAAACTGTTGTATACCGTACGCGGGCAGGAAGAAACACGAAAGAACGAAACAGCCCAGCATCACCACGTAACACAACACCTGCGGCCATAAACCGTACCGTATTTTTATTTTCAGGGCGCAACGCTGGAACCACGCCCATACCAACAGCCACAGCATCAGTTGAAAAGGTGCGGTCAGGACCCGCACCAGATTCAGGTCCTGGCTGTTTGGCATCAAAGCCCCCAGCACGTTCAAGGCTATCATATAGAGGAAAAAACGGGGATACCAGATGCAAACGTCGTCCAGTGGCGTGCCGCGGGGCAGGTCGGGCGCTAATTCCAGCAGAAACACATCCGGGTCCCCACCGATCTCTTCCTGCAAGGTGCGGCCCTCCAGTTCACACCGGGCGCTTATGTCGATCAGGTCTTTGCGAATACGCTCAATCTCATATTGGTTCCAGGTCATGCTGCATAGGTGGTCGCAAATATCCTTTATGGTCGCGCGGTTATTGGCATTCAAAGTTTGCACACTCAGGTCATTGGCTTTTTTGAGGATCGTATATTGATTCTTGAATAACATGGTCCGTCACATCCTTTCAGACCGGATACAAAGCGATTCTTGAAAGAGTCTACCCGCGCAAAATGGTGTCGATGCTGGCGGCCGTTTCCCGCCATGCCGCCATAAATTCCTCCAGATATTGCTGCCCGTCGGGCGTCAGGGTGTAATATTTGCGGCTGGGTCCGCCGTGCCCGGCGCGGTATTCCGGGCGGATCAGCCCCTTGCGTTCCAGCCGCAGCAGCAAAGGGTACAGGGTGCCTTCGGTCAGGTCGGCAAAGCCGCTCTCCCGCAAAATCGTGGCGATCGCGTAGCCGTAGGCGGGTTCCCGCGCAATGATTTTCAGGATGCATCCTTCCAGCGTGCCTTTGCGCAGTTGGGCACGGTCGAACATTGCCTCACCTCCGCTACCTTGTATTACCATGTTCTTTGCCTACATTGTATCGCAAGGTAGTTCTGTTGTCAAGCCTTTGCACAAAAAAATCGACGGTCCTGCGACCGTCGATTTTCGTTTATCCGTTTTGTTTCTTCCTTGGTTTGTACCACACATTGGCCAGCCAACTGAACGCACGGTTCACCGGCTCGCTGTTCAGGATGCACAGGCAGCCGATGGCTTCCAGCAGCACCCATGCCACGATGACCGGCGTAGCCATCTGGCGGGCCGGTTCATAAAAGCCGAAATCCACCAGGAACGTCAGGATGGGCAGGTGCAGAAGATAGATGGGCAGCGTGCGCCTGCCCAGCGCCGCAAATACCCGGCAGCCGCCCAGCGCCGCCACCAGCCCCAGACTCGTCACGATGCCCACCAGCAGGAACAGCGCGCGGTCCGGCATGCCGTAGCCGTCGCCGTAGGCAACGTCGTTGAAAATCTTGGCGCTCTCGCTCAACTGGCCGTCATAGTGCATCATCTGCCAGAAGTTCCAGCCGTACACAGCCAGCAGCAGGGCAGCGGGCACCAGCCGCACCGCCCAAAAACGCGCGGCCGCCCGGGCCAGCTCGTCGATCTGGGGCCGGAACAGAACGCCGAAGGCGTAGAAGGGGTAGAAGGCAAACACCCGCACCAGCGTAAAAGGCCAGTCGATGGTGCCCGCCCACAGGCTGATGCCCACGGCCAGCACCAGCCCGGCCGCCGCGCCCGGCAGGCGCAGCCGGTCACGCAGCAGGGTCAGAACGGGCAGCGTCAAATGCCAGAAAAGCAGCGCGTACAGGTACCACATGTGCCGCCACGGCAGCAGAAAAGCCGCCAGCACCCCGCCGGAAGCAGCCAGATCCTCGCGCAGGATCACCACGCGGAACACCAGCATGATCCCCTGGCCCAGCAGATACAGCCAAAGCTGCTGGGTGATGAGCTTGCGCAGGCTGAAATGCGCCACCAGCCCGCTGCACATGCAGAACAGCGCCATGTGGAACCAGTAGATGGAGATGAAGGTGGCCCCGATCAAATGGGACCCCAGGCGGTACTGCTCCATAAAATGCCCCAGCACCACCAGCAGGATGCCAAGCCCCTTCAAAATGTCGATATACTCCCGGTGCGGGGAAATACTTTGCCGTTCCGCCATGGAAACCCTCCTTTATGGTTCGATCAAAAAAGCGCGGGCTGGTCCCAGTCCGCGCGGGTAGAACGCGGGGTCACGCCTGTTCCCAGGGGAAACGGATGATCTCGCCCGAATCAACTTTGCTATATTCGGCCACATGGGCGCCCGCTTTTACGATGCCGCCGGGGGCCACATGCACGCCGCGCCCCAGCGTGGCGTCATGGTCCACGATCGCACCGCCGTTCACGATGCACCCGGCCCCCAGCCGTGCGCCCGCCCCCACATAGGCCTGGGGCAGCACCACGCAGCCGGGTTCCAATACGGCGCTGGGGCTGACCGAAGCGGAAGCACTGATGTAGACCGGCGTTTTGTACCCGGCAGCCAGCAGCTTTTGCAGCAGTTCCACGCGCAGGCGGTTATCGCCCAGCGCAACAAAGGCCGCGCGGCCGGGCTTGAGCAGGGCCGGGTCCGCGTAGTCGCGCAGCTTCCCGGCGCAGCCGGGGGCTTTATCGTCCAAAAATTCCGCCGCGCCCAGGCCGTCCGCGGCCAGCCAGTCGGCCAGTTGGCGGCCAAAACCGCCCTTTCCCAAGATCAGCGGGCGCTGCCGGAAACGATCCAGTGAAAGAAATGCCATGCTTATCCCTCCTGTGAAGCGGCAGGGGCCTCGCCCTGCGCGGCGTCGGGCGCTTCGGCTGCGTCGCCGGTCTCCTCGCCGGTTTCCTCACCTGCGGGCTGCAGGCTGGTGCGCGCCTGCACGGCCAGCGGGTCGGGCAGGGTGCCGTTCTGCAAGTCCTGCAAAACCTGCGGCACACCGGGGAAGAACTTCTCGATGCCGCTGCCGGAACAGTGCAGCCCGTCAAAGAAATCGGTCTCCACAAGGCCGTTGATGCAGGCCGGGTCATAGCTGCCGTACAGCGGGACGTTGTGCTCGGCGGCGTACTGGCGCACCCAGCTTTCCACCTGGAAGAAGCCCTTGTGGTTGTCCGGCTCCGTCAGCAGGTATTCATACAGATAGGGGTGCCAGGGCGAAAGCACCAGGATCACCGTCGTGCCCTGCGACTGGGCGTACTGGATAAAGGAGTCGAACGCCTGCATCTGGGTGTCGCTCATGGCGTCGAAGCCTTCCATGTGCACGCTGTTGAAGGTCGTGCAGGCCGTGGCCGCCTGGGCGCGGATCTGGTCGGCGCTCTGATTGCGGAAAGCCACATCGTACAGCACGCTGCCGTCGGAGCGTTTGATGGTGGTGGTCTGTTCGTAGGGGTCGCCCTCCACGGGGTTGAACTCGATCGTGTTGCCGTCGTCGTCGGTGACCACCGCCTGGCCGCGGTTCTTTATGTAGTAGTCCATGTTGCCCTGGAAGTAGGCCGGGTCGGCCAGGGCGCGCCACAACTCCACCTTGTCGGGTTCTTCATAGTCGGTGGGAACGCCCAGCACCTTCGTCAGGAACTCGTTGTACAGGTCGGCGTCCGCGCGGGAGTCAAAGGCGGCTTCGCTGCCGTAGAACACCCACGGGTCCAGGCTCCAGATCAGGACGTCCGGCGTTTTGCCATAGCTGACCATCTTGTAGTAACTGGTCATGTTGTCGCGCACGTCGGCGCCCGTCACGCCCATGTTGAAAAAGCTGTCCACGCCGGTGTTCTCCCGGTTGAACTGCAACACGCGGCTGGAACCGATGCCGATGGCCTCCGGGGCTTCGGGCACGTCCTGCGCATACAATTGTACAACTTGCCGTTCGTCCATCTGCTCGAAGTTCGTCACATCGTACCCTTCCAGCATCAGGTCCACGATGCGGCGGGGCGCCAGTGCGCCCTGGAACAGGCCGCTGCGGTCAACATTGTAGCTGAACGCCACCATGAACACCAGAATGGGGACAAGCAGCAGGCACTTGAACGCGGTCTTGCCGCCGAAGAACAGGCGGCGGGCCAACTCCCGCAGCAGCCACAGCAGGGGATTGATCTTTTTCTTTTGCCGGTGCCGGGGACGGGCCGGAGCCGTGGGCGCCGCGCCGCGCTGTATTTTGACCGGCGGTGTGGGCAGCGGGGTAGGGGAATTTGCAGGCATACAGTACACCGCCTTTCGTTAATATTGCTGATAGATGAACGCGGACTGGCCGAACGCCGCAAAGAACAGGATGGCGGCGGCCGCCGTGTAGTACAGCGTCCAGCGCAGGGGCCAGACCTGCTTGCGGACCCAGACGGCAATGTTCTGGCCGCAGCGTTCCACCATGAACACCACAAAGCAGCCAAAGAGCAGCACCACCGGCAGGCGTCCGTCAATGCCGCAGTCCAGGATCAGGGCCGTGACCTGCTGCCAACTGCCGGCCAGACCCTGCCAGCCCTGCAGCATGGAGCCGTAGATGGCAAAGGGATCGGCGTTATACAGCGCGCTGGCAAAGAACACCAGCGTCAGGCAGAACAGGGCGTTGGTGCAAAGCACCTGCCAGAACGCCTTGAACCAGCCCGCCCGGTACAGCGGGTTGTGTTCCCCCAGGGCGCGGCGCGGTTTGGCGGTCAGCACGCCGAAAGCGGCGACCAGACCGCAGGCCAGGCCCCAGGCCAGGTAACGCCAGTCGGCGCCATGCCACAGGCCGGAACACAGGAACACGATGACGATGTTCAGGTAATGCCGCCAGGGCGCGCAGCGGCTGCCGCCCAGCGAAATGTACACATAGTCCCGGAACCAGCCGGTCATGGAAATATGCCACCGGCGCCAGAAATCGCTGAAATTGCGGGCGGCAAACGGCGCCTGGAAGTTCTCGATCAAATCGTAACCCAGGATGCGGGCCGCGCCCAGGGCGATGTCGCAGCAGCCGGAAAAGTCCATGTAAAGCTGGACGGCGAACAAAACGGTGGCCGCCACCAGATTGGGGCCGGTCATATGGGCTGTGTCACCGTACACTGCCGCCACAAAAAGGCCCAGATTGTCGGCCAGCACCATCTTTTTTGTGTAGCCCCACAGCATACGGAACGCGCCGCCCGCGCAGCGGTTGTAGCTGAAGCGGCGGCTTTTCTGGATCTGGGGCCGCAGTTGGGGGTACCGCTCGATGGGGCCGTTGATGAGCGTGGGAAAGAAGCTCACGAACAGCGCATAGTGGAAGGGGTTGGTCTCCACCCGGCAGCGGCGCTTATATACGTCGATGGTATAGCTCAGGGCCGCCAGCGTGAAATAGCTCAGGCCCAGCGGCGCGAGCAGATTGTCATGCCGGGGCAGAACGCCGCCCAGGCTGTCGGCCAGCAGATTCCAGTATTTGTAGTAGAGCAGCACGCCGACGCCGCCCGCAACGGCCGCCAGCAGGCCGGCTGTGCGCACCACGCGGTTTTTGCTGCGGCCGATCAGCAGCCCGCACAGCCAGGTCACCGCCGTGGCGCCCAACAGCACCCACACCAGCGGCCGGTTGGCCGGGTCATAGCAGAAAAACACATAGCTGGCGACCAGCAGAAAATACGGCCGCGCCACACGCGGCAGCGCGTAATGGATCAAAGCCGCCGCCGCAAAAAAGACCGGGAACAGCAGGGAAGTGATGCTCATGGCCTGGTCCGCACCCAAAAAGGCCAGGACCTGTTCCCAGGTAATCGTCATACTCGTTCTCTCCGTTCACACGACCGATCCTGTCAGGGCAGGATCAAAGTTTTTCCTCCAGATCCCGCACGCGCTTTTCCAGAATGGCGTTGGCCTGCGTCAGGCGCTTGCACTTGTCAGCCAACTGGGTGATGGCGATACTCAGGGACAGCAGCACCACCAGCACAAAGCAGAACATCAGCAGGAACACCAGATTGACGGGCATCTCCACGTCCAGCAGGTCCCGCAGCACAAACACCACATACGGGAACAGCGCAAAGATCACCAGCCCCACGGCCAGCCCCAGCCACAGCAGGCTGTACTTGACGCTCATCAGCCCGCGCTTGAGCAGCACAAAGATCATCACCAGCAGGGCCAGCGCGCCCAGGATCATAAAGAATTGCAGTTGTGCCGTCATTTTCGATCCCTCCGTACTTTATGGATGGAAAAACGGTCGATGAGTAAGGCCAGCGACACCTTTACCATGTAGTAGACGCTCTTGAAGCTCGAAATGCTGGAAACGCCGCCCTGGCGCTCCCGCATGATGACCGGGGCCTCCCCGACCGTAAAGCCCGCCAGGCAGGCCGCCAGGATCGCTTCGGGTTCAGGGTAGTCGGTGGCGTAATGCTCGGCAAAGTAGGCGGTCATCTGCGCGTTGGTGGCGCGGAAACCGCTCGTCACATCCAGCACATGGCGGCCGCACAGCAGCCGGATCAGGCCGCTCAAAAAGCGGATGCCCACCCGCCGCATAAAGCTGGTCTGGAAGCCTTCCTTTTTGATGAAGCGGCTGCCGATGCACATATCGCAGCGCCCTTCCAGCACGGGGCGCACGATCTCATACAGGTAGGCGGGGTCATGCTGGCCGTCGCCGTCCATCTGGATCGCCACATCGTACCCGCAGCGTTTGGCATAGCGGTAGCCGCACTGCACGGCGCCGCCGATCCCCAGGTTGACCGGCAGATCCAGGAAGGGATACCCGTGGCTTTGCAGCAGCGCCGCGCTGCCGTCGGTGGAACAGTCATTGATGACGAGAAAATCCACGTCCGGGCAGGCCGCTTTCAGGCGTTCCACGGTGTTTACAATGTTTTGTTCCTCATTGTAGCAGGGGATCAGCACCAAAATTTTTCTGTCCAAAGGGGCACCTCACATCCGGGCGGTCATTCGCCCTGCAAAATAAATGTTTCCAAACGCCGCAGCAGTTCCGCGCGGCGGTAATGGTCCAGGTAGTAGGCTTTAGAGTGTTCGCCCAAGGCGGCGCGCTCTGCGGCGGGCATGGCGTACAGCCGCAGCAGGTTTTCGGTCAGTGCCTGCTGGTCGCAGGCGGGGCTTACCAGTCCACCGCCGCTTTCCTGCACGGCGGCATGCCCGGCCCCGTTCATGCTGGCGATCACCGGCTTGCCGGCCGCCATATAACTGGCGAGTTTGCCGGGGACCGTCAGTCCCAGGTCGGGGGAATCGGAGAGCGAGATCAGCAGCGCGTCGGCCAGGGCGGTGAACTTCGGGATCTCCCGCGCCGGAACGCTGCCGTAAAAGGTCACGGCGTCCCCGGCGTTCAGTTTCCGTGCCAGCGTTTCCAGCGCTTCCCGGCTCATGCCGTCACCCACCAGCAGCAGGTGCAGGTCCGCGGCTCCCGCGGCCCGCGCGTCCAGAACGGCGCGCAGCACCATGTCCAGGCTTTGGGCCGGGGTCATCGTGCCGGTGAACACCAGATTGAACCGCCCGCCGAACCGCGCTTCCAGCGCGGGGTCGTGCTGGGGCACGGCGTAAAAATCCTCGCAGTACTGCGGGATCGCCGCCACCTGCCGGGGGCTTTTGCCCGTGCGCTGGCACAGCCGCTGTTGCAGCGGTTCACTCATGGCGATCAGCCGGTCCGCCTTTTTATACAGGCTGTCGCTGACTTTCTGGGCAACGGCGCGCAGGGCGCGGTTGCGCACCGGCAGCACGCTGTACAGGTTTTCGGGCCAGAGGTCCAGCACATAGTTGGTGAAGGGGATATGGTGTTTTTTGGCGTAGCGGATGGCGGGCCAGCACATGAGCACCGGGCTGGTGTTGAAGCAGAACACCGCGTCGTACCCGCCCGGCAGCCGCCCCAAAGCGGCCGCCGCATACAGCGGCCAACTGACGTAGTTCAAAAAGATGTTGACGCTCGTGTTGCCCTTGCGGGGCCATTCGCGGGCGCGGAACACCTGGGCGGTGCCGTAGTGTTCCTCCCACGGGCCGTGGGCGCTGTAACCGTCGAACCATTCCCCTTTGGGGTAGTTGGGCAGGCCGCAGAGCACATCCACCTCCAGCCCGTCCTCAAGAAAGCCCTCCACGATGTCGTTGATGCGGAAGTTCTCCGGCCAGAAATGCTGGGTCACAACAAGGATACGGCGGCCCATCTCAGTTCTTTCTCCAAACCATCTTGTTGACGACGCCGGTATAACTCTGGATGATCTTGACGACCTTGTTAGAAACGTCCTCCACATAGTACGGCACCGGGATGCCGTTGTCGCCCGCGGCGTTCATGGCCACGGCGGTCTGCACGGCCTGTTCCACACCGCCGGCGCGCAGGCCCGCCAGCACAAAACAGCCCTTGTCCAGGGCTTCGGGGCGCTCGGTGGACGTGCGGATGCAGACGGCGGGGAAGGGGTGCCCCACGCTCAGGAAGAAGCTGGATTCCTCCGGCAGGGTGCCGGAGTCGCTCACCACGCAGAAGGCGTTCATCTGCAAATGGTTGTAGTCATGGAAGCCCAGCGGCTCATGCAGGCGCACCCGCGGGTCCAGTTGGAAGTTCATGGCGTCCAGCCGCTTTTTGCTGCGGGGATGGCAGGAATACAGGATCGGCATATCATAGGTCTCGGCCAGATGGTTGATGGAAGTGAACAGGTCCACGAAGTTCTGTTCGGTGTCGATGTTCTCCTCCCGGTGGGCCGAAAGCAGCATATACTTTTTGGGTTCCAGCCCCAGCCGTTCCAGCACGTCGGACGCCTCGATGCGTTCCAGGTTGGCGTGCAGCACCTCGGCCATCGGGCTGCCGGTCACGAAGGTGCGCTCCTTGGCGGTACCCTCGGCGTTCAGGTAGCGGCGGGCATGCTCCGAATAGCACAGATTCACATCCGCGATGTGGTCCACGATGCGGCGATTGGTCTCCTCCGGCAGGCACTCGTCAAAGCAGCGGTTGCCCGCTTCCATGTGGAAGATGGGGATGTGCAGCCGCTTGGCGCCGATGGCGGACAGGCAGCTGTTGGTATCGCCCAAAATCAGCAGGGCGTCGGGCTGCTGTTCGGCCATCAGCGCATAGGACTTGGCGATGATGTTGCCGATGGTCTCGCCCAGGTCCTTGCCCACCGCATCCAGGTAAAAATCCGGCGCACGCAGGCCCAGATCCTCAAAAAAAATCTGGTTCAGCGTGTAGTCGTAGTTCTGCCCGGTGTGGACAAGGATCTGGTCGAAGTATTTGTCGCATTTTTTGATGACGGCCGACAGCCGGATGATCTCCGGCCGGGTGCCGATGATGGTCATAAGTTTCAGTTTTTTCACGATGCAACTATCCTTTACCTATATACTTTGGCGGACCGGCGGGAAAAAGCGGAAAGACCGGTCACAGATCGAGCGCACAGCGGCGCGGGTCGGCGGGGTCCACATAGACCGTCACGCGGCCGTCCGCCGGCAGAAGGGGCCGCACCCAGTAGTAGCGGCTGCGCCCGTCGTAGCGTACCCCGTCCACGGTGTAATGGAACCGCAGGGCGAAGGTCCGCGTGAACAGCGCAGTCCCGGAGTGCATCCGAACGCCTTCGCTCTCGCCGTCTATATGGCCGGAAACGGTCATCCCGTTTTCGATCAGCAGACGGTCACCGCGCAGCGCGGCGGCATGGGAGGCGAACAGAAGGGCGGCGGGCACAAGGAACAACGCGGGACGAAAGGCGTTCTCCCAGGACAGGTCCGGGAGGACGGCGCACAGACAAAGCAAACCGCAGAACGCCAGCAAACTGCCGGCAAGCCCGCACCTGGTGGCAGTCAGACGGAAAAGCGCCTGCTGCAGGCGGACGGCTATGAATCTCAGCGTGTTCATGGGATGGCCTTCTTTAATATAATGTATAAAGCTCCGTAAAGCTGCGGCGTGCCCAAAACAGGGCAGACCGTCCGGACCGTGTTTCAGACCGGCAGGGCGAAAGTGTCCGGGTGGTTGGGGTCGAACGCTTCGTTCGCCCACATAACGGTCACCATGTCGCCGCTGCCCACGTTTTCGATGTTGTGGGTGTAACCGCAGGGAATATCCACTACCTGCAGCTTGTCGCCGCTCACATGGTATTCGATCACATGGTCGGAGTCGATGCGGCGGAAACGGATCACGCCCTCGCCCTTCACGACCAGAAATTTCTCGTTCTTGGTGTGGTGCCAGTGGTTGCCCTTGACGATGCCGGGGCGGGAGATGTTCACACTGACCTGCCCGCGCTCCGGCGTGCGCAGGAACTCGGTGAAGCTGCCGCGGTCGTCGTAGTGCATGTTCAGGTCGTAGGCAAAGCCGTCTTCCGGCAGATAGGAAAGATAGGTGGAATAGAGTTTCTTCTCAAAGCTGTCCGCCGCCAGCGCGGGAACGTCCAGCGTGGGCAGGCCGTCGGCGCCCAGGGCTTTGGCAGCGTCGCCGCCGCGGGCTTTGGCAAAGCCCTGCAAAGTTGCGGCCAGATGCCCCAGCGTTACCCGGTGCACCGGGTGGATGCGGCAGAAGCCCTCGGCGTCGCGCTGGGCGGTACCGTGCAGCAGTACGTCCAGCAGGCACTGGACCACATCGTCGATGTAGACCAGCGGCAATTCGAAAGCGGGGTCCCGCACCTCGATGGGCAGCCCGCGCGCGATGTTGTAGCAGAAAGTGGCCACAACGCTGTTGTAGTTGGGGCGGCACCATTTGCCGAACACGCCCTCCATGCGGAAGACATACACCGGCGCGCCGGTGGCCTGCCCGTGGGCGAAGATGGCGTCTTCAGCCTGCTTTTTGCTCTTGCCGTAGTCGTTGTCCAGCGCGGCCTGGATGCTGCTGGTCACCACCACCGGGGCACGGTTGCCGCTGCGGGCCAGCAGGTCCAGCATCGTTTCGGTCAGCCCGGCGTTGCCCTGGTAGAATTCGCTGGGGTCCTTGGGGCGGTTGATGCCCGCCAGATGGACCACGAACGCCGCGCGGCGGCAGTAATCGGCCAGCGTTTCCACCGTGTCGTCCTTTTCAAACAGCAGCAGGTCCCGGCAGCCCATGGCGTGCAGCGTGGCTACCAGATTGCGGCCCACGAACCCGCCCGCGCCGGTGATGAGGATGGGGGAGGGCAAAGTGGTATTCTCACTCGGCATTTTTGGCAAGCTCCTCTTTGATGTAGTCGGTGGTCATGATCTTTTCGATCGTCTGTTCCACGTTCAGGCGGCGGGTGTTGTGGCTGGTGTAGTCCTCGTCGGCCTGGGTGTGGACCTGACCTTTGACGAAGAACTTGTCGTAGTTAAGGTCGCGGGTATCGGCCGCCACGCGGAAATAGTTGCCCATGTCCTCGCTGCGCGTGCGTTCCTCCTTCGTCATCAGCGTTTCGTACAGCTTTTCGCCGTGGCGGGTGCCGATGATGCGGGTGCCGGTGTCGCCGAACAGCTTCTGCACCGCCTTCGCCAGGTCGCCGATGGTGGAAGCGTCGGATTTCTGGATGAACAGGTCGCCGGGGTTGGCGTGCTCAAACGCAAACATGACCAGATCCACGGCCTCGTCCAGGTTCATCAGGAAGCGGGTCATATCGGGGTTGGTGATGGTGATGGGGTTGCCCGCGCGGATCTGATCCACGAACAGCGGGATCACGCTGCCGCGGCTGCACATGACGTTGCCGTAGCGGGTGCAGCAGATGACCGGGCCGCCGCGCTGGGCGGACACGCGCGCATTGGCGGTGATGACGTGCTCCATCATCGCCTTGGAGATGCCCATGGCATTGATGGGGTAGGCCGCCTTGTCGGTGGACAGGCAGACCACCCGTTCCACATTGGCCTCGATGGCGGCATGCAGCAGGTTGTCGGTGCCTTCAATATTGGTGCGCACGGCTTCCATGGGGAAGAACTCGCAGGACGGCACCTGCTTGAGCGCCGCCGCGTGGAAGATGAAGTTGACGCCGGGCATCACATCCCGCAGGCTCTGGATGTTGCGCACGTCGCCGATGTAGAACTTGACCTTTTCGTAGTGTTCGGGGTAGCGGGCCTGCAGTTCGTGGCGCATATCGTCCTGCTTTTTCTCGTCACGGGAAAAAATACGGATCTCGCCGATGTCGGTGGTCAGGAAATGCTTCAGCACCGTATGACCGAAACTGCCGGTACCGCCGGTGATCAGAAGAGTCTTGTCCTTGAAAATGCTGTTTGCCATGGGGGCCTCCTTATTTTTCCTGCGCACAAAGGCACAAATATCCTTTTATAATCTTTATTATTTTAGCACACAAACGGCCGTTTGAAAAGTAGACTGCCTTGGAAAATGCTGCTTTTTGTGGTATAATAGCGGCATGGCGGCGGTCATGCCGTTTTTGCGCGCCGTTTTGGCGCGCCACATTCCAAATACAGGCGGGGTTCCCGCCGCAGATATAAAGGAGGAAGCAGCCTTATGCGCGCTTACGAACGGTTTTTGCAGTATGTCACCGTGCACACTACCTCGGACCCCAACACCGGGACCCATCCCAGCACCATGCGCCAGTTCGACCTGGCCCGCAAACTGGTGGAGGAGCTGAAAGGCCTGGGCCTGACGGACGCCCATGTGGATGAGCACTGCTATGTCTACGCCACGCTGCCCGCCACCCCGGGGCAGGAGAACGCGCCCGCGCTGGGCTTCATCGCCCATGTGGATACCACCGACGACGCCAGCGGCGAGAACGTCAAGCCGCAGCTTCACCCCAACTATGACGGCGGCCCCGTCACACTGCCCGCCACCGGCGCGGTGCTGGACCCGGCAGTGTTCCCGTTCCTCAAAGAGATGAAAGGCCAGACCCTTATCACGGCGGACGGCTCCACGCTGCTGGGCGCCGACGATAAGGCCGGCGTGGCCGAGATCATGACGATGGTGGAGCGCGTGCAGGCCGAGGGCCGCCCCCATGGCAAGCTGTGCATCGGCTTCACCCCGGACGAAGAGATCAGCGAGGGCGCCAGCCTGTTCGATGTGGACCATTTCGGCGCGTCGTATGCTTACACAGTGGACGGCGACGACGTGGGCGAGATCAGCTATGAAAACTTCAACGCCGCCGCGGCCATCGTGACGGTGCACGGTTTCAGCGTGCATCCCGGCAGCGCCAAGAACGCCATGCGCAACGCCCAGAATATTGCCATCGAGTTCCATCAGGCGCTCCCGGCGTTCTCCCGCCCGGAGCACACCGAAGGGCGCGAAGGATTCTTCCACCTGACCAGCATGCAGGGCGATGTGACCACCGCCCATCTGGGCTACATCGTGCGCGACCATGACGCCGCCAGGTTCGCGGCCCGCAAGGCGCAGATGCAGCACATTGCCGACTGCCTGAACGAGCGGTACGGCGCGGGCACCGTGGAACTGGAACTGCACGACAGCTACTATAATATGGAGGAGAAGATCCGTCCCCATTTCCATCTGGTGGAAAACGCCCGCAAGGCCATCCGTGCGGCGGGGCTGGAACCCATCGAAACGCCTGTGCGCGGCGGCACCGACGGCGCCACCCTGAGCTACATGGGCCTGCCCTGCCCGAACCTGGGCACCGGCGGGTTCAACTTCCATGGCCCCTGCGAGTGCATCACGGCAGAAAAGATGGACCAGAGCGTGGAAGTCCTGCTCAATCTGGTAGACCTCTACAAGTAAGCCGTTCATTGGGTGGTCAAGCTGCATAAACGGCCAAGCTGCTGATTTCACAAGACTTTTTATAGGTACGGCAAAGCGCCGGAGCATTTTGCTCCGGCGCTTTCTTGTATAACGAAAAAGCACGGTGCAGCGCACCGTGCTTTTTATATGAGCGCAACAGTCAGTAAACGGTTCGATCAATCAAAATCCTCGCTGAAAAAGTCGCTGTCTATGCGTTTGATTTGGTAAACAGCCTCCGTGGAAACACCAAGATTATACTCGATCATGTATTTTGCCAAAGATTGCCCATCTACCAGGACCACCTTGGTTGTGTGCTGCCGATTGGCATATACCCGGGCTTCTTTGGAAAATTGTGAAGTTGTGATGAAAAGCCCTTTGTTCGCTCCCTGCCCGGCAAGGGCGCCGACAAACTTTTGAATCTCCGGCCGTCCAATCACGTGGTCCCTGTCCCAACGCTTCGCCTGAATATAAATCAGGCTGAATCCCAGTTTGTCTTCCCGAATGATCCCGTCGATCCCTTCGTCTCCTGGCTTTCCTGTTACCGCACCGGCATCGGAAACCGTACCGCCATAGCCCATATTTTCCAACAATTTGACTACCAGCTTTTCAAAAAAGTCCGGGGACTGCTTCAAAATTTCTGTCAGCAAGTCATCGGCAAGCGCCTCGGTCATTTGAGAATAGGCGGAATCGAGCGTGTCCTGGGGCGTCTGGCTGCGCTGCTCTTTGTTTGCATTCGACTGCACGGGCGCGTCCTGCTGGTGCACGAATTCGCGGAAAGATTCAAATTGTTCCAACAATGTATTGTCGATAACAGCAGGGTTTGAATCCAAAATCTTTTTTCCAGTATCGGTGATCTGGTAAAACCCGCGCTTGATGGTATCAACTAGGCCGGCCTTTTTCAAATAGGTGCGCGTCCACCCTACGCGGTTGTCAAAAACCTTTTGTCGTCCGCTGGGTTGCAGCACTTGCCGTTCCTCATCGCTGACGGAAAGGCTGTTGGCAATAAAGTCTTTCAATTCTTTGCTGGAATGTGGCTTTTGGTCTGCGAGACACTGTAAAAATTCACGATACATCTCGTTATACTTTGGAATTGCCATCCGCTGCGCCATCCTTTGAATAAATTTGAACTATGATCCTGATCTTACTTACTTAACAAAAAAGGAGCACCCAATAAAATCGGATACTCCTTATATGAGGGGGTGGAGCAGGTGAAGGGAGTCGAACCCTCGTCCTCAGCTTGGAAGGCTGATGTACTAGCCGTTGTACGACACCTGCATAACGTAGTTTATTATACCCGCATGCGTTTCCATTTGTCAAGAGGGATTCCCGCAGGAGTTTTTGGCCACGTCCGAACCGCCGCGCCGCACCGCCTTTCGATAGAAAAATATCCGCGCAGAAGGAATCATTTTCAACGCAGGCGCATAAGCATTCAAAAAATACCTCAAAAATTTTATGTAAATATATTGACAACCAGGGAGAATGCAGTATAATGATATAGTTCTTTTATCTAAATAAATTTAGGTAAAATTCATTTCAAGCCATCAATAACACAGACAAAGGAGCGTATCCCCATGACTTTTGAAGAACTGAAGAACGTGATCGTTGACACCCTGAGCGCCGACGCCGATGCCATCACGATGGAAGCCAGCCTGGCCGACGACCTGAACGCCGACAGCCTGGACGCTGTGGAACTGAACATGGCGCTGGAAGAGCAGTTCGGCGTTTCCATCCCGGACGAAGAGCTGGGCAACATGAAGACCGTGGGCGACATCTACAACTACCTGACCAAGAACGCCTGATCGTTTTCACCCATCTTCAAGCCATCATACAGGAGGACCCCACCCATGAATGTCAGCAAAATTTTTGCCCTGGGCACCCGCGAGCGGACATTCCAGCTCAAAGCAAGACGGGATGCCGGCACCGACAACCCGCGCTGGCAGGCGCCGCAGTTTTTCACCTGTAAAAAGTGCGAGCGCCGCGCCACCCGGCAGATCTGGGCCAGCACGCTGTATGTGTGCCCCAACTGCGGGTACCACCACCCGGTTGGCGGTTACTACCGCCTGAGCATGGTGCTCGACCACGGGACCTTCCGGGAACTGGACGGGGAACTGGGCGGCGAAAATGTGCTGGCGTTCCCCGGCTATGACGAAAAGCTGGAAAAGCAGCGCGCCAAGACCGGCCTAAACGACGCCGCCGTGACCGCCACCGGCAAGATCGGCGGCGTACAGGCGGTGGTCGCGGTGCTGGACAGCCGCTTCTTCATGGGCAGCATGGGCACGGCCGTGGGCGAGCGGGTGACCCGCGCGGTGGAGTACGCCACCGCCAAGCACCTGCCGCTGATCATCTTCTCGGCCAGCGGCGGCGCCCGTATGCAGGAGGGCATCTTCAGCCTGATGCAGATGGCCAAGACCAGCGCCGCCATCCAGCGTTTTCAGGAGCGCGGCGGCCTGTACATCAGCTACCTGACCCACCCCACCACCGGCGGCGTGACCGCCAGCTTTGCCAGCCTGGGCGACATCACGCTGGCGGAACCTGACGCGCTGATCGGCTTCGCCGGGCCGCGCGTGATCGAACAGACCATCGGGGAAAAGCTGCCCCAGGGCTTCCAGCGCGCGGAATACCTGCTGGACCACGGCTTTGTGGATCAGGTGGTGCCCCGCAGCGAGATGAAAAGCACCCTCACACGGCTGCTGCAACTGCACACGCAAGGGAGGAAACGCGGCGCATGATCAAGGATATTCTCAAAGAACTGGAATCGCTCGATGAACGCATCGAGGCTTTGCAGAACCCGGCGGCGGAACCCGGCGCAGAAGAACAGCTTCTGGGCGAAGCCGCCCCGACGCCGGAGAGCACCGCCACCCTGGCGGAACTGGAAGCCATGCGGGACCAACTGCTGGAACAGTGCCGGACCCTGACCCCCGCGGACCGCGTTTTTCTGGCCCGGCACCAGGGCCGCCCGCGCATCGACGAGTACATCGACGTGCTGTTTACCGATTTCTTTGAACAGCGCGGCGACCGCTTTTGCAGCGACGACGCCAGCATTTACGGCGGCATCGCGCGCTACAAGGGCGTCCCGGTAACGGTCATCGGCCACCGCAAAGGCTCCTCGCTGGAAGAAAATATGCGCTACCGCTTCGGCATGCCGGAGCCGGACGGCTACCGCAAAGCCCTGCGCATGATGCGGCAGGCGGAAAAATTCGACCGTCCCATCATCACGTTCATCGACACGCCGGGCGCTTACCCCGGCAAAGAAGCCGAAGAACGCGGCCAGGGCGAGGCCATCGCCCGCAACCTGGCGGAAATGAGCAGCCTGACGGTGCCGGTCATCGCCGTGGTGACGGGCGAGGGCAGCAGCGGCGGCGCGCTGGCGCTGGGCGTTGCCAACCACATCCTGATGCTGGAAAACGCCGTCTACTCGGTCCTCAGCCCGGAAGGCTTCGCCAGCATCCTGTGGAAAGATTCCAGCCGCAGCGGCGAAGCGTGCGAGATCATGAAGCTGACGGCGCAGGACCTGTATGAAGGCGGCATCGTGGAAGAAGTCATCCCCGAGCCGCTGGGCGGCGCGCAGCGCGACCACAAGCAGCTTTTTGCGGCGTTGGATGCGGCGCTGGAACACCACCTGACCCAGCTGTGCAAGCTGAACGGAAAAGCCCTGGCGGAGCAGCGGTATAAAAAGTACCGCCAGATCGGCCAGTGAGATACGACGGATCGAGGAAGAGTATGGAAGGTTTGCAGTTGATCGCCACCGGCGGGGCCGTGCCCGGCCGGCTGGTCACGAACGACGATTTGAGCAGACTGGTGGATACCAGTGACGAATGGATCACCACCCGCACCGGCATCCGCCAGCGGCATTTCTGCGGGGAGGGCGAAAGCGCTACGACCCTGGCCGTAACGGCCGCCCGGCAGGCGTTGGAACGCAGCGGGCTGGACGCCGGGCAGATCGGCTGCTGTGTGTGCGGCACGCTTTCGGCGGAATACGCCACCCCCAGCATGGCCTGCCTGGTCCAGAAAGAACTGGGCCTGCCGCAGGACATCCCGGTCCTGGATGTCAACGCAGCCTGCTCCGGCTTCATCTATGCCGCGGCGGTAGCCCGCGGGCTGCTGGCCGTCCGGCCGGGGGATGCCCGCCGCTATGCGCTGGTCATCGGGTGCGAGCAGCTCTCCCGCCTGATGGACATGACCGACCGCAGCACCTGTGTGCTGTTCGGAGACGGCGCGGGCGCCGCGATCTTTGAACTCGTGCCGGACGCCGAGTTCGCAGTGGACCTGGGCGCGCGGGGCGATCTGGCGATCGAAACGCCGTCCGGCGGCCCCATTCGGATGGACGGCAAGGCGGTGTTCCGCTTTGCGGTGGACGCGCTGCCCCGCACGCTGCATGCTGTGCTGGACGCCACCCACCACACGCTGGACGATGTGGACTGGGTGGTCTGCCATCAGGCCAACAGCCGCATCATCGACCACTGCGTCAAGAAACTGGCGGCTGACCCCGGCAAATTCTATAAGAATATGGACCGCCACGGCAACACCAGCGCCGCCAGCATCCCGGTGGCGCTGAACGAACTGGCCGAGTCGGGCCGCCTGCAGCCCGGCATGCGGGTCGCCTGCATCGGGTTTGGCGGCGGCCTGACTTGGGGCGGTATGCTCATCACTGTGAAAGGAAGCACTGTATGAAACTGCTGAACGAGATTTTGGGGACCCGCTATCCCATCATCCAGGGCGGCATGGCAAACATCGCCACCGGCGAGTTCGCCGCTGCCTGTTCCAACGCCGGGGCGCTGGGCCTGATCGGTTCCGGCGGTATGAACGCCGATTCGCTGCGGGAGAACATCCGCCGCGCCAAGCAACTGACGGACAAACCGTTCGGCGTCAACATCATGCTGATGCACCCCGAAGCCGACGCCTTCGCCCGCATCGTGGTGGAGGAAGGGGTTCGCTTTGTCACCACCGGTGCGGGCAACCCCGGCAAGTACATGCAAAGCTGGAAGGCCGCGGGCATCACGGTGATCCCGGTGGTGGCGGCCACCGTGCTGGCCAAACATCTGGTCAAGTGCGGCGCCGACGCCCTGATCGCGGAAGGCACCGAGAGCGGCGGCCATGTGGGCGAAATGACCACCATGGCGCTGGTGCCCCAGGTCGTGGACGCAGTGGACGTGCCGGTGATCGCGGCGGGCGGCATCGCCGACGGCCGCCAGATGGCGGCGGCGTTCGCACTGGGCGCCTGCGGCGTGCAGGTGGGCACCTGCCTGCTGGTGGCGGAGGAATGCCCGATCCACCCCAACTACAAAGCGGCGCTGCTCAAAGCGAAGGACAGCGACACCATCGTGACGGGCCGTATCGGCGGCACGCCGGTCCGTGTGCTGAAAAACCGCATGAGCCGCGAGTATGTCCGCCAGGAGAAGGCGGGCGCCGACAAGATGGAACTGGAAAAATTCACACTGGGCAGCCTGCGCCGCGCCGTGTTCGACGGCGATACCGAGACGGGCAGCCTGATGGCGGGCCAGGTGGCCGGTATGCTCAAGGGCGTGCGCCCGGTGCAGGCCATTCTGGACGAGATGATGCAGGACTGCCACGCCCGTCTGCAGGGCCTGGGCCAGCTAAAGGTTTGACAGGGGAGGAAAGCGCATGAAACTCGCATTTTTGTACGCCGGGCAGGGCAGCCAGCACGCCGGAATGGGCGCGGACCTGTACGCCGCTTCGCCGGTGTTCCGCAAGGTCTTTGATGAAGCCGCCGCGGCGCTGGACTTCGACCTCAAGGCCACCTGTTTTGAGGACCCGCAGGGCGTCATCGACCAGACTCAGTACACCCAGCCCTGCATGGTGGCGTTTGCCGCGGGCATCACGGCCATGTTCCGGGACGCGGGCATCCGCCCCGCCTGCGCGGCGGGCCTGTCCCTGGGCGAATACTCGGCGCTGGAATGTGCCGGTGTGCTGGACGCCCGCGGGGCAGTGGAACTGGTCGCCTTCCGCGGGCAGGCCATGGCAAAGGCGTCCGAGGGCCTCGAATGTGGCATGACCGCCGTGCTCATGCTCGACCGTGACCGCCTGCAGGCCTGCTGCAACGAGGCTTCGGCCCTGGGCGTGGTGCAGATCTGCAACTACAACTGCCCCGGTCAGCTCGTCATCGGCGGCGAGAAAGCGGCGGTGGACCGTGCCGCCGAACTGGCGAAGGAGGCGGGCGCCAAACGCTGCCTGCCGCTGAAAGTCAGCGGCCCGTTCCACACCAGCCTGATGCGCCTGGCGGGGGACGCTCTTGCCGAGCGGTTCCAGACCGTGACGTTCGCGCCGATGGAACTGCCGGTGCTCTTCAACTGCCTGGGGCATGAAAAGGCCCCAGAGGATCAGATCCCCGACCTGCTGGTGCGCCAGGTGCAGAGCAGCGTCTATCTGGAAGATACCATCCGCCGCCTGGCGGAACTGGGTGTGGATACCGTGGTGGAGATCGGCCCCGGCCGCGCCATCAGCGGGTTCATCAAAAAGACCGTGGGCAGCGCCATCCGCTGCCTGAATGTGGAAACGGCGGAGGACTTTGAGAAGGCCGTCGCCGCTTTGAAGGAGGTCCCGGCATGAGCGAAAATCAGAACCAGCGCCCCGCGGCCCTCGTGACCGGCGGCGGGCGCGGCATCGGCCGCGCCATCTGCCTGGCACTGGCCAAAGCGGGCTTCAACGTCTGCGTCAACTATGCGGCCAGCGCTGGGGCGGCGGAACAGACGGCGGAAGCCTGCCGCGTCCTCGGCGTGGAAGCCGTGACGCTGCAGGCGGATGTCACCGACCCGGCCGCCTGCCAGACATTGGTCGAAACGGCGGCCAAGACCTTCGGCCGTCTGGACGTGCTGGTGAACAACGCGGGCGTCACGGCCGACAAGCTGATCCTGCGCATGCAGGAAGAAGATTTTGACAAAGTCATCAGCGCCAACCTCAAAGGCGCGTTCTTCTGCAGCAAGACCGCCTGCAAGCTGATGATGCGCCAGCGTTACGGCCGCATCATCAACATCAGCAGCGTGGTGGGCCTGCACGGCAACGCGGGGCAGAGCAACTATGCCGCCAGCAAGGCGGGCCTGATCGGCCTGACCAAGAGCCTGGCCAAGGAGTTCGCCGCCCGCGGCGTGACGGTCAATGCGGTGGCCCCCGGCTTCATCGAGACCGATATGACCGCCGCCATGCCCGAAGCCGCCAAACAGGCGGCGCTGGCAGCTGTGCCCGCTGCACGCATCGGCCGCCCGGAGGAAGTGGCCGACGCGGTAGCTTTCCTAGCGGGGCCGGGCGCGGCGTACATCACCGGCCAGGTCCTGTGCGTGGACGGCGGCATGGGGATGTAACAGCGGCGCCGGGCGCTGCCCAAAGCGCCCGGTCCGCGTTCGGTATGCAGGATACTTAGAGAACGGAAAGAAGATTGCGAGGTTTTCTATGGAAAAACGCAGAGTCGTGATCACCGGCCTTGGCACGGTCAACCCCACGGGCAACTCGGTTGCCGAAAGCTGGGCCGCCGTGCGCCGCGGGGAATGCGGCGTCGGGCCGATCACCCGGTACGATACTTCCAACAGCAAAGTCAAGCTGGCGGCGGAAGTGAAGAACTTTGACCCCGCGGCGCGCATCGACAAGCGCGAAGCGCGCAAGATGGCCCGCTTCACCCAGTTTGCGGTGGCGGCTGCGGCGGAAGCCATCGAGGACGCGGCGCTGAATCTGGAGCAGGAGGACCCGACCCGCTGCGCCACGATCATTTCCAGCGGCATCGGCGGCCTGCCCATCATGGAGGAAGAATGCCTCAAGGGTGAAGCCAAGGGCTATGACAAAGTCAGCCCCTTCTTTGTGCCCATGACGATCGCCAACATGGCGGCCGGTCAGGTGGCGATCCGCTTTGGGCTCAAGGGCATGTGCACCAGCCCGGTCACGGCCTGTGCGGGCGGCACCAACGCCATCGGCGACGCCTTCCACCGCATCCGGGACGGGTATGAGGATCTGGCCGTCTGCGGCGGCGCCGAAAGCTGCATCAGCCCGCTGGGCGTGGGCGGCTTCACCAGCATGAAGGCCCTGAACCCCACCGACGACCCGGCCCGGGCGTCCATCCCGTTCGACGCCGAGCGCGGCGGTTTCGTCATCGGCGAGGGCGCGGGCATCCTCGTGCTGGAAGAACTGGGCCATGCCCAGGCGCGCGGGGCCCGTATTTACGCCGAGGTGGTGGGCTACGGTTCCAACTGCGACGCCTACCACTTCACGGCCCCGGCCCCCGGCGGCGCGGGCGGCGCCGACTGCATGCGGCTGGCCCTGCGGGACGCCGGCGTGCAGCCCGAAGCCGTCGGCTACATCAACGCCCATGGCACCGGCACCCACCTGAACGACTCCTGCGAAACCGCGGCCATCAAGGCCGTGTTCGGGGAGCACGCCTACAAGCTGGCGGTGTCCAGCACCAAGTCGATGACCGGCCATCTGCTGGGCGCGGCCGGCGGCGTGGAGGGCGTCTTTACGGCGCTGGCCCTGCACGACGGCTACCTGCCCGCCACCGTCAACCTGCGCGTGCCGGACCCGGAATGCGACCTGAACTATCTGCCCAACGAAGGTGCCGAGCGGCAGGTGGAATATGCCATCAGCGACAGCCTGGGCTTCGGCGGGCATAACGCCTGCGTCGTTTTCAAACATTGGGAGGGATGAACCATGGCGATCGTTGCCAATGATCCACCGCGCGCGCTGAACGCGCAGCAGATCGCACAGATCCTGCCGCACCGTTACCCCTTTGCGCTTTTGGACCGCATCACCGACTATACGCCCGGTCAGTGGGCGCGGGGCGTCAAGTGCGTCACCATCAACGAACCGTTCTTTCAGGGGCATTTTCCCGGCCAGCCGGTCATGCCCGGCGTGCTGATTCTGGAAGCCCTGGCCCAGTGCGGCGCGGTCGCCGCCCTGAGCGAGGAGGGCGCGCAGGGCAAGTTGGCGCTGTTCGGCGGGGTCAAGAACGCGCGGTTCCGCCGCCAGGTCGTGCCCGGCGACGTGCTGACGCTGGAATGTGAACTGATCGAACGCCACGGTCCCGTGGGCATCGGCAAGGCGACAGCCTGGGTGGATGGCGTGCGCGCCGTCAACGCCGAACTGACCTTTGCCATCGTGGACCGTGGAACCGGCATGTGATGAACCCCGCCGTTCAGGGCTGGTCAAACAGGCAAAAACATGATATAATCCTATATCATCGAGCCAATGCTCTGCGGGGCCGCCTGCGCCGTCCGGCGCTGCCCGGCGCGCCCGTCCGCAGGCAGGACGCACAGGAGGTTTTTGCCATGCTGGATCAAGCCTTTCAGCAAGTGTACACCAAGTTCAAACTGCATTTCTATCAGCAGGTGTTCAGCCGGTTTGAAAACCGCGAAGCAACGCTGACGACGGTGGAATCCTTCTGCATGGAGGTCATCATGGCGCTGGGGCACCCGACCATTGCGGAATTTTCCAACATGATGCACCTTTCCACCCCCAACGCAGCCTACAAGATCAACAATCTGGTCAAAAAGGGCTACGTCAAAAAGGTCCAGTCCAGCGAGGACAAGCGGGAATACCACCTGTATCCCACCCGCAAATATGTGGAATACTACAGCATCAGCTACGCCTACCTGCAAAAGGTGGTGGACCGCGCCAAGCAGCGTTTTTCGCCCGAAGAACTGCAAAAGCTGGAAGAGATGCTGCACATCGTTTCCAGTGAACTGATGCCGGAGATCAGCCTGCCGGAGGCAAGCCCCGGACTGAACGGGGAACTGCAGCCCGGCACCTGACCCCCTTGAATAAGGTAAGGAACGACCCCTGCGCGGGCCGGCGGTTTTGCTGCCGGCCCGCTTTGCGTTGCCGCCGTGCGCCGATTTTTTACACCTGCCACCCCTTGACAACCGGCGGGACAAGCCCCATAATAAAGCTGATACCATAAATAAAGAGAGGTACGACCATGCGCGTTATTGCCGGGACCGCACGCGGTAAAAATCTGCAGGCCCTTCCGGGTGAGGAGATCACCCGCCCCACCATCAACCGGGTCAAGGAAGCCATGTTCTCCAGTGTGCAGTTCCTGGTGCCGGGCGCACGGGTGCTGGATCTTTTTGCAGGCAGCGGCCAGCTGGGGATCGAAGCGTTGTCCCGCGGGGCCAAAAGCTGCCTGTTCGTGGACCAGTCGCCGGAGGCGCTGGCGGTAGTCACCGCCAACTGCAAAGCGGCCGGTGTGGACCGCCAGAGCGATATCCGCCACGGCGAGGCCATGCAGTTCCTTGCCAACATCCGCGGCCCGTTCGACCTGGTGTTGCTGGACCCGCCGTTCCAGCGGGGGCTGCTGGCACAGGTACTGCCCGCGTTGCAGGATAAACTTGCCCCGGGCGGCGTGATCCTGGCCGAAAGCGAGCGCGAAGCGGACCTGCCGGAGCGTGTGGGCACGCTGGTGCGCGTCAAACAATACCATTACGGCAAGATTATGGTCAGCCGGTATGAGAGAGAGGGACAGCCATGAACGTAGAAGAATTGCTGGATCTGATGGAAGAAACTTTGGAAGCGGGCACGGCCGTGCCGTTTGCCGCCGCCAAGCGCGTGGTGGATGTGGACCGTATGCGGGACATCATCGACGAAGTGCGCAACAACCTCCCCGATGAAGTGCGGGAGAGCAAGAAAATCGTCAACGACCGGGAACAGATCCTTAAAAACGCCCACCTGGAATCCGAGAACATCATCCAGCAGGCGGAGGAACGCGCCCGCGGCCTTGTCAGCGAACAGGAGATCGTCAAGCGCAGCCAACAGCGCGCGGTGGAGATCCTGACCGCCGCCCAGGGCCAGGCCAAGGAACTGAGCCGCAACGCGACCCTGTACTGCGAAAGCATCCTGAAAAATTCGGAGGAAGTGCTGGCCCGCAGCGTGGCCGATATCAAATCGACCCGCATGAACCTGCGCAACGCCACCAACCGCCCCCGCCCCGGCAAAAAGTGAACGCCGCCCTAAACATGAATCCTTGAATATAGCAACGTACCTGCGGGCCGTCAGAATTCTCTCTGGCGGCCCGCTTTTTTTGGCGCCGCCCGCCCTGGAAAGGGGGAACGGTCCCGCCGCTTTTCCGCCCGCCGCACCCACGGCAGGGGAGGGGGGCGGCCCCAAAAACAGGGAAGACGCCCCACCTTCCCCACAAGTGTGAAAATTCTGCCCGCAGCGAACTTTTTGCCGCTGCGGGCTTGCTTTTTGCCGGGTAAAATGGTAGACTGAATATGCTGTAGTGGGTAAAAGTGGTTAACTTGACCCTAACAGTGGTTGAAAGTGGGTAGTTTTCCACCCTTTCAACTAAGTTTTCCACAGCCGCCTCACGGCAACGTCAAAAAAGCTGCGGAAAGTTTGTGAAAAACGTCGAACCGATCGGGGAAGGGGGTCAGCCGCATGTTGGTAGGGCAGTACGATTATGCCATCGACGCCAAAGGGCGGCTGAATTTCCCGGCCCGCTTCCGGGAAGCGATGGGCCAGACTTTCATCGTGACCCGCTGGCTGGACCACTGTCTGGCAGCTTTCCCCGGCGATGAATTTGAAAAGGTCGCGGCCCGCATTGAGGAAAAGGGCCTTGTCAAAGGCCGCAAGGTCAGCCGTATGCTGTACGCTTCGGCGGTGGAAGTCACGCCGGACAAGCAGGGCCGCATCCAGCTGCCCGCCAAGCTGCGGGAATACGCCGGGCTGGACCACGATGTGACGATCATCGGCAACCGCAGTTTTGCCGAGATCTGGAATACCGACGCATGGAATGAAAACCAGGCCACCAGCGATGACGACTTCACCGCTGCGATGGAGGAACTGGACTTTTAAGCAATAGACGAAAGACAGACAAAAGGTAGAAGACAAGATGGAATTTTCTCACATACCCGTGCTGCTGCAGCCCTGCCTGGATGGGCTGGCCATTGACCCGGCCGGTATTTACCTGGACGGGACCGCTGGCGGGGCAGGGCACAGTATGCAGATCGCTAAACGTCTGACCACCGGGCAGCTGATCGCGCTCGACCAGGACCCGGATGCGGTGGCAGCCGCCACCGAAAGGCTCAAGGGCCTGCCCGCCCGGGTGGTACAGGCGAACTTCCGCGACGCCGCGCGCGTGCTCGCGGAACTCTCCATCCCGGCGGTCAACGGGGCTCTGTTGGACCTCGGCGTGTCCAGCCACCAGCTGGACGACGCGGCCCGTGGTTTTTCCTACCACGCGGACGCGCCGCTCGATATGCGTATGAGCCAGCAGGGCCCCACCGCCGCAGACCTTGTCAACACACTGGACCGTGAAGAACTGACCCGTATCCTGCGCGATTACGGGGAGGAACCCTACGCCTGGCAGATCGCGGGCAAGATCGTGGCAGCCCGGGCGCAGCAGCCCATCACCACCACGATGCAGCTTGCCGAGATCGTGGCTTCGGCGGTGCCCCCGGCGGAGCGCCGCAAGGCCAAAAACCCCGCGCGGCGCACCTTCCAGGCGGTACGCATCGCCGTCAATTCGGAACTGGATGTTCTGAACGAAGGACTGGACGCGATCTTCCAATGCCTGGCCCCCGGCGGGCGGCTGTGCGTCATCACCTTCCACAGCCTAGAGGACCGGCTTGTTAAAAACAAATTCCGCCGCTGGGCCCAGCGCTGCACCTGCCCGCCGGAACAGCCGGTCTGCACCTGCGGCGGGGTAGCCAAGGCAAAACTGATCACCCGCAAACCCATCGAGGCGGACGCGGCCGAACTGCAGGCGAACCGCAGGGCCCGTTCCGCAAAACTGAGAGTGTTAGAGAAAGTATAACGAGGCATCTATTATGACCACTGTTTTGTTACATACCGGCCAGACCGCACCCCGGGTAGAACGCCCGCAGCCCCGCGTACAGGTGGTACGCGGCGGACGCCACGGCCTGAACCGTGTGCGGCGCCTGGCCACGTCCACGCTGCAGGTGCTGGCCATCGCGCTGCTGCTGGGCCTGGTCGTCAGCGTTGTGTACAGCCAGGCCAAGATCACCGAGCTGAACGGCCAGATCAACGACGCCCGCACCCAGCTCACCGCGGCACAGAGCGAGTATGACTACCTTTCGACCCAGATGAACAACATCACCAGCCGCACCAGCCTGCAGCAGGTGGCGGAAGGGGAACTGGGGCTCGTGCCCGCCGATCCCAGCCAGATCACCTATGTGCAACTGGAAAACGAGAGCGTGATCGAAAAGAAATCCGGCACCGCCCAGGTACTGCTGGACGATGTGCGCACGGCCGCGCTCAACCTGCTGGGCAGCCTGGACCCGTAATGTAAGAAATCATGTGGCAACGAGCCTTTTTGCGGGCGGCTGTACGCTGCACGCGAAAAGGCTCGCCGCCGCAATCAGGGAAAAATCCACCCGCCACCAGAGGAAAACGCCATGTTCCATCCAACCAATCAGCCCGATCCCCACTTCCGCGCCCGGGTGCTGCGGCGCACGCTGCTGGCTATCGCCATCTTTCTGATCTTCTTCTTCGGCATCCTGATCTACCAGCTTTACGCGCTGCAGCTTCGTGACGCGGAACTCTACCGCACCGAAGCCGTCACCCAGCAGATGCAGGATACCGAATTGCCCGCCACCCGCGGCTCCATCTACAGCGCCAACGGCAAACTGCTGGCCAAAAGCAGCACCGTGTGGGACATCATTGCCGACCCGCTGCAATCCAGCGAGAACGGCGCTACCACGGCCCAGCTCCAGCAGGCGGCCGAGCAGATCGCCGCGCTGCTGAACGACGGCACCACCGCCGAAAGCGTGTTCCAGATTTTGACTGCCACCAACGCGGACGGGAAACTCTATGAATACCGCGTGGTCGCCCGCGGCGTGGAAAAGCCCGTGACCGACAGCATCATGGAGTATTCCATGAACTTCCGCACCGAGCCGGAGGACGGGGCGGAACAGGGCAACCGCATCGTGGTCCTGCGCACGGAACAGTCCTCCACCCGCAGTTACCCCTACGGGGCGTTCCTCTCCTCGGTGCTGGGCTTCTGCAACGCCGACGGTTCCGGCGCCTACGGGCTGGAAAAATCCTATGACGAGGTGCTTTCCGGCACGCCGGGGCGCAGCATTGCCGAGACCAACGTCAACGGCGAGATCCTCGCCAATACCGAGGCCGAAGTCTACCCGGCCATCGACGGCGGCAACCTGAACCTGACCATCGACGAGAACGTGCAGGGCATCGTGGAAGAATACCTGACCGAAGCGATGGACACCTTCAGCGTCCACGGCCGCGGCAGCGCCATCGTGATGGATGTCAACACCGGTGCGGTGCTTGCCATGGCGTCGGTGGAACAGTTCGACCCCAACGACCCGTACAAGATCTACGACGAAAAGATGCAGGCCATCCTCGATAAGGAAGAACTCAACGAGGAGGACGTGGACTGGCTCAAGAGCCGCCTGGGCGAGGACGAGGTGGCCCCCCTCATCGAGGACGGCAAGATCAGCCGCGATACCACCACCGACGAGGAAGGCAACACCGTCAGCAGCGAATATACCCAACTGCAAGGTATGATGCGCGAGGCCCAGTGGAAGAATAAGAACATCACCGAACTGTATATGCCCGGTTCGGTGTTCAAACTCATCACCGCATCGGCGGGCCTGGACTCCGGCATCATGACGGCGGAACAGACCTTCTATTGCAGCGGCGCATTCACCGTCAACGAGGGGTCGGAAAGCTGGGAACACACCTATCACTGCGCCAATAACGCAACGCACGGCCTGCTGGATATGGCCGGTGCGCTCAACCATAGCTGCAACATCTGGTTCATCCAGGCGGCGCAGACCCTGCAGCCCACGGTCTTTTACGACTATATCCAGGCCTTCGGCTTCACCCAGCCCACCGGCATCGACCTGCCCAACGAGACCCGCTGGTCCAGCGTCTACGATGCCGAGGAGATGGCCGAAGTCGATACCAACCTCTATACGGCGGCCTTCGGCCAGAACGAGTCCATCACGCCGATGCAGATGGCTACCGCGGTGGCGGCCATCGCCAACGGCGGCTATCTGCTCACCCCCTATGTGGTGGATTCGGTCACCGACGCCGACGGCAACGTGGTGCAAAAGACCGAGCCCACCATCCGCCGCCAGGTCATCTCGGAGGAAGTCAGCGAACAGCTGCTGTCCATGATGGAGACCAGCGTGGACCCCAACATCCCCACCGAGAACAATTACCATTCCAACAAGAACGCCTATGTGGCGGGCTACCGTATCGGCGCCAAGTCCGGCACGGCGGAACGCACCGACCGCGACCTCCGTTATGACGGCGACTACTACAAGACCATGAGCTTTGCCGCCGTGCTGCCCGTGGATGACCCTGAGATCGAGATCTTCGTGGTGATGGACGATCCGCGCTGGGTTCAGGATTTTGCCAGCGAAGTGGTGGCGCCCGTGGTGGGCAATATCATCAGCGAGGTCGCGCCCTATCTGGGCATCGAGCAGGACCCCTCTTACGACCCCACGGGCACCGTCACCGTGCAGACCTGCCTGAATTATCCCTGGACCAGCGCCCAGGTCGCGCTGAACCAGTTGGGCCTCAAACACAAGCTCATCGGGGAGAGCGGCCCCATCGTCTACCAGTACCCCTACGGCGGCAGCAAGGTTCCCGCAGGCTCCACGGTCTACCTGTACACCCAGACCGACCAGGACGCCATGACTACCGTGCCCGACGTGGTCGGCAAGAGCGGTAGCTTTGCCGAGCAGATGCTGCGCGCGGCCAACCTAAACGTCCAGTTTGAGGGGGACAGTGGCGGCAAGGTCACAGCGCAGAGCGTGGAACCCGATGCCAGCGCGGCCTATGGCACCATCGTCACGCTGACGATGGAGAGCGGCCAGCCGGCGGAGGAAACGCCGTCCGAAAATACCGAACCGGAATCCCAACCGGAATCTCAGCCGGAGTCTGACGCGGCCTCCCAGCCGCAGGAGGACCCGGCGGCGGGGGAGGGCACTGCCTGACCCGCCTGCGGCCGCAGCAGGCCGCCCCAAAGAAAAGGAGATAAGACCCTATGCAACCGATTCCTGCCAATGAACTGCTTGCCGGCCTGACGCTGGCAGAGCCGATCCTGATCCGGGCGGTGGTCACCGACAGCCGCCGGGTGGAGCCGGACTGTGTGTTCGTATGCTTCCCCGGCGAGCGTGTGGACGGCCACAGCTTCGCCGCGGGGGCGTACCGGGACGGTGCGGCCTATATCATCGCCAACCACCCGGTGGAAGGCGTCCCGGCGGAGCGCACGGTCGTCGTGCCGGACAGCGCCCTTGCCATGGTCCGCATGGCGTCCAACTATCGTATGCTGTTCAGCCCCCGGATGATCGGCGTCACCGGCAGCGTGGGCAAGACCACCACCAAGGAGTTCTGCTACGCGGTGCTGTCCGCCTTCGGCAGCACCCTCAAGACCGAGGGCAACCAGAACAACGACATCGGCGTGCCCAACACGCTGTTCCGCCTGGATACCGCCACCGAGTATGCGGTGGTGGAGATGGGCATGGACCACGCTGGCGAGATCGAACGCCTGGCCCGCTGCGCGCGGCCCTCGGCGGGCATCATCACCAAGATCGGCGTGTCGCACCTGGAAAATCTCGGCACCCGGGAGAATATACTGAAAGCAAAGATGGAAATTTGCGCGGGCCTGCCGGACGGCGCGCCGCTGGTCCTCAACGCGGACGACGATCTTTTGCCCACGGCCAGCGTGCCGGACCGTCTGCGTGCGGTCTGGTTCGGCATCGAAAAACCGGCGGACGTGCGCGCCTGCAACATTCAGACCGGCGCGCAGGGGACCCGATTCACCCTGGAGGACTGTGAACACGGCCGGTTTGCGGTCACGCTGCCCACAGCGGGGCTGCATACCGTCTATGACGCGCTGGCGGCCTATGCGGCGGCGACCCGCCTGGGGCTGGACCCCGCCGCCTGTGCGGCGGCTTTGTCCCGCTACCAGACCACCGGCATGCGCCAGCATATCGTGGAAAAAGGCGGCGTTACCGTCATCGAGGACTGTTACAACGCCAGCCCGGACAGCATGAACGCGGCGCTTTCGGTGCTGAAGGCGCTGCCCAACCGGCGCAAGGTCGCGCTGCTGGGCGATATGCTGGAACTGGGCGCCGCCAGTGAGGAAGGCCACCGCCAGACCGGCGTCTGGGCGGCCGACGCGGGCGTGGACCTGCTGATCGCTTATGGTCCGCGCAGCGCCGCCACGGCCAGCGCCGCCCGCGAGCGGGGCGTAACAACTGTGCATTGCCAAAATGCGCAGGAGGTGTTACAATGTCTACAGCAATCCGTCCGGCCCGGCGACGCGCTGCTGGCAAAAGCCAGCCATGCGATGAAGCTGGAAGACATCCTGCAGGAGTACTATGCCGGACTGCCCCAGGCGTGACGGCGGCCCATGCAGCCACGCCTGCAAATGAAGAATTTGGAGGAATACCTGCATGGAGCAATCTGTCTCCCTCGTGTTGGCAGCGGCTGCGGTGGGCGGCTTTGCCGTGACCGCCGTTACCTGCTGGCTGCTGATCCCCGCCCTGCACCGTCTGCATTTCGGCCAGACGATCCGGGAGGAAGGCCCGACCTGGCACAACAAGAAAAACGGCACCCCCACCATGGGGGGCCTTGGCTTTATCTTCGGCATTCTGGTGTCGCTGGGCGCCGTATGGCTCATGTTCCAGGGCCGCATGCCGGAAGTGCTGGGCCCGCACCAGCTCGCTGCCGGCATGATGGTCCTTTTCCTGGCGTTTGGTTCCGGCGTGATCGGCTTTCTGGATGATTTCATCAAGGTCATCCGGCACCGCAACCTCGGCCTGACCGCCCTGCAGAAGATCGTGCTGCAGGTGGCTGTGACGGTCGGTTTCATGATCGGCCTGCATTCGCTGGGGCTGCTTTCCACCGTGGTCATGTTCCCGGTGGTGGGCGCCGTGGACCTGGGGCTGTTCTACTATCCCATCGCCTTTTTCGGCATCATTTTCCTGGTCAACGCCGTCAACCTGACCGACGGCCTGGACGGCCTTTGCACCGGCGTCACCTTTGTGTCGATGCTGGGCTACCTGCTGGCGGGCAGCCTGCTGGGCTTTGTGCATGTTTCCATCATCGCTTCGGCGGCGGCGGGTGCCTGCGCGGGGTTCCTGATCTGGAACTTCTACCCGGCCAAAGTGTTCATGGGGGACACAGGCAGTATGTTCTTCGGCGGTCTGGTCACGGCGCTGGCCTTTATCATGGACCGGCCGGAACTGGTGCTGTTCTTTGGTCTCGTTTATATCTGGGATGCCATCACCGTTGTGATCCAGCGCGTTTACTTCAAGCTGACCCACGGCAAACGCATCTTCAAAATGACGCCTATCCACCATGCTTTTGAGATGCGCGGCTGGCGGGAAGTCAAGATCGACGGCTTCTTCGCCCTGATCGCTGCGGTCGGCGTTGCGCTCGGCATTCTCTACATCTGCATGGTCTGACGCGCGCCGCGCATTGCCCCGAAAGGAGGGCCCGGTTTTTGCATAACACTACGTCCAGTCTGCTGGGCCTGATTCTGGATCGCTCGGTGGGCAATATCATCCGCATGCTGCGCATCATCCGCCTGCCTAAAGAGGAACGCGGCCCGGTCTCCTGGGGATTTGTGGGCACGCTGGCGGTCACGCTGATCTATGGGCTGGTCATGCTGTTTTCGGCCAGCTATTCCAGTGGTTACGCCCGCTTTGGCGATATCTACCACTTTATCAAGCCGCAGCTGATCGTCGCCGTGTTCGGCTTTGCATTCATGCTGTTTCTGTCGCGGTTCAACTACCGTTCGCTGCGCTATCTGAACGAAACGCTCTACGTTGTCACGCTGGTTTTGCTGGTGGTGGCGCTGTTCATGCCCAGTGACAACAACGGTACTTACCGCTGGGTCTATTTCCCGGGCGGTATGTCGTTGCAGCCTTCGGAGCTGGCAAAGTTCTCCATCATTCTGGGTACCGCGTGCGCGCTGGATAAACGCAAATCACAGATCAAAAATCCCCTCTACGGCATCGTGCTGCCTGCGCTGCCGCTGGTCCCCGTGCTGGTACTGCTCAAAATGGAGCCGCACAACTCCGCCATGCTGCTGATGGCTGCGATCTTCGCCACCATGATCTTCTGCGCGGGCGGCGGCGGTCTTGCGTGGGAACTCAGCCTGGGCAGCCTTGCGCTGGCAGGCGGTGTGTTCTACATGAAGTATCTGGCGGGCAGCGAAGGCTACGCATCGGAACGTCTGGGCGGTGTGTGGGGCCTGACTCCCACCGACACCACCAATATGCTTTGGCAGACCCGCCAGAGCCTGTATGCCATCTGCTCCGGCGGACTGTTCGGGGTGGGCATCGGCAACAGTGTACAGAAGCATCAATGGCTGCCCTATGCGGAAAACGACTTCATCTTCTCGGTCGTATGCGAGGAGTTGGGCTTCGTGGGCGCGCTGGCGCTGATCGTGCTGTTTGGCGCGCTGATCGTGCAGGGCATCCTGATCGCCCTCAACGCGCCGGACTTCTTCGGGACCATGCTGGGCATCGGCATCACCGCGCAGGTGGCATGGCAGGCGTTCTGCCACATCGGCGTGGCGACCGCCCTTCTGCCCAATACCGGCATCAGCCTGCCGTTCTTCTCGTCCGGCGGCACCAGCCTGCTGCTGCTTTTGTCTGAGATGGGGGTGCTGTTGAGCATCTCGCGGGCTAGCAACGCCCGTTTGGCGGCCCGGCAGAAGCAGCGCCGTGCGGAACTGGACCGTAAGCTGGGGCAGGTGCCCCGCCGCCCGGTGTACCGCCGCCAGAATACCTGAGGTACATAGAAAAATGAGGAGGGCGCGTATGCGTGTATTGATCGCAGCCGGCGGAACGGCCGGTCATATCAATCCGGCGCTGGCGATTGCGGGGGCCTTGAAGAAGGCGGTCCCGGATGCGCAGATCCATTTTGCAGGGCGCAGGGAAGGGATGGAATACGGCCTTGTGACCAAGGCGGGGTATCCCTTCCATCATATCGAGATCAACGGCTTCCAGCGGCGGCTCAACGCCGAGAACATCGTGCGCAATGTCGTGGCGGTGTGGCATCTGGCGCTTTCCGGCCCCCGCGTCAAAAAGATCCTGCGGGAAGTCCAGCCTGATCTCGTCATCGGCTGCGGCGGCTACGTCAGCGGTCCGGTCGTGCGCGCGGCAGCCCGCCGCGGCATCAAGACTGCCATCCATGAACAGAACGCCTTCCCCGGCGTAACCAACAAGCTGCTGGCGAAGGACGTGGACCTGGTGCTGGCCGCCAGTGCCGACGCGGTCGAAAAGCTGGGCGCGCCGGATAAGACCTTTGTGGTGGGCAACCCGGTCCGGCCCGAAGTGCTTCATGCAGACCGCGCGGCAGCCCGGCAAAAGCTGAACGCCGGCAGCCGCAGGGTTCTGTTGAGCTTTGGCGGCAGTCTGGGCGCCGACCGCATCAACGAGGTGGTGGCGGACCTCTGCGCGTGGGAAAAGCAGCAGGGGGCCCCTGTGCTGCATCTGCACGCCACCGGCCGCCGCGGCGTGGAACTGTTCGACCGTCTGGAAAAGGAAAAAGGCTTTGCCCCGGGTGATAACCTGGTGGTGACGCCCTATATCAACAATATGCCGCAGTTGCTGGCGGCGGCGGACCTTGTCATTGCCCGGTCCGGCGCGCTGACGCTGGCGGAACTGGAGGCCGTGGGGCGCGCCTCGATCCTGATCCCCAGCCCCAACGTGGCGGAAAACCACCAGTATTACAACGCGCTGGAACTGCAAAAGGCAGGCGCGGCTGTTGTGATCGAAGAAAAAGACCTGACCGGCCAGCGTTTGATCGACACTGTGCAAAAGCTGCTGGCCGAACCGGGTAAGCTGGAAGAAATGGGGGGCTGCGCCAAAAAACTGGGCAACCCGAACAGCCTTGCCCTTATCACCGAAAAACTGCTGGCGCTGGTCCGGTAACGGCCTGCCCCAGTGATCACCCAGGAAAGGAGCCACCCACATGGATCGCGACCAGCGGAGCCGCCAGCAGAAGTCCAGGGGCGGCTCCTTTTCACGTCCGGCCCCCAAGCGCAGTCTGGGCAGCCGTATGGGTCTGCAAAAAGGCCCGCCCCCGCGGCAGGAACCGCGGCCCCAGGCCCGGCGCACCCGCCCGCAGCCGCAGCAGCAGCCCCCGCGGGATGCGCGTGCCGCCCGCCCGCAAAGTGGCCGTCCACCACGGCCGCAGCCGCAGATCAACCCGCAGAAGGCGGGCTACATACCGGGCACCGCCGCGCCGCGCCGCCAGCGCCGCGTTACCCAGGCGGAACTGCTGCGCCGCCGCAACCGCCGCCGTGTGCTGGGGGTATTGGGCGTGTTGGCGGTGCTGGCGCTGGGGGCCATCGTATCGGTCAACCTGCTTTTCAAAGTGACTGTGTTCCGGGTGGAAAACTTCGACCGCAGCACCCCGGCGCAGACCGGCATCTATACCGAGGACGAGATCATCGCCGCGCTGGGCATCGAAAAGAACAGCAACCTGTTCGGCTTTTCCACCGAGGACAAGACCCAGCAGCTCCAGACACAGTTCCCGTACCTTGACGATGTACTGGTAGAAGTTCAACTGCCCGGCACCGTTGTGGTCAAGGTGCGCCCCGCCACCGAACGGTTCGCCTGCATGTATTCCGGCGGCTGGGCCGTTCTGAGCGATTCGTTCAAGATCCTGCGGGTGGATGTTTCGCAGCCCGCGGACCTCTGTGTGCTGACCTGCTCGCTGCCCGCGGATTTTGTGCCCACGGTAGGGCAGACGTTGACGCCGCAGAATTATAACTCCCTGCTGGAGGGCGAGAGCGCGACGCCGGAAACCTCGGCCCAGAGCGCGGCGCAGGTACTGGCAAGCCTGATGACCGAACTGGAAAACGAAGGCCTGACCGATGGCGTGACGGCCATCGACGTATTGGACCAGAGCCAGATCAGCTTTACCTATCAGGGCCGGATCAAAGTCCTGCTGGGCAACAGCAACCGGCTGGATTACAAGGTGCGTCTGGCCGCCGTGGCGATCCTCGACCCCGAAAAGGGCCTGGCTGCCAGCGACCGGGGAACGCTGGATGTCAGCTACCAGCAGACCGACGGCGAGATCCGCGGCTACTTTGCCCCGGATGAACCTGAACCCACCCCGACGCCGGAACCAGAAGAAGGGGAGGGCGGCGAGGAGGACGGCGCCGAAAGCGGCGACGGTACTGAAAGTTCCGAAACCACTGAAGAAACATAAAAGCGCCCCGCAGGGCGGGGCGCTGCGCGCCATATGGCCATATGTATCGCCGGTCTTACCGGGAACAGGTCTTTGCGGACGCTTCGGCGTTCTGGCAAGGACCTGTTTTTCTTTTGGGGGATTTCGCATCTTCCGCTGGCGCATCAAAGGCAAAATCCGCTTGCCCGGCTTTTTTAAGAGGGACGCACACACAAGCGGGAAGAAATAAAAAACAGCCCTGCGGCCATATGGCCGCAGGGCTGTTTGGTATGTGGGGGTCAGACCAGGATCAGACGTTCAGTTCCACTTTCTGGCCTACGTCCTGGGCGTTGGCAGCCAGGACCGGGGCGATGACTTCTTTCAGGTATTCTTCCACCTGTTCGGGCGCACGGCCGGTGAAGGCTTCGGGGCTGAGTTCGGCCTCGATCTCCTCGCGGGTCAGGCCGAAGGCGGGGTCCGTTTCCACACGGGCGATCATGTCGTTGGGCAGGCCCTCCTGCTTGACGACGGCGGCGGCAGCCACGGCGTGCTCACGCAGGCGTTCGTGCAGTTCCTGACGGTCGCCGCCCTTCTTGACGGCCTTCATCATGATGTTCTCGCTGGCCATGAACGGCAGTTCCGCCATGACGCGGGCGCGGACCACCTTGGGGTAGACCACCAGCCCGTCGGACACGTTCAGCAGGATGTTCAGGATGGCGTCGGTAGCCAGGAAGCCCTCCGCCATGGCGATGCGCTTGTTGGCGGAATCGTCCAGCGTGCGCTCGAACCACTGAGTACCGGCGGTCATGGCGGGGTTCAGCACATCCACCATCAGGTAGCGGGCCAGCGCGCAGATGCGCTCGCAGCGCATGGGGTTGCGCTTGTAGGGCATGGCCGAAGAACCGATCTGGTTCTTTTCAAACGGTTCTTCCATTTCCTTGAAGTTGGCCAGCAGGCGAATGTCCGTCGCCATCTTCATGGCGCTCTGGCCCAGGCCCGCCACGGCGGACAGCACATTGTAGTCCACCTTGCGGCTGTAGGTCTGGCCGCAGACCGGCACGACCTTGTCAAAGCCCATCTGGGCGCAGACGTCGGCTTCCACAGCCTTCACTTTGGCGGAATCGCCGTTGAACAGTTCCATAAAGCTGGCCTGGGTGCCGGTGGTGCCCTTGACGCCGCGCAGCGCCAGCTGGCTGATCTGGTGGTCGATCTCCTCCAGATCCATGTACAGCTCGTTCATCCACAGCGTGGCGCGCTTGCCCACGGTGGTGAGCTGCGCGGGCTGGCAGTGGGTGTAGGCCAGGCAGGGCATGGCCTTGTATTCGTCGGCAAATTTGGCAAGGTTCGCCAGAACGCCGATGATCTTCTTGCGCACGAGCTGCAGGGCTTCCCGCATGATGATGACGTCGGTGTTGTCGCCCACGTAGCAGCTTGTGGCGCCCAGATGGATGATGCCCTTGGCCTTGGGGCACTGCAGCCCGTAGGCGTAGACGTGGCTCATCACGTCATGGCGCACCAGCTTTTCCCGCGCGACGGCATCTTCGTAGTTGATGTCGTCCTTGTGGGCTTCCAGTTCGGCGATCTGCTCGTCGGTGATGGCAAGGCCCTGTTTCTGTTCGGCCTTGGCCAGCGCGATCCACAGCTTGCGCCAGGTGCGGAATTTGTTGTCGTCGGAGAAGATGTACTGCATCTTCTCCGAGGCGTAACGGGTGGAGAAGGGGGAAATATAACGGTCGTGGGGCATAGCGTAAACCTCTTTCTGCAATAGTTGTGGGTAGGGTCAGCGGCGGCTGCACAGATACCGGATCATGCACACGATACCCAGAATATAGAACACAAGCTGAACGCCAGTAAACAGAACGCCCAAAAGCATCAACAGGATATTCATGGCGGATACCTCCTGATTTTATAGCTGGGTCGTCAGCGGCGGGATAAAAACTTGAGCATACAGGCGATGCCCAACAGGTAAAAGGCGAATCGGAGCAGTTGGAAGGCCCACCCCGCCGATGGCATAACAAAACCGGTCGTATACATTTTGCTTTCCTCGCTGTCTGCGGCGTTACAGCTTGAAGTAGTTGACACCGCCCTCAAAGATCGGCTGGTACTTGTCGCCGGTCACGTTCTTGTACAACTGGTCGCCGCTGCGCTCGCTGTGGCCCATCTTGCCGAATACACGGCCGTCGGGGCTGGTGATGCCCTCAATGGCAAGCACCGAACCGTTGGGATTGTAGCGCAGGTCCATGCTGGGCTGGCAGCGCAGGTCCACATACTGGGTGGCGATCTGGCCATTTTCGATCAGCTGCTTCAGCAGCGCGTCGTTGCAGACGAAGCGGCCTTCGCCGTGGCTGATGGCGATCAGATGCTCGTCGTTCACGTCGCATTCGCTCAGCCAGGGACTCTTGTTGCTGGCAACGCGGGTGCGCACCAGCATGCTCTGGTGGCGGTGCAGCGTGTTGAAGGTCAGCGTGGGATCGTCCGCCGTGATGGGACGGATCTCTCCATACGGCACAAGCCCCAGTTTGATGAGCGCCTGGAAGCCGTTGCAGATGCCCAGCGCCAGGCCGTCCCGCTGGTTCAGCAGGCGGTTGACGGCGTCGGCCACAGCCGGCGCGCGGAAGAACGCCGCAATGAACTTGGCGGAGCCGTCCGGCTCGTCACCGCCGGAGAAACCGCCCGGCAGCATCAAAATCTGGGCCTGATCCAGTTCCTTGACCAGGGCTTCGCAGCTTTCGGCTACGTCGGCGGGGGTCAGGTTCTTGAGCACCAGCACATGGGGGTCGCCGCCCGCACGGCGGAACGCGCGGGCCGTGTCGTACTCGCAGTTGGTGCCGGGGAACACCGGGATCACGACCCGCGGTGTTGCCAGACGCACCGCAGGGGCCACGCGCTGCAGGGCCGTGCACTCATAGCGCAGGGCCTCCACCTCGCCGTCCTTCTTGCGGTAGGGGAAGACGGGCTCCAGCTTGGACTCCCACAGTTCCTGCAGGCGGGCCAGGTCGATGGTCTTGCCCTCGGCTTCCAGCGTGTAGTCCACGGTGGTGAAGCCGATGAACTCGCCGGCGGCGGGGTCCAGCAGTTCCAGAATGACAGCGCCGTAGGCGGGCTTGAACAGGTCGTTCAGGTTCAGGTCATTGCTCAACTGCAGGCCCACATGGTTGCCTACGCACATCTTGAACAGGGCTTCGGCCACACCGCCGTAACCGGGGGTCGCGGCGGCCAGCACCTTGCCCTCGTCGATCATCTGCTCCACGGTCTTGTAGATGGACAGCAGGCTGGCGATCTCCGGCAGGCCGTTCTTGTACTGGGGCCGCAGCAGCACGACGGAGCTGTTGGCCTTCTTGAACTCGGCGCTCTGCACATCACGCACGTTGCCGATGGCGGTGGCAAAGCTCACCAGCGTCGGGGGAACGTCCAGCCCCTCAAAGCTGCCGGACATGGAATCCTTGCCGCCGATGGACGCAATGCCCAGGCCCATCTGCGCATCCAGCGCGCCCAGCAGGGCGGCCAGCGGCTTGCCCCAGCGGGTGGGGTCGTCGTTCATATGCTCAAAATATTCCTGGAAGGTCAGGTACATGTCCTCGTGATGGAAACCGGCGCAGACCAGCTTGGTCACGCTTTCCACCACGGCCAGGTACGCGCCGCGGTAGGGGTCGGCTTCGGTCAGGTAGGGGTTGAAGCCCCAGGACATGCCGGAGCAGGTGGTGGTCTCGCCGTCCACCGGCAGCTTGGCGGCCATCGCCATGGTGGGGGTGAGCTGGTACTTGCCGCCGTAGGGCATCAGCACGGTGGCCGCGCCGATGGTGGAGTCGAACCGCTCGCCCAGGCCTTTCTGGCTGCAGACGTTCAGATCGGTGACGAGATTTTCCAGCTTTTCCTCAAAGGTGGAACCAGCCCACTGGGGCTGCCATACATGGCCCGGCAGGATATGCACGTTGGCGTGGCGCTCGGCGCCGTTGGAGTTCAGGAACTCGCGGGACAGGTCCACGATGGCCTTGCCATTCCAGAACTCGCGCATACGCTTCTCTTCGGTGACGGTCGCCACGATGGTGGCTTCGAGGTTTTCCTCGTGGGCGTAGGCGATGAAGGTGTCGGCGTCCTCGGCTGCCACCGCCACGGCCATGCGCTCCTGGCTCTCGCTGATGGCCAGTTCGGTGCCGTCCAGGCCCTCGTACTTCTTGGTGACTTTGTTCAGGTCGATGCGCAGGCCGTCGGCCAACTCACCGATGGCGACCGACACGCCGCCCGCGCCGAAGTCGTTGCAGCGTTTGATCAGGCGGCAGGCGTCCGCACGGCGGAACAGGCGCTGCAGCTTGCGCTCAATGGGGGCGTTGCCCTTCTGGACTTCTGCGCCGCAGGTCTCCAGACTCGTCAGCTTGTGCGCCTTGGAGGAGCCGGTCGCGCCGCCGATGCCGTCACGGCCCGTGCGGCCGCCCAGCAGGATGACCACATCGCCGGGGGCGGGTTCTTCCCGGCGCACATGGCTGGCCGGGGTGGCGCCCACGACGGCGCCGATCTCCATGCGCTTGGCGACATAGCCGGGGTGGTAGAGTTCCGCCACCTGGCCGGTGGCAAGGCCGATCTGGTTGCCATAGCTGGAATAGCCCGCCGCGGCCGTAGTCACCAGCTTGCGCTGGGGCAGCTTGCCGGGCATCGTTTCCGCCACCGGCTGCAGCGGGTCGCCCGCGCCGGTCACGCGCATGGCCTGGTACACATAGCTGCGGCCGGACAGGGGATCGCGGATCGCGCCGCCGATGCAGGTGGCCGCACCGCCGAAAGGCTCGATCTCGGTGGGATGGTTGTGGGTTTCGTTCTTGAACAGGAACAGCCAGTCCTGCATTTCGCCATCCACGTCGCACTGGATCTTGACGGTGCAGGCGTTGATCTCCTCGCTCTCGTCCAGATTCTTGAGGATGCCGCGCTGCTTCAGCGCCTTGGCGCCGATGGTCGCGCAGTCCATCAGGGTACGGTTCTTCTTGTCGCGGCCGGTCTCCTCCCGCAGCGCCATATAGCGGTCAAAGGCCGCCTGGACCAGTTCATCGTCAATCTGCACATCGTCCAGGATGGTGCCGAAGGTGGTGTGGCGGCAGTGGTCGGACCAGTAGGTGTCGATCAGGCGGATCTCGGTGATGGTGGGGTCGCGGTGTTCGCTCTTGAAGTAATCCTGGCAGAACACGATGTCGGCGTGGTCCATCGCCAGGCCCTTCTCGGTGCGGAACGCTTCCAGCGCGTCGTCGTCCAGCGCCGTGAAGCCGTCCAGCGTTTCGACCTCCGTGGGGATGGCAAACTCCATCTTCAGCGTGGCGCGCGGTTCCAGGCTGGCCTCACGCGCTTCCACGGGGTTGATGAGGTATTTCTTGATGGCGGCCAGATCCTCGTCGGTCAGGTCGCCGTCCAGCAGGTAGACCTTGGCGCTGCGCACGTCGGGGCGCTCGCCCTGGCTCAAAAGCTGGATGCACTGGCTGGCGGAGTCGGCGCGCTGGTCGAACTGGCCGGGCAGGTACTCCACCGCAAAAACATGGCCCGCAGCGGGCAGTTCCCGGTAGGTCACGTCCACCGGCGGTTCGCTGAATACGGTGGGGATGGCCTGCTCGAACAGGCTTTCGTCGATGCCTTCCACATCATAACGGTTCACCAGCCGCAGGCCGGTGAGGCGGGTGATGCCCAGCAGGTCCACCAGTTCGTGGAACAGGCCCTGGGCTTCGCCGTCAAAACCGTGCTTTTTCTCAACATAAATGCGATATACCATGATATTGCCTCCCGGTTACTGCATGGCGGCCAGTGCACGGGCACCAATGTCGCCACGCTTGTGCAGTTTATCAAAATGGATGGCCTCGCTGGCGCTGTACGCCTGTTCCAGCGCATGGGGCAGGGTGTCCGCGGTGGCGGTCACGCCCAGCACCCGGCCGCCGCTGGTGACCAGGACGCCGTCCTTGAGGGCGGTGCCGGCATGGTAGACGGTCACGCCGTCGCGGCCCGCAAGCTGGCCTTCGGTCAGGCCGGTGATCTCCTTGCCTTTCTCATAGGAAAGGGGATACCCGCCGGAAGCCAGGATCACGCAGGCCGCCGCGCCGTCCCGGAACTTCACTTCGGTATCGGCCAGCGTGCCGTTGGTGGTCGCCAGCATGACGGTCAGCAGATCGCTTTCCAGCAAAGGCAGCACCACCTGGGTCTCAGGGTCGCCGAAGCGGCAGTTGTACTCGATGACCTTCGGGCCGTCGGGGGTCAGCATCAGGCCGAAGTACAGGCAGCCCTTGAAGGGGCAGCCCTCCGCCTGCATGGCTGCCACCGTGGGCAGGAAGATCTCCCGCATGCAGCGCTCGGCCACTTCCGGGGTGTAGTAGGGGTTGGGGGCCACGGTGCCCATGCCGCCGGTGTTCAGGCCCTTGTCGCCGTCCAGCGCGCGCTTGTGGTCCATGCTGGACACCATCGGCTTGACGGTCTTGCCGTCGCAGAAAGACAGCACGCTCACTTCGGGGCCGGTCAGGAATTCTTCCACCACCACATGGTTGCCGGAAGCGCCGAACTTTTTATCCAGCATAATTTCCTTGACGCCGGCGGCCACTTCCTCGTGGTTCTGGCAGATCAGCACGCCCTTGCCCAGGGCCAGGCCGTCGGCCTTGAGGACCACGGGGTATTTGTTTTTGCTTTCCACATATGCCAGCACCTGCGCGGGGTCGTCAAACACCGCATAGTCCGCGGTGGGGATGCCGTATTTCTGCATCAGGTTCTTGCTGAATACCTTGCTGGCTTCGATGCGGGCTGCGGCCTTGTCGGGGCCGAACGCCGGGATGCCCACGGCCGCCAGGGCGTCCACCATACCCAGCGCCAGGGGATCGTCCTGGGCTACGACCACATAGTCAAAGGCTTCCTCCCGGGCAAAAGCGACCATGGCATCCACATCGGTGGCTGCGATATTCTTGCAGCGGGCGTCATAGCTGATGCCGCCGTTGCCGGGGGCGCACCAGATCTCGGTGCACCGGGGGCTTTGCTTCAGCGCGCGGATGATGGCGTGTTCGCGCCCGCCGCCGCCTACGACGAGAATCTTCATAGTAAACTCCTTTGACAGCACAACTGCCCGCGACGAAAAAACGCCGCAGGCAAGTGCGATTTTTTAATGATGGAACAGCCGGATGCCGCAGAACGCCATGGCGATGCCGTAGCGGTCGCAGGTGTCGATGACCTGCTGGTCGCGGATGGAGCCGCCCGGCTGCACGATGGCCGTCACGCCGCTGCGGCGGGCGCGCTCGATGTTGTCGCCAAAGGGGAAGAAAGCGTCGCTGCCCAGCGAAACGCCGGTCACCTGATCCAGCCAGGCGCGCTTTTCCTCAGCAGTCAGCGGGGCGGGCTGCTCGGTGAAGGTCTCGGCCCACACGTCGTCCCCGATCACATCCTCCGGCGTGTCGCCGATGTACACGTCGATGGCGTTGTCCCGGTTGGGCTTGGTAATGTCGGGGCGGAAGGGCAGGTCCAGCACCTTGGGCATGTGGCGAAGCTGCCAGTTGTCGGCCTTCTGGCCCGCCAGGCGGGTGCAGTGCACGCGGCTCTGCTGCCCGGCGCCCACGCCGATGGTCTGGCCGTCCTGCACATAGCAGACGCTGTTGGACTGGGTGTACTTCAGCACGATCAGGCTGATAATAAGGTCACGGCGCTGCTCGGCGCTGATCTCCTTGTTTTTGGTGACGATGTTCTGCAGCATCGTCGCGTCGGAGATCTCCAGGTCCTGGCGGCCCTGCTCGAAGGTGACGCCGAACACGGTGCGCGTTTCCAGCGGGGCGGGCTCGTAGTTCGGGTCGATCGCCACGATGTTGTAATTGCCTTTTTTCTTGGATTTGAGGACTTCCAGCGCGTCGGCGTCATAGCCGGGGGCGATGATGCCGTCGCTGACCTCATGCTGGATCAGCTTCGCGGTCGCCAGGTCGCACACGTCGGACAGCGCGATCCAGTCCCCGAAGCTGGACATACGGTCGGCGCCGCGGGCGCGGGCGTAGGCACAGGCCAGGGGAGAGAGCTGCGCATCCGGGGCCACATGGTACATGGCGCGCAGGGTGTCATCCAGCGGCAGGCCGATGGCCGCGCCCGCGGGGGACACATGCTTGAAGCTGGCGGCGGCGGGCATGCCCAGCGCCTTCTTCAGATCGCGCACCAACTGCCAGGAGTTGAAGGCGTCCAGAAAATTGATGTAGCCGGGGCGGCCGTTCAAAATTTCCACCGGCAGTTCGGCGTCGCCGGTCATGTAGATGCGGGCGGGCTTCTGGTTCGGGTTGGTGCCGTATTTCAGCTCAAATTCTTTCATGGATTACCCCTCCACCGCAGTGTATTTGTTCAGGATCACGTCTTTGTAGTCGCCGGTCTCCAGCGTGACGGTGCGCACGAACAGGCTGACCTTGTTCTCCTTGTTCAGCGAACGCCACAGCTTTTCGGCAAAGGCGGCGCCGTCGTTTTCATCAAGGGCCACCCGCATCGGCTCCCCGGCATAGCTGGGGATGGGAGAGCCGTTCTTCACATAGGTGCTGATGAAGTGCCCCTCGCCGGCCAGCGGCTGGGGATAGTCGAAGGTCTGGCGCTCCACGCTGGCAGCGTTGCCCTCGCAGCTTTTGACGATGGACAGCTTGTAGCCGCCGCGGCGCATATCCAGCGCGCCGGAAATGCGCGGCGTAAAGTTGGGCGCGTCGTCCTCATAGGTGCGGGTCGCCAGCGCGGCCTCGAAGCTGTAGCCCGGGAACAGGTTGCCGTTCATGAACTGGGCGATCGTGTCGGTCTGGTCGCCGTTGGTGACAACGGTGGTCTCCCGCAGGGTCAGCACGGCGTTGTAGATGATCAGGTGCGGGTCCTCCAGCTTGGCCGGGTCGGCGGCCACCGTGCGGATGCCGCCGGGGATGGCCTCAAACACGCGGTTGCGGCTGTTGGCGCTGCGCCCCATGATCCAGTAGGCGGCCACCGCCTTTTTGCCGTCGGGGGTCAGCCCCAGCACGATGCCGCGGCCGGGGTAGTCGTTGCCCGCAAGATATTTGTACAGATTCTTTTTCATAGCTTACACCTCGTCGTTGCAGACCATAGCCAGTGCCTGGGGCAGCAGTTTCCATTCCGCTTCCACCATCACGCGCTTCTGCAGGGTCTCCGGCGTGTCGCCGGGCTGTACGGCCACGGCCTTTTGCAGCAGGATCGGGCCGCCGTCGCATTCCTCGTTGACCAGATGCACAGTAGCGCCGGTCAGCTTGACGCCGCGGGCCAGCGCCGCCTCATGCACGCGCAGCCCGTAAAAGCCGGGGCCGCAAAAGCTGGGGATCAGGCTGGGATGGACGTTCAAAATGCGGTTGCGGTAGGCTTCGATGACGCGGGGCCCCAGCACCGAGAGGAACCCGGCCAGCACCACCACGTCGATCGCATGGCTGCGCAGCGTTTCCAGCAGCGCGGCGTCAAAGGCTTCGCTGTCCGCGTAGGCTTTGCGGGCCACGACGGCGCTTTCCACGCCGAAGTTCGCCGCCCGTTCCAGGGCATAGACGCCGGGCTTGCTGGCCACCACCAGAACGATCTTGCCGCCGGGGTTTTCGCCCCGGGCTTCGCTTTCCAGCAGGGCCTGCAGGTTGGTGCCGCCGCCGGATACCAGTACCGCTACGCGCTTCATACCAGTTCCACCCCGTCGCCTTCCACGATGGTGCCCAGGCGGTAGGCGGCTTCGCCGTGGGCCTGCAGGATCTCCAGGGCCTTGTCGGCGTCCTCAGGCGCCACCACGATGGTCATGCCGACGCCCATGTTGAAGGTGTTGAACATATCGCGCTCGGGCACGTTGCCTTCCCTGGCAAGCACGCCGAACAAAGCGGGCGTGCGCACGTCGGCCTTGGCGATGCGGGCCGCGCAGCCGTCCTTCAGGCTGCGGGGGATGTTCTCATAGAAGCCGCCGCCCGTGATGTGGGAGATGCCCTTCACGGTGACCTGCTCCAGCAGGGCCAGCACCGGCTTGACATAGATCCGGGTGGGGGCCAGCAGGGCTTCGCCCAGGGGCTTGTCCATGCCGTCGAAGGTCTTTTGCAGCACTTCGGGGTGGTTCTCGATGTCAAAGATCTTGCGCACCAGAGAGAAGCCGTTGGAATGTACGCCGGTGGAGGGCAGCGCCAGGATCACGTCGCCGGGCTGCATGGTGGAGTTGTCCAGGATCTTGCTCTTGTCCACCACGCCCACGGTGAAGCCGGCCAGGTCGTACTCGTCCTCCGGCATCATGCCGGGGTGCTCGGCGGTCTCGCCGCCCACCAGGGAGCAGCCCGCCTGCACGCAGCCTTCGGCCACGCCCTTGACGATCTCGGCGATCTTTTCGGGCACGTTGCGGCCGCAGGCGATGTAGTCCAGGAACACCAGCGGCTTGGCACCCGCGCAGATCACGTCGTTGACGCACATGGCCACGCAGTCGATGCCGATGGTATCGTGCTTGTTCAGGTACTGGGCCACGCGCAGTTTGGTGCCCACGCCGTCGGTGCCGGAGATCAGGACCGGGTGCTCCATGCCGGTGCAGTCCAGTTCAAACAGGCCGCCGAAGCCGCCCAGACCGCCGATGCAGTTTTCGGTCATCGTGCGGGCCACATACTGCTTCATCAGTTCCACGGAGCGGTAGCCGGCCGTAATATCCACGCCGGCGGCGGCGTAGCTGGCAGAATAGCTTTTTTCCATGTCGGTACTCCTATCGGATGTTAAGTTGCCACGGGGAGCGGCGCAGGGGCCGCGGCCCGGATCAAAGTTTTTTGTTGGGGTTGGAAGTGCTCAGCGGTTTGTCGTAGACGATGTCCATCGTTTCCTCCGGCGGGTCCACGGGGTAGTGGCCGGTAAAGCAGCCGGTGCAGAAGCCGCACTTGCTGTGGATGGCCAGCTGCTGCACATGCTCAAAGCTCAGGTAGCCCAGCGTGTCGGAGCCGACCAGGCGGTTGATCTCCTCCACCGTATGGCCGGTGGCGATGAGCTGCTTTTCGTCGGGAATGTCGGTGCCGAAATAGCACGGATGGGCAAACGGCGGGGCGCTGATGCGGTAATGGACTTCCTTGGCGCCGGCCTCCCGCAGCAGGCGGATGGTACGGGCGCTGGTGGTGCCGCGCACGATGGAATCGTCCACCAGCACCACGCGCTTGTCCTTCACGGTGGAAGAAATGGCGTTGAGCTTGATGCGCACGCTGTTCTCCCGCTGTTTCTGGTTGCCCTGGATGAAGGTGCGGCCCACATACTTGTTCTTGATGAAGCCCACGCCGTAGGGGATGCCGCTCTCCTGGGCGTAGCCCAGGGCGGCGTCCAGGCCGGAATCCGGCGCGCCGATGACCACATCGGCCTCCACAGGGTGTTCCTGCGCCAGGAAGCGGCCGGCCTGCAGCCGGGCTTCGTGGACGCAGGTGCCTTCCAGGATGGAGTCGGGCCGCGCAAAATAGATGTACTCAAACACGCACATCGTATGGGGGGCGGTGCCGCAGTGGGTGTCGATGCTGCGCAGGCCGGTGTGGTCGGCAATGACGATCTCGCCGGGGCGCACATCGCGCACAAAGGCCGCGCCCACGGCGTCCAGCGCGCAGGACTCGCTGGCAAAGGCGTAGCCGCTGCCGTCCGGCAGCGCGCCGATGCACAGCGGGCGGAACCCGTGGGGGTCGCGTGCCGCGATGAGCTTGGTGTGGGTCATGATGACCAGACTGTACGCGCCTTCGATGTCATCCATCGTGCGGCTGACGGCCATCTCGATGTTGGGGGTCAGCAGCCGGTTCTGGGTGAGCAGGTAGGCGATGACCTCGGTATCCGAAGTACCGTGGAAGATCGACCCGCTCATCTCCAGCTTGCGGCGCAGCTTGGGGGCGTTGACAAGGTTGCCGTTATGGCAGACCGCCATCGCGCCCTTGCAGTGGTGCAGTACCATGGGCTGTGCGTTGGAACGGCTGCGCTGGCCTGCGGTGGCGTAGCGCACATGGCCGGTGGCCATTTTGGCGCCGCGGGGCAGTTCTTCCAGCACACGCTTGGTGAACACCTCGCTCACCAGGCCCAGGTCCCGGTGGCCGGACAGCACGCCGTCCACGTTCAGGGCAATGCCGCAGCTTTCCTGGCCGCGGTGCTGCAGCGCGTACAGCGCGCTGTATACGGCGCTGACCATATCGGTCTCGCCGGTTTTGTCATAGATGCCGAACACGCCGCATTCTTCGTGCAGCGCCTCGGTGTATTGGGAAAGTTCACTCATTCCGCTCTGTGCTCCGTTTTCTTGCATCAGCCCAGCAGGCGCTTCATGACTTCCTGGTAAGCGTCGGCCTCGCCGCCCATGTCGCGGCGGAACAGGTCCTTATCCAGGTGGGCGCCGGTGGTGGCATCCCAGAAGCGGCAGGTATCGGGGCTGATCTCGTCGGCCAGGATGATGGTGCCGTCAGACAGGCGGCCGAACTCCAGCTTGAAGTCGATCAGGCGGATGTTGGCGTCCAGCAGGATCTTCTTGAGCACTTCGTTGACCTTGAAGGCGTACTTGGTGATGGTGTCGATCTCTTCCTGGGTCGCCAGGTCGAGGGCCAGGGCATAGTAGTGGTTGATGAACGGATCGTGCAGGTCATCGTTCTTGTAGCTGAACTCCAGAATGGGGGTCTTGAAGGGGGTGCCTTCGGGAACGCCCATGCGCAGGCTGAAGTGGCCGGCCGCCACGTTGCGGATGATGACTTCCAGGGGCACGATCTCGACCTTCTTCACGAAGGTGTCGCGGTCGTTGATCTCCTCCACATAGTGGGTGGGAACGCCTTCCTTTTCCAGCTTCTGCATCAGGGCGTTGGACAGCTTGTTGTTGACGATGCCCTTGTCACGGATGGTGCCCTTCTTCTCGCCGTCGCCGGCGGTGGCATCATCCTTGTAGTGGACCATGACGATCTCGGGGTCGCTGGTGGCGAAAACCTGCTTGGCCTTGCCTTCGTACATCTGTTCTTTGACTTCGTATTTCATGATAAACGCTCCCTTTATGTAATGTATAAAAACGGGGTCGAATACAGCCTTATTGTACCCCGTTTTGTGGCGGTGTGCAAGATGCTGTTTTTACAGCGCGGCGGCCTCGGCGGCGATGGCCGCGTCCTTCTTGGCGATGGCGGCGGCGGTGTCGGCGCGGAACTGGTCCAGCTTGGCGGCCAGGGAATCATCGGCCACGGCCAGGATCGCCACAGCCAGGTAGGCGGCGTTCTTGGCGCCGTTCAGCGCGACCGTGGCAACGGGGAAGCCGCTGGGCATCTGGACGGTGGCCAGCAGGGCGTCCAGGCCGTCCATGGCGCCGCCCTTCATGGGGATGCCCACCACCGGCAGGGTGGTGTTGGCGGCAAAGGCACCGGCCAGATGGGCCGCCATGCCGGCGGCGCACAGGATCACGCCGTAGCCGTTGGCGCGGGCGGATTTGGCGAAGGCGGCGGCCACCTCCGGCGTGCGGTGGGCCGAAAGGATGTGCGCTTCATAAGGAACGCCGAAATCCTTCAGGACGCTGCAGGCTCCCTTGACGACGCCCCAGTCGCTGTCCGAACCCATGATGATCGCTACTTTTTTCATTGGTAAGCTCCTTTCCTGATCAGGCACCCGATAAAAAGAGCGCAGCGGCCGGCGAAACGGTACACTGCGCTGTTGGGGGTCTTTATAAACGGAAAACAGGGTACAAAAAGCCCCCGTGAAAAGAACCAAGACGCCACAGCGACTCTTGCACGGAAGCTCCCCCTTTTTAATAAAGAAGTAAAGTACCCTTGTAAAATTAGTGTAAGGCGTGCGGGGCAAAAAAGCAAGACGGGAACGGTTTTTTCAGCCAAAAAACCACAAGAAAGGTTTTTTCCCGGCGCTTTTTGTCATTTTTGATAAGCCCGGCGGGGCAAAGGTATGACTTTATCCGGGGCAGTTCGCGGCGCGAAAAAATCCTGTAGCGGAAAGCGGGGAAATATGGTAAAATACAGGAAATGTGCCAACGGGAGGAAAAAGTACCATGAAGCTGTTTAAGACCCGCCTGCACCGGGCCGAACTGCACCAGGAGGAGGAGCGCGTCAAGCGGTTTTTCCGCGACCAGATCGCGGAGGCAGCCGCCTTGCTGGAAACGCTGCTTTCCGGCATCGTACTGGTCGCGCTGCTCATCAGCATCGTGCCGCTGGTCCAGCGCATCCCCGGTCTTTTCGTGGACGGCAACGGGGTGGAGGTCTATGACTTCCTGACCCGCGCACTGGACATCGTGATCGGTATCGAGTTCATCAAGATGCTTGCCAAGCACAGCCCCGGCAGCGTTTTGGAAGTGCTGCTCTACGCCATTGCCCGCCACATGATCGTCGGGCATGAGGACGCCCTGCAAAACCTCGTCAGCGTGCTGGCCATCGCGCTGATCTTTGTGATCCGCCGCTTCCTCTTTGTGCCGTCCTTCGGCCAGAAGCTGCCCGGCGGGCAGCTTGCGCCCGACGTGGCGCACCTCTACGCAAAAGAGGAAGAACACGACAGCCGCGAAGCATCCCCGCAGGAAACGACCCCCGCGGCCCGCTGACGCCGCCCCTGCAAAAGCAATGCCCCGGAGAAAGAACGGTCTTTCCCCGGGGCATTTTTGCGTTTATTTTACGGCAGGATCAGAACAGGCCGGTAATCTTGCCGTCCGCCGTCACGTCGATGTCCATGGCGGCGGGGTGCTTGGGCAGGCCGGGCATCGTCATGATGCTGCCGCAGACCACCACCACGAACCCGGCGCCCGCGGACAGGCGGACTTCCCGCACGTTGAGGGTGAAGCCTTCCGGCGCGGCGATCAGCTTGGCGTTGTCGCTGAAGGAATACTGGGTCTTGGCGATGCAGACCGGCAGTTCGCCGTAGCCCATGGCCGCCAGTTCGTCCAGCGTCTTTTTGGCGGCGGGGCTGTAGGATACGCCGCCCGCGCGGTAGATCTTTTTGGCAACGGCCTCGATCTTTTCGGGCAGGGAGGCGCTCAGGTCATAGGTGTACTGCACCCGTGCGGTATCGTCCAGGATCGAGAGCACGGTCTCGGCCAGCGCCTTGCCGCCCTCGCCGCCCTTGGCAAACACTTCGGACAGGGCGCAGGGGACCCCGGCCTTTTCGCAGACGGCGTAGATGGCGTCCATCTCCTCAGGGGTGTCGGTGGGGAAGGCGTTGATCGCCACGCACACCGGCAGGCCGAAGCCGCGCAGGTTCTCAATGTGGCGTTCCAGGTTGACGGCGCCCGCCTTGACGGCTTCGGCGTTGGGCTTGTTCAGGTCGGGCTTTGCCACGCCGCCGTGGGATTTCAGCGCCCGCACGGTAGCGACCAGCACCACCGCGGCGGGGTTCAGCCCGGCGTAGCGGCACTTGATGTCCAGGAACTTCTCGGCGCCCAGGTCCGCGCCGAAGCCCGCTTCGGTCACCACATAGTCGGCCAGTTTCAGGCTCAGCTTGGTGGCGATGACGCTGTTGCAGCCGTGGGCGATGTTGGCAAAGGGGCCGCCATGGATGATGGCGGGGTTATGCTCCAGCGTCTGGACCAGGTTGGGGTCCAGCGCGTCCTTGAGCAGGGCGGCCATGGCGCCCGCCGCGCCGATCTGCCCGGCGGTGACGGGCTGGCCGTCGTAGGTGTAGGCGCAGACGATGCGGGAGAGCCGCTCTTTCAGGTCGGCCAGGTCTTGCGCCAGGCAGAAGATCGCCATGACCTCGCTGGCGACGGTGATGTCAAAGCCGTCCTCCCGCGGGGTGCCGTTGACCTTGCCGCCCAGGCCGTCCACGATGAAACGGAGCTGGCGGTCGTTCATATCCATGCAGCGTTTCCAGGTGATGCGGCGGGGGTCGATGTTCAGCGGGTTGCCCTGCTGGATGGAATTGTCGATCATCGCGGCCAGCAGGTTGTTGGCCGTGCCGATGGCGTGGATGTCGCCGGTAAAGTGCAGGTTGATGTCCTCCATGGGCACGACCTGGGCATAGCCGCCGCCGGCCGCGCCGCCCTTGATGCCGAACACAGGCCCCAGCGAAGGCTCGCGCAGGCAGAGCATGGTCTTTTTGCCCAGCGCGTTCATGGCGTCGGCCAGGCCCACGCTGGTGGTGGTCTTGCCTTCCCCGGCGGGGGTGGGGCTGATGGCCGTGACCAGGATCAGCTTGCCCTCCGGCCCGTCGGCCTTGGCCAGCTTGTGGTCGATCTTGGCTTTGTAGTGGCCGTAGGGGATCACGCTCTGCCCCTGCAGCCCCAGCTTGGCTGCGATCTCGGTGATCGGCTGCATCTGTGCGGCCTGGGCAATTTCAATGTCGCTCAACATGGCAATACCTCCTGTGCTTACAAACAAAGGGCTGCATACACGTACAGCGTGCATGCAGCCCAGACGGTCGGCTTTCTTCCAAAACTGTCTCCCCTGTGGTGAACCCACTGATCCGTCGGTCAACAGTTCGTTGGCTTCAATGTACCATATTCCGGCAAAGTTTGTCAAGCCCTTACAGCGAACCTTTGCCGCAGCCCCATTTTTTGAAGTAGAGCCCCATGCTTGCCAACTGCATTTTGAACTTGCCCGCGTCGCGCATGGGCGCGCGGTGCCAGGCATGGATGGCCTTGAACTGGGGGGCCAGCCATACGTCGCCCTCCCGCAGGAACCGCTGGGTCAGGTCGGCGTCCTCCACATACATGAAGTATTCCGGGTCAAACCCGCCGATGCGGCGCAGCACATCGGTGCGGGCGGCCATAAAGCTGCCGGTGCAGAATTCGATGCGGCGGGGGCGGGTCAGGTCCTCGTCCTGCATGGTGTAGTGGTCGTCCGCTTTGCGGAACACGCCGCCGAAACGGGGCGCCAACTGGCGGGCCAGCAGCAGCCAGGGGGTGGGCTTGCGGCGGGGCAGCGCCTGCAGCCTGCCGTCCGGGAAATAGAGCTGGGGAGTGGCCAGCACGGCGCCGGGGGTAGCCAGCAGCCAGCCGGCCATGGGCTCCAGCACGTTTTCCGTCAGCAGAATGTCCGGGTTCAGGATAAAATGCACGTCGCTGTCCAGCCGGTCCAGCACGGCGTTGTGCCCTTTGCCGAAGCCGATATTCTCCGGCAGGGGCAGCACGGTCACCCGCGGGTCGCCAAAGTCGGTCCCGGCCAGTTGTTGGCCGCAGCCGTCGGGGCTGCCGTTGTCCACCACATACAGGGCCAGCGTGGGGGAGGGGGTATGTTGCAGGATGCTGCGCACGGCGGCGCAGACTTCCTCATAGTTACAGTACGCCACGATGCAGGCGCTGATCTTGGGCATGGGGCACTCCTTATTTTTTCAGGGCTTTGAGCTGGCTCAGGTCGTAGGGGGTGTCCTGGTAGACGTAGTAATTGAGCCAGTTGGTATAAAGCAGGTATCCGTGGGCGCGCCAGCGGAACAGCGGGTCGCGCGTGGGATCGTCGTCCGGGTAGTAGTTGCAGGGCACCCGGATGGGCTTCCCGGCGACCACGTCGCGCTTGTACTCGGTGTCCAGCGTGTACTTGTCGTACTCAGGGTGGCCGATGACGAAGATCTGGCGGCCGGAATCGGTGGAAAGCAGCATCGGCCCGGCTTCGTCGCTCTCTGCCAGAATGCGCAGGTCGGGGCAGGCGTCGATGGCGGCGCGGTCCGGCCCGGCCCAGCGGCTGTGGGGGGCGTAGAACACCTCGTCAAAGCCGCGCACCAGCGGGTTCGCCGGGCGGGTGACCCGGTGTTCAAATACGCCGAACATCTTCTGCGGCAGATGGACCTTGGGAATGCCGAAGTGGTAGTACAGCCCGGCCAGCGCGCCCCAGCAGAGGTGGATCGTGGAATACACGTTGTTCTTGGTGTATTCCATGATCTCGCACAGTTCGTCCCAATAGTCGATGTCGGGGTAGTCGAGGTCCTCGATGGGCGCGCCCGTGATGATCATGCCGTCGAACCGCTCGTGCCGGACCTGCGCAAAGGTCTTGTAGAAGGTCTTCATGTGTTCGGGCGAGGTGTGGGCGGCGTCATGGGTGGCCGTCTGCAGCAGGGTGATCTGCACCTGCAGCGGGCTGTTGGCCAGCAGGCGGGCCAGCTGGGTCTCCGTCACGATCTTGGTGGGCATCAGGTTGAGGATCAGGATGCGCAGCGGGCGAATGTTCTGGCTGCGGGCCCGCTCCCGGTGCATGACAAAGACGTTTTCCTGGGAAAGCGCCTCGAAGGCGGGCAGCTCTTTGGGGATGATAAGCGGCATAGTGTATGGCTCCCTGTTCAGGCGTTGGTCAGATCTGGTCCAGCGCCTGGGCGATGTCGTTGATCAGATCCTGCTTGTCCTCCAGGCCGCAGCTCATGCGGACCAGGTCCGGCATGACCCCGGCGGCCAGCAGTTGTTCGTCGTTCATCTGGCGGTGGGTGCTGCTGGCGGGGTGCAGGCAGCAGGTGCGAGCGTCGGCCACATGGGTCTCGATGGCGGCGACCTTCAGATGGGCCATAAAGTTGGCCGCGGCCGCGCGCCCGCCCTTGACGCCGAAGCTGACGACGCCGCAGGAACCGTGGGGCAGGTATTTTTCGGCCAGCGCGTGGTATTTGTCGCCGGGCAGGCCGCAGTAGTTGACGTAGGCGATCTTGGGGTGGGCGGCCAGGAATTCGGCCACGGCCTGCCCGTTCTCACAGTGGCGGGCCATCCGCACGTGCAGGCTTTCCAGCCCCAGGTTGAGCATATAGGCGCTCATGGGACTCTGGACGCAGCCCAGGTCGCGCATGAGCTGGGCCGTGGCCTTGGTGATGAAAGCCCCCTCCTTGCCGAAACGCTCGGCATAGGTGACGCCGTGGTAGCTCTCGTCGGGGGTGGTCAGGCCGGGGAACTTGTCGGCGTGGGCCATCCAGTCGAACTTGCCGCCGTCCACGATGGCGCCGCCCACGCAGCCGCCGTGGCCGTCCATGTACTTGGTGGTGGAATGGGTCACGATGTCGGCGCCCCATTCCAGCGGGCGGCAGTTCACGGGCGTGGCAAAGGTGTTGTCCACGACCAGCGGCACGCCGTGGCGGTGGGCTGCGGCCGCAAATTTTTCAATATCTAGCACGGTCAGCGCCGGGTTGGCGATGGTCTCGCCAAAGACGGCTTTGGTGTTGGGCTGGAAAGCCGCGTCCAGTTCTTCCTCGGTGCAGTCGGGGGAGAGGAAGGTGGCCGTGATGCCCATTTTCGCCATCGTCACCGAGATCAGGTTGAAGGTGCCGCCGTAGATGGAACTGGAAGAAACGATGTGGTCCCCGGCGCTGCACAGGTTGAACAGCGCGAAGAAGTTGGCAGCCTGGCCGGAGCCGGTCAGCATACCGGCGGTGCCGCCTTCCAGTTCGGTGATCTTGGCGGCCACCGTGTCGCAGGTGGGGTTCTGCAGGCGGGAATAGAAATAGCCGCTGGATTCCAGGTCGAACAGCTTGCCCATCTCGTCGGAGCTGTCGTACTTGAAGGTGGTGCTTTGTACGATGGGGATCTGGCGCGGTTCCCCATTGCCGGGATGATAGCCGCCCTGTACGCACAGGGTGTTGATCGAATAGTTCTGGCTCATAAAAATGCACTCCTTTTACATTACGCAGGTCATGCGGCCCGTTTCGCTGGTTCTTATTGTAAGGGCTGGCGGCGTTAAAATCAAGGGGGAAGGGCGGCGCGGGCGCGCATAAAATCGAAAACCGGGGCAAAACGGGTATGGAAATCCGCCGCAGGGTATGGTATAATACAAGACGGCGGCGGATCCCGGGAAGACCGGAAAAGGCTGAATTGCCGAATGAGTTTGCAAAAGAGGTAGAAAGTATGCTTACTGCAATCACCGGTATCAACTGGGGCGACGAGGGCAAGGGCCGTATGGTGGACCTGCTCAGCCAGGATTATGACATCGTCGCACGTTATCAGGGTGGCGACAACGCCGGCCATACGGTCAAGAATGAGCGCGGCAAGTTCATCCTGAACCTGATCCCCTCTGGCATCCTGCGCCCGGAAGTCGTCTGCGTTATGGGCGGCGGCATGGTCATCGACCCCGAGCATCTGGAAAAGGAGATCGCGTCCCTGAAGGAACAGGGCATCGAGATCAGCCCCGCGAACCTGAAGATCTCTGACCGCGCCACCATCACGATGCCCTTCCATGTGGCCCAGGACGGCCTGGAGGAAGAGCGTCTGTCCAAGACGGGCGCGCAGTTCGGTTCCACCAAGCGCGGCATCGCCTACACCTACGGCGACAAGTACATGAAAAAGACCCTGCGCATGGGCGATTTCTGCCACATGGATGAAGGCGTGCGCAAGCGCCTGCAGACCATCGTGGAATCCAAAAACCTGACGATGGAGAAGATCTACGGCCAGGCGCCCGTCAGCGCGGACGAAATGTGGGCCTGGTGCGAGCGTTACGCCAAGATCTTCGCCCCCTATGTCTGCGATGTGGGCCAGTACCTGACCCAGGCGGACGAGGAAGGCAAGAAGATCATGTTCGAGGCCCAGCTCGGCGCGCTGCGTGACATCGACTTCGGCATCTATCCCTACACTTCTTCTTCCAACACCATCGGCGCCTATGCGCCCATCGGCGCGGGCATCCCCGGCCGCAAGCTGGACCTTTCCATCGGCATCATGAAGGCTTATTCTTCCTGCGTGGGCGAAGGCCCCTTCACGGCGGAACTGGCCATGAGCGAGGACGAAAAGAACGTCCTGCGTGAGCACGGCCATGAATACGGCGCGGCCACCGGCCGCCCCCGCCGCGTAGGCCCGTTTGACGCTGTGGCGAGCCGCTACGGCGTGCAGTGCCAGGGCTGCGATGAACTGGCCCTGACGCTGCTGGATGTGCTGGACTACATGGAGCAGATCCCTGTGGTGACCCAGTACCGCCTGACGGACGGCACCACGACCGGCCGTTTCCCCATGGGCAAGACGCTGGACGACGCCCAGCCCGTGGTCGAGATGATGCCCGGCTGGCACTGCGACATTACCGGCGTGCGCAAGTTCGAGGACCTGCCCATCGAGGCGCAGAACTACATCACCCGGCTGGAAGAGCTGGTGGGCTGCCGGATCAAGTACATCTCGGTCGGCCCCGAGCGCGACGCCTGCATCGTGCGGGACTGATCCGGGCATAGCCCCTTATTACATGACAGAGAACGGCGGACTTTTGGAGTCCGCCGTTTTGTGAAAGGAGACGAACGGGTTGATCGATCTGTTGATCCGAACGTTTATCAAAAACCACAAAAACACCGCCGACCGCACGGTGCGCACCGCCTACGGCAATCTGGCGTGCATCATCAGCGTGATTTGCAACCTGCTGCTGTTCGCAGGCAAGGCGACCGTCGGCACGCTGTCGGGCAGCGTTTCCATCACGGCGGACGGCCTGAACAACCTGTCGGACGCCAGCTCCAACCTGGTAAGCCTGGTGGGCTTCAAGCTGGGGGCGCGCCCGGCGGACTCCCAGCACCCGTATGGACACGCCCGCTATGAATATCTGGCGGGGCTGGCCGTCTCGGTCATGATCCTCGTCATCGGCGTGGAACTGCTCAAGGAAAGTTTTGAGAAGGTGCTGCACCCCACGCCGGTGCAGTTCGGCTGGCTGCCGGTGGTCGTGCTGCTGGCCTCCATTCTGGTAAAGCTGTGGATGAGCCTGCTCAACCGCAAGATCGGCCGTACCATCCAGTCCGAAACGCTGATCGCCACGGCGGCGGACGCCCGCAACGATGTGGTAGCCACCGGCGCGGTCCTGATCGCGTCGGTGCTGACCTACCTGACCGGCATCGACCGCATCGACGGCATCATGGGTCTGGGCGTGGCCGCTTTCATCCTGTACAGCGGCATCCAACTGGTGCGGGACACCATCGACCCGCTGCTGGGCGCGGCACCTGACCCGGAACTGGTGGAATATATCGAGAAAAAGGCCCTGGGCTATCCCGGCGTGCTGGGCGTCCATGACCTGATGATCCATGACTACGGCCCCGGCAACCGGCTGGTCAGCTTCCATATCGAGATGGACGCCAGCGGCGACGTGATGAAAAGCCATGATGTGATCGACAATATCGAACGCGACCTGCTGGTGCAGGACGGGATGATCGCCACCATCCACTACGACCCCGTCGTCACGGGCAACCCCCATACAGAGGAGATCCGCACTTTCCTCCAGCAGGAAGTGGCGCGGCTGGACCCCCGCGCCAATGTGCATGACCTGCGCATCGTGCCCGGTCCCAGCCACACCAACGTCATCTTTGACTGTGCGGTCCCGGCTGAATATGTGACCGACAAACAGCACCGCGGCGTCACGCTGGTCAATGAACTGCGCACCGCCGTGCAGCAGCGTTGGCCCGACCATTTCTGTGTCATCAAACTGGAACCCGATTACGCGCCCTGCGCGCATACGCAGGAATAACAAGGAAGGGGAAAAACTATGGACTACAATCAAGCGGCCCTGGAACTTCATGCGAAAGGCCCCGGCAAACTGACGGTGCAGAGCCTTGTGCCCTGCAAGGATAAGGACGCGCTCTCCACCGCCTACACGCCCGGCGTGGCCGAGCCCTGCCGCCGGATCAAGGCAAACCCGGAGGACGTATATACCTACACCCTCAAAGGCCGCACGGTGGCCGTCGTCACCAATGGCACGGCGGTGCTGGGCCTGGGGAACATCGGCCCCGAAGCGGGCCTGCCGGTCATGGAAGGCAAGTGCGTGCTGTTCAAGGAATTCGGCGGCGTGGACGCTTTTCCCATCTGCCTGAACGCCGCCACCAAAGAGGAAGTCATCGCGGCGGTCAAGGCCATCGCGCCCACCTTCGGCGGCATCAACCTGGAGGATATCCGCAGCCCCGAATGTTTTGAGATCGAAGCCGAACTGGAACGGGACCTCGATATTCCCGTGTTCCACGACGACCAGCACGGCACCGCCATCATCGTGCTGGCGGGCGTGCTGAACGCCCTCAAAGTGGTGGGCAAAAAGATCGAGGACGTGCGCATCGTGCAGAACGGCCCCGGCGCAGCCGGTACGGCCATCATCCACATGCTGCAGGTGGCCGGTGCGCGGCACATCATCGCGGTGGATGAGCACGGCATTCTGGTGCCGGGCCGTCCCGAAGGGCTGGCGGGCCACAAGGCCAAACTGGCAGAGGAAACGAACCCCGAAAAGCTGACCGGCGGCCTGGCGGAAGCCATCCGCGGCGCCGACATCTTCATCGGCACGTCCATTGCCGGGGCGCTCACGCCCGAACTGGCGGCCACCATGGCCCCGGACGCCATCGTGTTCGCCATGGCCAACCCCACGCCGGAGATCATGCCTAACGCCGCCAAGGCGGCCGGTGTCCGTGTGATCGGCACTGGCCGTTCGGACTTCCCCAATCAGGCCAACAACGTGCTGGCGTTCCCTGGTATCTTCAAGGGGGCGCTGTCGGTGCGCGCGCGGGACATCAACCCCGCCATGAAGATGGCTGCGGCGCAGGCGATCGCCTCCCTCATTCCGGACGCAGAACTCAACGAGGAGAACATCCTGCCCAAGGCCTTTGACCCCCGTGTGCCGGAAGCCGTGGCCGCCGCGGTGGCGCAGGCCGCGCGGGAAAGCGGGGCGGCACGGCTATGAGCACGATCCGTACCATAGACGCCGCGGCGATTCGGGACGCCGTGGAGGCGCTGTGCATTGAGGCAAACACCAGCCTGCCCGCGGACGTAAAAGCGGCGCTGGACCGGGCGCAGGCGGCGGAACCCTGGCCGCTGGCAAAGCAGACGTTGGAACTGTTGCAGCAGAATCTCTGCGTCGCCGCGCAGGAGGACCTGCCCATCTGCCAGGACACCGGCATGGCCTGCGTGTTCCTGGAACTGGGGCAGGACGCCCACATCGAGGGCGACCTGACGGAGGCTGTCAACGAGGGCGTGCGCCGCGGCTATGAGAAAGCCTATCTGCGCAAGTCCATCACGGCAGACCCCCTGCAGCGGGTCAATACGGGGGATAATACCCCTGCGTTCCTGACCGTGCATCTAGTGCCCGGCAGCGGCTGCCGCATCACGGTGGCCCCCAAGGGCGCAGGCAGCGAGAATATGAGCCGCCTTGCCATGCTCAAACCGGCGGACGGCGTGCAGGGCGTCAAGGATTTCGTGCTGGAAACGGTGCGTCTGGCGGGGGCCAACCCCTGCCCGCCCATCGTGCTGGGCATCGGCATCGGCGGCAGCTTCGACCACTGCGCAGCCCTTGCCAAGCAGGCGTTGCTGCGCCCGCTGGACCAGCCCAACGCCGATCCCTACTACGCCGCACTGGAGCGCGAACTGCTGGACGCCATCAACGCCACCGGCTTCGGGCCGCAGGGCTTCGGCGGCGCCACCACCTGCCTGGGCGTTTCCATCGAGCAGCGTCCCACCCATGTGGCCTGCCTGCCGGTGGCCGTCAATATGAGCTGCCATGTGACGCGCCGCGCCAGCCGGGAGGTATGACGATGGAAAAACAGAAGATCGACATTCCGCTGGATGGGGGAGGGCAGGCCCGGCGCCGCCCCATCGATATCCCGCTGGACGGCGATACGGACGCGGCCATCACCCGCAAGGAGTTCGAAGCCGTCAACCGCCACCATGAAGCGTACAAAGAAATGCGCCGCCGTGCGCAGGAAGAGGGGAAAGACTGATGCAGTATCGTTTGCAGACCCCGCTCAAACGGGAGGACCTGGCGCCGCTGCATGCCGGGGATACCGTGCTGCTTTCCGGCGTGGTATATACCGCGCGGGACGCCGCCCACGCCCGCATGATGGAACTGCTGGACGCCGGGCAGCCGCTGCCGTTCCCGCTGGAAGGGGCGGCCGTCTACTATGTAGGCCCCACGCCGGAGCGTCCGGGCTGTGCCATCGGCGCGGCCGGACCCACGACTTCGGGCCGTATGGACGCCTACACGCCGCGGCTGCTGGATCTGGGGCTGGCCTGTATGATCGGCAAGGGCAAGCGCAGCGAAGCCGTCAAAGCGTCGGTGGTCAAAAACGGGGCGGTCTATCTGGGGGCCATCGGCGGGGCCGGTGCCCTGATGGCACGCAGCGTGCAAAGCTGTGAAGTCATCGCCTGGCCGGACCTGGGCTGTGAAGCGGTGCGCCGCCTTACGGTCAAGGATTTCCCGCTGACGGTGCTGCTGGACCCCCACGGGGGCGATCTGTACCAGAGCGGCCCCGCCGCCTATCTGGCATCCCGGAACGGAAATTAAGCGTATGCGTTGACAAAACCGCCTAAAGTTGCTACACTAATCATTGGTATGCGGCTATGGCGGAATTGGCAGACGCGCTGGTTTTAGGGTCCAGTGTCCACGACGTGCAGGTTCAAGTCCTGTTAGCCGCACCAAGCCGATAGAATCCGAACTTGTTTCCAGCAGGAGATGGGTTCGGATTTATTTGTTTTCTTTGAACGTTGCGAAACCGCTTATTCTTGCAAGGCCCAGCGGTATAAGCGCCTCTCGCTCCATGACGAAAAGGGAACGCAGCCGACAACATGATGCGTTCAAACTTTTGTCTTTGTGTATCTGGTTCCCGCTTCTGCCTGCCATTTTCCCAAAAGACCTTGCATTGTGGATCATTGCGTGGTAGCATAAAGGCGTTCACAACAGAAAGAAGTGGTATCCCATGATAAAACGCAACGAAGCATCCCTCCATGCAAGGCCGGCAGATCGCGATATTTGCATGGAGTAAAAATCATCGCGGCTTTTATATGCCGGCTTTGCTGCTTGAAGATTCTTTCAAGGAGGAAGCCTGCATGAAATATATCAATGCAAAAGATCTTCTTCCCGCTGCATTGGTCAAAGAATTGCAACGCTATGTGCAAGGGGGCTATCTGTATGTTCCCACCGAACAGGCACAGCAAAAACGATGGGGAGAAGTCTCCGGTTACCGGCAGGAATTACAGCAGCGAAACCATCAAATCGCAGAGGAGTTTCGGAATGGGACCTCTATGGAGAAGTTGGCGGAAAAATACTTCCTGTCTGTATCGGCCATTCGTAAAATCATTTATCAAAAATGAACCGGCAGGGGGTGCAGGAATGCAGCCCTGCTTTTGTATTGTATACAAATTGATTCCGTATCATCCAGTGGATAGAAATGGGATCGCGGCGGTAGTACGATATAAGTAGATCATACATCCGCAAAGGAGGAAACCGCTATGTACACCCGATTCGTCTACCGAGGTGACGACACGATCACCGGCTCCAATTTTGACATTGACCTTACACATATGGGACCACTGGATCATAAAAGAAAAAGCGCTTCTATATCGGCATCCTGCGGCCCGGCGGGCTACGCTATTCCTATCATGGCGTAAACCGCAACGGGAATGCCAGGCCCCTGTTGTATGTTCACAGTGAACCCGGCCGGGACTATCAGGATTCCATCGGCTGTATGACAGTCGCAGACCTGACAGAACCCATTCATTCAGGCAGAGATCGTCTATGCCCTGGATGCCACCAAACAGGCCATACTGTCTGACCGGCAGGGGCGGCCCCTGATCGTTGAACCGGGCATTGGATGTCGGGAAGAGACTGGCCGGTACTCGCTGATGACCAATAAAAAGGAGGGAAAAGCCATGGACCCAGAGAAAATTTATCCCCGAACAAACGACCATGAAACGGTCTATTTGAAAAGTGTTGTGAAAGATCCCAACATCCTTGTCGGAAACTTTACCATATATAATGATTTCGTCCATGATCCCAGGCAGTTTGAAAAAAACAATGTCCTGTATCATTATCCGATCAACCACGATAAACTTGTGATCGGGAAATTCTGCTCCATCGCCTGCGGCGCAAAATTTTTATTCACCAGCGCCAACCATACGCAGAGGTCCTTGTCCACCTATCCGTTCCCCATCTTTTTTGAGGAATGGGGTCTGGATGTGCAGAACATCACAAGCGCATGGGACAACAAAGGTGATATTATCATCGGCAACGATGTGTGGATCGGATATGAAGCGGTGATTCTGTCTGGCGTTACCATTGGGGATGGTGCGGTCATCGGCGCACGAACCGTTGTGACAAGGGACGTACCGCCATACACGGTCGTCGTCGGCGTTCCCGCCAAACCGATCCGTGAACGCTTTTCCGCAGATACCATCTCAGCTATGCTGAAAATCAAGTGGTGGGATTGGCCTGAAGAAAAAATAAAGCAGCATATATCCGATATTCAAACCGGACGCATCGAACATTTACAATCGTTTGGCGAAAGGGAATGACACGCTGATCCACAGAAATCCTGTGGGGTGTCGCTGCAACCGCGCAGGGGCTTCTGATTCTGCGCTTCGCACCGAAAACAAACGCCCGTAAGAAATCCGCAGGATGCGTTGCTGTTCCAAACAGGCCGTCCTGTACATGCATATCAAGGAGGAACACCATGGAACCCAACAAGATCTACACGATGAATTTTGCACGCATTTATCCGCTTCTGGTCCAGAAAGCCGAGCGCAAAAACAGGACCCGGCAGGAAGTGGATACCGTCATCTGCTGGCTGACCGGCTACGATGCGCAGGGCCTGCAGCGCCAGCTTGAACGGGAGGTGGACTACGCCACCTTCTTTGGCGAAGCCCCCTGCATCAACCCCAACTGCGCCAAGATCACAGGCAAGGTGTGTGGCATTGCCGTAGAGTCCATCGAGGACCCCCTCGTGCAGAAAGCCCGCTACCTGGACAAACTGGTGGACGAACTGGCAAAGGGCCGCCCGCTGGAAAAGATCCTGCGCAAGTGATGATAAGCAGAAAATAAAAAGGACCCCGGCCGCTCCCGGATGGGAAACGGTCGGGGTCCTTTTATCTGTTTATGCGGCTGTCACGCAGGGCAGGGGAGCGGTCAATCCAACTCCAGCGCGCCGGTGTACAACTGGTAATAGGTACCTTTCAGCTTGATCAGGTCGTCGTGGGTACCACGTTCGATGATGCGGCCGTGATCCAGAACCATGATCGCATTGGCGTTCTGAACGGTGGACAGACGGTGCGCAATGACGAACACCGTGCGGTCGGTCATCAGCGCGTCCATGCCGCGCTGCACGATAGCCTCGGTGCGGGTGTCGATGGAACTCGTCGCCTCGTCCATGATCATAACTGGGGGATCGGCCACCGCCGCGCGGGCAATCGCCAGCAACTGGCGCTGACCCTGACTCAGGTTGGCGCCGTTGCCGGTCAGCATCGTGTTGTAGCCGTCCGGCAGGCGGCGGATGAAGTCATCCGCACCGGCCAGCCGTGCGGCGGCGATGCATTCCTCGTCGCAGGCATCCAGGTTGCCGTAACGGATGTTCTCCATCACGGTGCCGGTAAAGAGGTTGGTATCCTGCAGCACGATGCCAAGGCTGTGGCGCAGGTCCGCCTTCTTGATCTTGTTGATGTTGATGCCGTCGTAACGGATCTTACCGTCGTTGATATCGTAGAAACGGTTGATCAGGTTGGTGATCGTCGTCTTGCCGGCGCCGGTGGAACCAACGAAAGCAACCTTCTGCGCCGGTTTGGCGTACAGCGAAATATTGTGCAGTACGGTCTTAGCCGGCGTGTAGCCGAAGTTGACGTCATAGAACCGCACATCGCCGCGCAAGCGGGTGTAGGTGATGGTGCCGTCGTGATGGGGGTGCTTCCAGGCCCAGACGTTGGTGCGCTCGCTGCACTCCTCCAGGCTGCCGTCGGCGTTCTCCTTGGCGTTGACCAGGGTCACATAGCCGTCGTCCTCTTCCGGCTCCTCGTCCAGCAGGGCGAAGATACGGTGCGCACCGGCAAGGCCCATGATGACCATGTTGATCTGGTTGGAAACCTGGCCGATCGCGCCGGCAAACTGCTTGGTCATGTTCAGGAAGGGGACTACAATGCTAATGCTGAACGCCATGCCCGAAATGCTGATGTTCTGCACGTCGGTCAGCAGCAGCGCGCCGCCGATCAGCGCGACCACAACGTACATGACGTTGCCCACGTTGGCCAGCAGGGGCATCAGGATGTTGGCAAAACGGTTACCGTTGCGGGCGTTGTAGAAAATTTCCTCGTTCACCTTGTCGAAGTCGGCCTTGGCGCCTTCCTCATGGCAGAAGACCTTGATGACTTTCTGACCGGTCATCATTTCTTCCATGAACGCCTCGGCGTGGGCAAGGGTGACCTGCTGACGCAGGAAGTACTTGGAGGAGCGGGCGGTGATGGCGCGGGCCGCAAAGACCATGCAGATAACGCCCACCACCACGATCAGCGCCAGAATGACGCTGTAGTACATCATGATGCAGAAAACGGCAAGCAGCGTCACGCCGGAGATCGTCATCTGCGGCAGGCTCTGGCTGATCAACTGACGCAGGGTGTCCACGTCGTTGGTGTAGTAGCTCATGATGTCGCCATGGCCGTTGGTGTCAAAGTACTTGATGGGAAGATCCTGCATGTGGTTGAACATCTTCTGGCGCAGTTTCTTCAGGGAGCCCTGGGTGATGATCGCCATCATCTGGGTGTAGAACACACCCGCGATCAGGCTGACGATGTACATCGCCACCAGGATGCCGACGAACGTCAGGATCTTGCCGGAAACCGCGCTCCAGTCGCCGCTCTTGTAGCTGTCGTCCACGATCTGGATGACGTTCTGCAGGAAGATGGAGGGGGCGGCGCTGACAACGGCGTTGATCAGGATGCACACCATGGTGACAGGCAGCAGCACGGGGTAGAACTCAAACAGCGTGCGCAGCAAACGGCGCAGGACGCCTTTGGGGGCGCGCTGACCGCGGGCCGTAGTGGCCGGGGCCGCCTTTTTGTTTTTATTTGCCATCTTGATCACCTACCTTATTCTGGGAAGTATAGACCTCGCGGTAGATCTCGCAGGTCTTGAGCAGCTCTTCATGCGTGCCGATCGCGTTGATGCGGCCGCCGTCCATCACGATGATGCGGTCGGCGTCCTGCACGGAGGCAACGCGCTGCGCAATGATGATCTTGGTGGTTTCGGGGATGAACTCACGGAAGCCCTGGCGGATCAGCGCGTCGGTCTTGGTGTCCACGGCGCTGGTCGAGTCGTCCAGGATCAGGACCTTGGGCTTTTTCATCAGCGCGCGGGCAATGCACAGACGCTGCTTCTGGCCGCCGGAAACATTGGAGCCGCCCTGTTCGATCCAGGTATCATACTTGTCGGGGAACTGCTGGATGAATTCGTCGGCCTGCGCCAGTTTGCAGGCTTCCAGCATTTCTTCGTCGGTGGCGTTTGCATTGCCCCAGCGCAGGTTGTCCTTGATCGTGCCGGAGAACAGGACGTTCTTCTGCAGAACGACAGCCACGTTGTTGCGCAGCGTTTCCAGGTCGTACTTGCGCACATCCACACCACCGACCTTGACGCTGCCTTCGGTCACGTCATACAGGCGGGGGATCAACTGGATCAGCGTGGATTTGGAAGAACCCGTGCCGCCCAGAATACCGATCAGCTCGCCGGACTTGATGTGCAGGTCCACATCGGACAGCGCCATGCGCTTGGCCTTTTTGGAATACTTGAAGCTGACGTTGTTGAAGTCGATGGAGCCGTCCTTGACTTCGGTGATGGCGTTCTCAGGGCTGGTCAGGTTGCTCTCTTCCGTCAGGACTTCGACGATACGTTCGGCGGATTCCATCGACATGGAGATCATAACAAAGACCATCGAGAGCATCATCAGGCTCATCAGGATCTGGAAGCTGTAGGTCAGGATGGCGGACATCTGGCCGACGGCGATCTCGGTGCCGCGGCTGGTGATGACTGCGTAGGAGCCGAAGGACAGAACAAAGACCATGCCGGCGTACACGCAGAACTGCATCATCGGGTTGTTCAGAGCCATGATGCGCTCCGCCTTGGTGAAGTCCTTGCAGACATCCTCGGCGGCAGTGGCGAACTTCTTCTTTTCGTAGTCCTCACGCACGTAGCTCTTGACCACGCGCATGGCCTGCACGTTCTCCTGCACCGAGTCATTCAGCGCATCGTACTTGCGGAACACGCGGCGGAAGATCGGCATGGCGGCGCGGATCACCAGCGCCAGGCCGACGCCCAGCAGGGGAATGGTGACCAGGAAGATCATGGCCAGACGGCCGCCCATGGCAAAGCCCATGATGAAGGAGAAGATCAGCATGAGCGGGCCGCGGATGGCAATGCGGATGATCATCATGAAGGACATCTGCACGTTCACGATGTCGGTGGTCATACGGGTGACCAGGCTGGAAACCGAGAACTTGTCGATGTTTTCAAAAGAATAATCCTGGATGCGGTAGAACATATCATGGCGCAGGTTCTTCGCAAAGCCGGTGGATGCGGTGGCACAGGTATTGCCGGCCGCAACGCCGAAGATCAGCGAAAGGATGGCCATGATGAGCAGCTGGACGCCGTAATTCACGATGACGTCCATGCCGCAGCCGGCCTGCATCTGGTTCACCAGCTTGGCGATGGTGAAGGGGATCAAGCATTCAAGAATGACTTCGACGACGACCAGAAGCGGGGTCAGGATCGCCGGCTTTTTGTATTCCCGAATGCTGCGGGCGAGGGTTTTTATCATATGCGACATTCCTCCCAATCGGATACATCCTGTGTGCCCACGCGGGATGTATCATATTTTAATGGAAACCTGTGGGGTTGCAGGCTATTCGTCCAAGTTGGCAGCCATATGCGCGGCCGTTTCCAAAAACTGCGCAAGCTGCTCGCTGGACAGCCCTTTCGTCAGTCGCTGTTCGCCTTGGCGGAGCGACTCACTGATCTGTGCGTCAAGGTGGGCGGGCCGTTCCGTGGGGATCAGGCTTTTCAACCTTGCGTCGCTGGCGACGCTTTCACGCACGATCAAGCCGTTCTTCTCCATCAGTTGCAAAATGCCGGTGGCGGTCGAACGGCTCATCCCGAATGCCTTTTCTACGTCACGCTGAAAAACCGGTCCCTCGGCGCATTTCACCAGAATGTAATGCATGATGCGGCTTTGTCCGCCGGTAAGGCCCAGGCTCTGCATGTTGGCATTCATACGTTTTTTGAGCTTGTGGGATAGGATGTGGATCCACATCCCACAGTCCTTTTCCATTTTGAAAGCTTCCTCCCTCCCGAATCTGTAAAGTACTTTGACTTTCCCATACCCCAAAAATGTTCGGGAACAAACAAATTCTAAACCAAGGTGCAAATATTGTCAATATGGAAACTTTATCTTTTTACAAAATTCTGCATTCTGTCAATAACAGGGGAGAAAATGCCTGTATTTTTTCGGCAAACCGCCCTCTGCACCGTATAATAGATTGCTTCGACCCGAACAAGGAATATTTCTTGCGCTTGCCGCAATTAGGAAAGTTGAGAAAAAGAAAAACGACAAGCCGAAACTTGTCGTTTTTTGGTGGGAGCTGGTGGATTCGAACCACCGAAGCATTAAGCAGCAGATTTACAGTCTGTCCCCATTGGCCACTCGGGAAAGCTCCCTTATTCATTTGTGTGCCCCAGCTGCCTGGTGCTCGATTATTATAGCAAACCAAAAAGCAAAATGCAAGTGTTTTTTCAAAAAAAATCAAAAATTCTTAATAAAGACGATAATGCGGCAAACTTTTTTCAAGGAAGTTGCTTTTCGCCTGTAAAAGCACGCAAAACAGAGGCATTTTGCAGCAGTGTCCAATTTGCAATCTTTCAAAAATTGGTTTAATAAGTAGAAACAGTACCTGTGCTTGCAATTTGGCGGGGAATCCGCTATAATATCTGCGTTGTCTTCTTCAATATTTATAGTTGGAACTGGCAGAAAATCCCCTGATGTTTGCGCTTAACATAAATACCAGATTTTTTTCCTGAGAACTATGATTTTACGTGATCGTTCATGCAAATCGAACAGGGGAGAATATAGTTCTATACTTTTCTTTTAATATTCCTAATAATTCTCTTTTATATTTATATTCTATAATCCATGATAATATTTTAATATTTGATATAGTATGTCGTATGTCTCAGTAGCTCAGCTGGATAGAGCACGCGCCTCCTAAGCGCGGGGCCGGAGGTTCAAATCCTCTCTGGGACGCCAGAACACCGCCGCAAATGATCTTTAGATGATCTTGCGGCGGTGTTTTTGATTTATTTGGGATATTTACAGATTACAGGAGCATCGAATATTATAAGGCAACTTAGTATCATGATTTCTAAAAACACGCCCCAATATAAACGTAAAGAATCGCAGTAACATAAGACTTCTATAATTCTAAACTTATTAGTGCTCCTGATTTTTATTCTGCACTTATTATTCCATGATTAAAAATCCGAAAACTTTTCAAGTAATCCTCAGATTTTCCAGTTGGACATAAAGAAATCAGCAAAGTCATACATGCTAAACCGTTATATTTATTAGATTTTCAATTTATAGATCAGTAGATTATTCTTTCAAACACTTACTTTCACTTTTCTTCATCATCAAGTTTTTCTTCTATCTGCCTTTTGATAAAATCTATCCTGTCAAACACTGTGGGCTTAAAGTAACCGGAGACCGCCGCCACCAGCGCCTTTTCAGGTGCAATATAGATCACATTCCCGCTGTTGCCGATGGCCGCATAACTTCCGGCAGCTTCATCCAGAATCCACCACAGGTAGCCGTACTTCATATTCTGGAAGCTGTCACCGCAGCACAGGCGGGGTTTCGTGCTTTCTTCCAGCCATTTTTCGGGAACGATGCGTCTGCCGTCAAAAACGCCCTTTCCCAGACACAGCAAGCCGATCTTTGCCATTTCTCCGGCAGAGAGGCAAAGGCCATACCCCGCGGCGCCGACGCCCTTCTCATCAGAAAACCAGATCCTTCCCTTAGGCTTTTTCCCGATGGTGAATGCCTTGTGCGCTTCGGCGTCGGGCGCAACATACAGTTCGCGCGGGGCGATCCCCAGCGGTGCAAACAGATAGCGGTTCGCAAAATCCACCGTTGTCATGCCGCTGGCCGCTGCCAGGATGCCGGTTAGGATGTGGATGCCCAACGTGGAATACCGAAATTCCCCCGTCAGGCCGCGTCTGCCGCCCAGAAGATCCAGCGCAGCCAGCGTCCAATCCTCCTGCGTGCATACTCGGGTCCACGGCTCGGAACGGTACTTATAGGGGGCCGTCATCGTCAGAAGATTTTTCAGTGTGACGTTTTGGATCGTTTTTTCGCCCCGCCTGATCCTGTAGTCGGGGAAATAGTCCAACACATAGTCGTTTACGCCGCCGATCAGCCCCTGGTCGATGGCGATGCCCACCAGAAGCGAAACGACGCTTTTGGTGACCGACATGGTATGGACGGTATCTTCGGCCCGGTAGCCGTTCCACAGATCCCGGATCACTGTTCGGCCGTTTTGGATCACGGTAATCTGGCAGATGTTGGGCTGGGTATCGGCAACATAGCGGTGAAACGCCAAGTGGTCTATCATTTTTTGCTCCTTTCTGTCCGGGCGTCTTTGGGGAACGCCGTCTCTGCGGGTATGTTTGGGGCAGGGAAGAGGCACGCCCGCCCGGCCAAGCCTGCGCCGTCGGATGCCCCGCTTCTTGCTGGCAATCTTAACGCCATAAGAAATGGAAATCAAGCCCTCCTGAAAAAATATCTGCGCAAAGAAACGCCCCGCAAAAAGGCGTTCCCTTATCTGCTTTCCCATACGCGCGGCCCGCCCCCAACAGCGCCCGTCATGCCGCTGCAAAAACAGAAAGCGCCCGGAAGGGGAGAACCCCCGCCGGGTGCCGGTAAACAAACCGTCGCTTTGCTTTTCTGCCGCCTTGCGGGCGAAACCGTCAGTTTGCTTTACTTTATTGCCAAATCACAAAATCCCTCTATTGCGGCAAACGATCCATCTCGCCGCCGCAGCCCTGCCGCGGGCAGGGGAGACCGCTGGAAAACACCGCGAACACGGCAGCGCGTTCCACCGTACCCCACGCAGGCCCGTTCACTTTGCTTCAACGGACACCGTCCCCGCAGCGTGGTCGCCCCATACGCCGATGTAGGTGCTTGCGCCGTCCACCGTCACCGAACCGGTATAGCTGCCGCTGCCGGAGAGCAGCACGGCCGGGTCCTCCGCGCCGGAGAGCAGAAAGACCGCCGCCTCGCCGCTTTCCAAATCAAGGGAACAGGTGAGTTCGACCGTGCCGCCCGCTTCCCGTTCCACGGTGGTGCCGCCAAACAGGAACTCCGTCCCCGTAAAGTCCTGATAATCCGCCCTGTACGACCCGGTGTAATCGTCACCGCCCTTTGCCAGTTGCCCTTTCAGTTGGCTTTCCGGCGTCAGGACGGCGGCACCGGCCCCGTCCACGAGCGTTTGATAAGCGCCCAGAACGCTGTCTTTCAACTGGCCGTTGTCCACGTCCGCCAGGGAACTGAGCGCCTCGTCAGTCTCGTCCGCCAGATCGTTCAGCACGGCGTCGATTCCATCGGCCAATTCGTTCAGCAGCGCATCCGTCCCGTCCGCGGCGGACTGCAAAGCCGTCGAACAGCCCGTCAGCCCGGCGGCGCACAGGACCACGCCCAGCAGGGCGAGCGGTTTTTTCAGAAAAGTATTTTTTGCCATGGATGCCCCCCCTCAAGCACGCCGCCGTCCGCGGCCTTTTTTCTTCTTCTTTTTCCGGGCGCTTTCCGCTTGGGCGCCGGGGTGGGAACACAGCAGGATCACAAGGGTCGCGGCGACGACCGCCGCCATGCCCGCCAGGGACAGCAAAATGTTGGGCGCTTCCGTGGCGCCGCTGTACGCCTGCATATCGAACCCGACAAGGTTGAGCGCCGCAGAGAACGGATAGGCGGAAAGCAGGACCCCGCTCTTGAAGAACATGATGGAATACCCGAAAAAGAACGCCAGCAGCGAACCGCCGAGATACGCGCCCCGTATCTGGCCAAAAATCAGGATCAGCGGCATACAGACCAGACCGGTGGTGAAGGCCGCTGCTACGACCTGCGCGCCCTGCCCCAGCAGGAGTGCGGCGGAAAGCCCATCCAGCCCCGCCAGGGTGCCGAGCAGGACCGTTACCGCCACGCTGTAGATGCCGAACAGAAGCGCCAGCACCACGCAGATGAAGAGTTTTGCGCCCAGCAGCAGGGGATAGGGCACCGGGACGGTCAGCAGGTTTTTCATGGTATCGTTCGTATTTTCCCGGTCGATCAGCCACCCGCCGATCATGACAAGGGAAAGCGGCAGAAACATCTGCGTGTTGCCCCAGATCACATTGGGGAACAGGTCGATAAAACTGTAACTTTCGTTGCGCATCTCCGGGTTTACGATCAGATTGCTCCCGTACTGTACAAGGGGGCACAGCGCCATCGCCACGATGCCGACCAGCAGGATCTGGCAGCGCCGCAGCTTGCGCCATTCGCCTTTCAGAATGTTCCACATGATCCACACCTCCTTAACTGTTCTGGCGCTTGTAGACCAGCGCGATCAGGGTCAGAAACAGGGCGGCTTCCAGCGCCGCGACCAGAAATGCCTGGGACGTCGTCACAAAATAGGGGCTGATCCGTTCCAGCAGTTCGGCTGTTTCGGCGCTGGCGTTCGCCGTATCGAAATACTGATAGTACCACCGGAACGTGAGGGCGCCGGGCAGCAGTGTGCCGGGGTTCAGCCCGAACGGCTGCATGATCAAAACGTCGCTCATGCCCAGGATATAGTTGACGATCGTGTAGAAAAAGGTGATGATGACCGAGATGATGTAGCTGCGGTTCAGCACGACCACCAGCAGGATGCAGGGCAGCGCCCCGGCCCACATCATGATGCCCTGGCCGACCCCTACGCCAAACAGCTTCCAGAACCCGACCGGCTCCCAGCCCTGCACCAGCACGATGAACAGGTTGGTCAGGCCGCCCACCGCCGTGAACGCGACGGCAAACAGGAACAACAGAGTCATTTTTGCCATCACCAGCGCCGGTTTGCTCACCGGGATGGTCGTCAGATTTTTCAGGGTGTCGTTGTCCTGTTCCTCAAACAGCAGGTTGGAAGCCAGCACCACCAGCGCGGGCATAAGCAGCAGGTAGGAACTGAGCTGGAACAGCGAGGCCATCATGCGTTCCACCGCTTCCGCGCTGCTGGAAAAGTTCCGCATATCGGGCAGAAGCAGCGCGCAGGCCAGCGGGATCAGCGCCGAAAGCCCCACCGCCGCGAAAAACAGCGGCTTGCGTTTGAGCTTGATAAATTCACAGTGCAGGAGTTTAAGCAATGCCCTCACCCCCTGTGACCTGTTTGAAGTAGTCTTCCAGCGTGTCCTCATAGAGGTGCGCGTCCGATACGGTCAGCCCCGCGCCGAGGAACAGCCGCAGGGCTTCGGCCGTGTCCAGCCGCAGGTCGCGCACCGTCAGGACGTTCGCGCTGTCCACCGAGACGGCGCGCATCCCCAGCCGTTCATACAGCAGCCGGGCGGCCACCGAAGCGTTGGAAACGGTAAAGCGGAAATACTTCCCGTTTTTGGCTTCCAGTTCTTCCAGGCTTTCTTCTTCCAGCAGAACGCCGTGGTCGATGATGCCGATGTCGTCCGCCAGCAGCGAAATTTCCGACAGAATGTGGCTGGAGATCAGGATGGTCTTGCCCGTGGCGTTGCACAGTTCCCGGATGAAGTCGCGCACCTCCGCGATGCCGATGGGGTCAAGGCCGTTGATCGGTTCGTCCAGGATCAGCAGTTCCGGGTTGTGCATGACGGCCAGCGCGATGGCCAACCGCTGCTTCATGCCCAGCGAATACTGCGAAAACAGCTTTTTGTCCCGGTACGGCAGGTTGACGACTTCCAGCGCGTTCTTGATGGGGCGGGTGCCTTTCAGCCCCCGGAGTTCGGCAAAAATTTGCAGGTTTTCCGTCCCTGTCAGGTTCGGGTAAAAGCCGGGCGACTCGATCAGCGAACCGATGCGGGGCAGGATCTTTTTCTCGTTGCCGTGCAGCGGCTGGCCGAAAATTTTCACCTGCCCGGCGGAAGGGGCCGTAAGCCCCAGCAGCATCCGCATGGTGGTGGTCTTGCCGGCGCCGTTGCGGCCCAGCAGGCCGTAGATGTGCCCCTTGCGCACATGGATGGACACGCCGGATACGCTGCGCTGGTCCCCGTATTTTTTGGTAAGGCCGAGTGTTTCAATCACATAATCGCTCATGAGCGAATACCTCCTTGTTCGTGATGGTTCCAGCATACCATGCAAACCTTGAGATAACGCTGAGCCAACCTTAAATTATCTCTGAGATTTGGGCCGCGGAATAGCCAGCGGCCGCCCGCGTGCGGTATAATAAGGTCAGAAACAGGCGGCGAAAGGATTTTTAGCTATGACGGACCACAAGATACTTCTGGTCGATGACGACCGTGACCTATTGGAAATGCTGTGCTCGATCTTCCGGCGGGCAGGCTACACGGACCTGCTGACCGCATCCGGCGGGGCGCAGGCATTGCAGATCTGGCGGGAGGAACAGCCGGACCTGATCGTGCTGGACGTGATGATGCCGGGCATGGACGGGTTCGCGGTCCTGAGAGAGATCCGCCGCACGAGCCGTGTGCCGGTGCTGATGCTTACGGCCCGCGGCGAAGCCGAGGACCGCATCGAAGGGCTGGAGATCGGCGCGGACGATTACCTGGCCAAGCCTTTTCTGCCCAGGGAACTGCTGCTGCGGGCCGGTGCGATCCTGGCCCGCGCCTACCCGGAAAGAAAAGAGCGGGTCGAACTGGCCGGGGCCACCGTGGACCTGGCCAACGCACAGGTGTGGAAAAACGGCGAAAAGCTGACGCTGACCGCCAAGGAAATGCAGCTTTTTGAAAAGCTGTACCAGAACGCGGGGCGCATCGTCACAACGGGGATTTTGTGCGAGACCATCTGCGGGGAGTTCTGGCAGGGGTACGAAAGCACCCTTTCCACCCATATCCGCCACCTGCGGGAAAAGATCGAAGCCAACCCGTCCCGCCCGGTGTCGCTGGTCACGGTCAAGGGCCTCGGCTACCGCCTGAACCTGCGGGGGGGG
>QAKI01000065.1 GCA_003343905.1 Subdoligranulum variabile
CGATGAGAGTACTTGTCGCATGTGAAGAAAGCCAAACCGTCTGCAAGTCGTTCCGCTCGCTCGGGCACGAGGCCTACAGCTGCGACATCCAACCGTGCTCAGGCGGACACCCTGAGTGGCATCTACAGGTGGATGCCTTGGAGATGCTTAAGATGCGGTGGGATATGATCATAGCTTTTCCACCCTGCACGGACCTTGCGGCCAGCGGCGCGCGATACTTCGCGCAGAAAATAGCGGACGGGCGACAGCAAAGAAGTGTTGATTTTTTTATGAAGTTCGCAACCGCGAATTGTGATAAAATTGCCATTGAAAATCCTGTCGGGGTCATGTCAAGCAAATTCCGGAAGCCGGACCAAATCATTCAGCCGTGGCAGTTTGGACACGGAGAAACGAAGGCCACTTGCCTATGGCTGAAAGGGCTTTCAAAACTAATGCCGACGGAAATCGTAGAAGCCAGGGAGCCGCGTATCTGGAAAATGCCGCCCGGACCCGATCGCGCAAGAATGAGAAGTAAGACCTACCCAGGGATCGCACGCGCTATGGCTTATCAATGGGGGTGTGGTAATGATGAGCAGAACTGATGCAATCCGCCAACTCCAATCCCTGCGCCGCCAGGCCCAAGACCGTGCCCACCAGCGCCGGCCTGACTGTGATCGGCGGGAACAATGGGCAGGGCAAAACCTCTGTGCTGGACGCCATCGCCTGGGCGCTGGGTGGGGATCGATACCGCCCCAGCGCCCCCACCCGGGACGGATCTGTAATCCCACCCAGGATCCGCCTGGAGCTTTCCAACGGGCTGGTGGTGGAGCGGTCCGGCAAAAACTCCGCCTTGAAAGTGGCGGACCCCACCGGCCAAAGAGCTGGGCAGCAGCTGCCCATATGCCAACGAGATGAACTGCACCCGTGCGGCGCTGACCGATTTGATAGTCGCCCTTCAGCGGCAGGACAAAAAGGCGCAATTGTGGGACGCGATTTTTCCCGCGATTCTGCAGTGTGCCAGCGGTGACAGTGGACTGCACATAAATCAACTATACGAGGTGTATATGCGCGGTACAAAATATACGGACGATCTTGTTTGCAGTATGTCGAAACTGTTAATTCGCGCTGCAGAATCCCATGTATATTCGCGCGATACAGCCTTGGTTTGCGAGACCGTAAAAATATTGGTTGGAGAGGTGTTCGAAAACTGCGGAAACCAGAAGGAGGAAGAATAATGAATCCGGATATCATAAATCAACTAGACCAAATTAGGTCCCTGTGCAGCGGACTGCCCGAATGGGCGCTGAACTACATTATGAAATATTCGCAAGCCTTGATCGCAAAAGCGCGTTCCGAACAGAAAGCCCGTGAGTACGCGCAAGTCATGTCCGCAAAAGCACGCGCGGACCAGAAAGCGGGGGCCGATGATGAAGCTTAATCCGGCAGCGCTGCATCAGGCCATGCAAGCCCGGGGGCTGACGCAGAGGATTCTCGCCGATTTGGCGGGACTATCCCAGCCGGGGATCTCCCAGTACCTGGCCGGGATCAGCTCCCCCGGCGATCCTGCACTGGATAAGCTGGCCACGGCACTGGGCGTGCCAGTCAGCGCCCTGTGCGAGGCCCCCGCGAAAGATCAGACTGTAGGCCACCTATCTGTGCAAGATGCTGCACGCTGTCTGGGCGTCTCCCCCACATTTGTACGGCGGGGACTGCAAACGGACCGACTGGATATCGGTTGTGCGGTCCGGATCAAGATGAGGTGGCGATACTTTATCTCGTCAGATAAGCTCCGTGCAATGGCGGGAGACGAAAACTTTGAAAAATACATTCAGGAGGCAAATAAAAAATGAATGACCTTATGAAACTGACTGCGAAATGCGTCGGTGGGAAAACGTACTATGATCTGCACGGCAGTATCGATTTCGTAATGCAGCTTATGGCGCACATGATCCCCGACCTGCTGCAGGAAGTTGCTGCAGTAGCCGACCGGGAGACTGAAGAGCGAGTGCATGATGAGATTTGCCGCAGACTGCTGAAAATCGCAGATGCAGGAGGCATGCAAGACGCAATGGCGCAAGTTGTGGGAGAGTGGATTGCAGAGTATATTTTTGGAGGCGAAAAATAATGACTAAAGAACTGATCTTGTATTACGCTTATAACGGCACAATCGAGCGACACGCCGCGCAGAACCACGACACAATTAGCAGTCTGGCCCGACGGTGGCATGTGGACCCAGACACGCTAAAGCATGCCATGTCCGGAAAGCCGGTCTGCGCGCGAACTGCCCGGAAAATCCAGGCACTGGTGTCGGCCGAAAACCCATGCGATACAAACATTTTTTATCCGCGGGCCAGATCGAGGGTGGAGAACAATGAATAAAGCATTACTCAGCAGTAAGAAAATGGATTACTGCACTCCACAATGGCTGTTCGATGCCCTCAACGAGGAACTCAGTTTTGGGCTGGACGCCGCTGCCTCCGCAGATAATGCTAAGTGCAAAGAGTATTTCACGGAAAGCGATAACGCGTTAACGCAAGATTGGGGCGGGCGCGGCGCGGTATTCTGCAACCCACCGTACGGGCGGCAAACAAGCGCATTCGTGGAAAAGGCGTACCGGGAGAGCCTGAAGGGAACTACGGTGGTACTGCTGATCCCTGCAAGAACAGATACACGGTATTTCCACGATTTCATACTTGGGAAAGCGGAAATCCGATTCATCCGTGGAAGATTGAAGTTCACAGACTCTGACGGCACTGCTTACCCGTCCGCGCCTTTCCCGTCTATGATTGTGGTATTCCGCGGAGCGAAAACACAAAATTCGAATGAAGGAGGGAATCAAGATTGAAAAAGCATTACAAAATCTTAATGGGGCTCTACGAACGCATTGAAAATGTGTGGGTGAAGGACCCGATCTCCAGTAGCGTGCAGGTATCTGTCACCCGGCAGGAGCAGGAAGCCATGTGGCATGTGCTGCATCACGCAGATCTGAGCCGCAAAATCAGTCGCGCGGAGCTTGTCAATCAAATACTTGTTAGCTGCTTGCTAGGTGTCGCTATCGCTGCATGCATCATCATCGCGGTGAGGTGATATCATATGGCAAAAACTGCAAAGTCCGAAACCAGTATTCCTGATTCCTTGCACAACTACTGGAGAAAAGGATATAAAGGCCCAAACAATGCATGGACGTGCTTTAGTGATTTTTACCACTGGGCATTGGATCACGGATACGGCGTTGGCAGTTGGATCGTTACAAGAGATAAGCGCAAGCCTATCGGACCAGACAACTGCATCATAAAAAATCAGTACGTGCAAAAGGACCTCTTGGAGTCAATTATTAATTATGACAAGGCCTGTGCAAAATTGTGGAAAGCTCTGGGCCTGGAGGATCCGTGCGAAGCGGACCGGGCGATTTGAGAAAGGAGGTGACAGCGATGCACTACCGTATCTGCCCAGACTGTGGCGCACACCTGGACCCCGGAGAAATTTGTGATTGCCAGGGCGAAGAAAATGCCGCTGGCGGAGCTGCAACTCCGTCAACGGCTGAGTAAAAAATCCCAAAAACATTATACCACAAAAGGAGGAAAAAGTCAATGGACCTTACCATCAAAATTCAATTCTCGCCGGAAACCATCGACGCGATCAAGCCCCTATTGGAATGCCTGCTGGCCCCGGCTGTGCCAGTGCAGTGCGGTGGTGGCGTACTAGTGGAATCCGGCACAGAAACCGCCCCTGCCACCCCTGCTGCACCTGCTGCACCTGCCACCCCTGCTGCACCAGTGTCCGTACCGCTGGCCGCACCACCCAAGTTCACGTTTGACCAGCTGGCACAGGCAGGCGCGGGCCTGTGCCAGATCGCCGCGGGACAGGAAAAGGCACAAGCGGTACTTAAGCAGTTCAACATTCAGTCGCTTAAGGACTTGCCGGAACAGCGCTATGGTGAATTCGCCCTGGCGCTGCGGCAGGCTGGTGCAGCGTTATGACGCTGCACCACGACTGCAGGCCTGTCGAGCCACAGTGCCTGTGCAACAGCTGCATGCATGATAAATACAGCAGTGATAAAGACACAAAGTGGTGCTGCACTCGTTGCGTCGGAAAGTGTCCGGTGCTAGAGTGCGAAAAATATAAACCTGAAAGGAAGAAAAACAGTGAGTGAAGAAAAACGTGCTCATGCGCTGCTGCCAGCATCATCGGCGCATATTTGGTTACACTGTCCGCCCTCCGCCCGAATGGCGGAAAACATGCCGCAGGTGGACACGCCCTGGGCCGCAGAAGGCACACTTGCGCACGAACTTGCAGAGTGTAAAGCCCGAAAAAAGTTCTGCCCGCGGCCGGAGGATGACTACGCCGAAAAAATGCGAGAGATCCGCGCCAACCCGGCATATTCGCCGGAAATGGACGGATGCACGGATCTGTACATCCAAGCGATCGATGAGGAGTGCATGCGCTACTCCAGCAGGCCGCTAGTGGCGCTGGAGACCCGCGTGAACTACTGCAACATTGTGCCGGAAGGATTTGGCACATCCGACTGCATCATTATCGGCGGCGACACGCTTACCATCATCGATTACAAGCATGGCAAGGGCGTGCCGGTATCGGCGATGGACAACCCCCAATTAAAGCTATACGCCATCGGCGCACTCAATCAGTTCGACGCATTTTACGGAGACAGCATTAAGCATATACGCCTGAGGATTGTTCAACCACGTGTGAGCGACGAATTGAATGATTTTGAGATTACCGTACAAGACCTAATGCAATGGGGCAATTCCGTTGTCGTGCCCGCCGCCAATTTAGCGTACAATGGCGGCGGGGAATGCAACCGTGGCGACTGGTGTCGCTTTTGCAAGGCGCGGGCGGTCTGCCGCCCAACTGCGGCTAATTATTTAGCGTTGGACGCATTTAGGGCATTTTGCCAAAAAGAGCCCAATGAGCTATCCGATGACGAGATTGGGGATATCCTCACTCGGGCGGCAGGGCTGCAAGCGTGGGTAGCGTCCGTAGAAACGTACGCACTGCAAGCGTGCCTCGCGGGCAAGCACATCCCCGGGCACAAAGTTGTTGCAGGGCGGAGCGTCCGGGCGTGGACGGACCAAGATGCCGCATTTACGGCGCTGCAGGCTGCCGGGGTAGATCAAGCGCTGCTGTACGATCGCAAGCCATGCACGCTGACGGAGCTGGAAAAACGCCTGGGCAAGGCAAAATTTAAGGAGTTAGCGGGCCAGTATGTGCACAAGCCCACAGGAAAACCGATTTTGGCCCCGGCAGACGATCCACGGCCTGAGCTGATGGGCGTATCAGGGATGTTTGGTGATATGAATGGGTAAGCCAAAACTTAGGGTCCGTGCCAAAGAACTTTTCATGCGGGCTTACATAAAAGTGCACGTAGGAGGTTCAATTCCTGACACAGACATAGTTCTTACCAATGATAAATGCACAATACTACTACACCGTGTCGAATTGCAGCAACTTACCAAAACACAGGCGCGTAAAATCGCTAAATTCGGGTGGAAAAACCCAGATAATAATGCAAACATGACAATGCTAATTGGTGAAGTGCAAGCCCAATTAGCAGAGATTGATGCAATACTAGCGAAATACGACGCGCCGCTAAAAACCACACAGAAACATCTACTAAATATTTGTGATGCATTTGCTGAGGAATACAACCGCATGAAAAAACTAAAGGAGAGTAAACAATGAACGCTAATACGATTACAATCGGAGAAGTTCGATTCTCTTACTGCAATTTATTCCAACCACGCGCAAATCAGCAGGGGCAGGAACCTAAATACTCCGTGACGATTTTGGTGCCAAAGTCCAACGCCGCCGCCAAAGCTGCCATCGATGCAGCTATCCAAGCCGCCATCGATGCCGGGGTGGCAAAGTGCTGGAATGGCGTCCGCCCGCCGCAACCGTCTATCTGCGTCCACGACGGCGACGGTGTGCGGCCCAGTGATGGCATGCCATTTGGGGACGAATGCAAAGGCCACTGGGTGTTCACGGCGTCGTGCAAGGCGGAGCGCCCCCCGTACGTGGTGGACTCGAACATCCAGCCGATCCTGCAGCAGTCGGAAATCTATTCGGGCATGTACGGGCGCGTGAATGTAGCATTTTTCCCGTACAATGCATCCGGAAAGAAGGGCATTGGCTGCGGGCTGAACGGGGTGCAAAAGCTTCGGGACGGCGAACCCCTGGGCGGCGGCGTGACTGCAGCAGAAGCTTTCGGATCGCCTGCCGCGGCTGACCCTGCGGCCGGTGGATGGGCCGCACCTGCACCCAACTGGGGCACTCCCGCAGCCCCCGCCGCCGAACCCGGATACACTAATCCCTGGGGCTAAGTTATGGCACATCACTTAAGCATAGACATAGAGACGTACAGCAGCGTGCCAATTGCTAAAGCTGGGGCATATAAATATGCGCAAAGTCCGGATTTCGAGATTTTGCTGCTAGCATACAGCTACGATGGCGGGCCCGTATATGTGGTAGATCTCACTAAAGAGCCTTTACCTGACCAACTGCAAGAGTGTCTATTCGATGAAAATATCACTAAGCATGCATGGAATGCCGCATTCGAATGGTGGTGCTTAAGTCAATATTTCGGACTTCCGGGGCCGTCTGGCCCCGGATTTACCCGAAATGATTGGCTGGTACAATGGCGCTGCGATATGGTGCACTCGATGTACTGCGGATACCCGGCAAGCCTAGACGCTGCAGGCAAGGCGCTAGGCCTGCCAGAAGATAAGCAAAAGCTTAGCGTAGGTAAAGCGCTAATTCGCTACTTTTGTATGCCGTGCGAACCTACAAAATCCAACGGCGGACGGACACGCAATCTACCACACCATGATCCTGATAAGTGGGAATTATTCAAATCATACTGCCAACAAGACGTTGCAACGGAAATGGAAAATGCTAAACGACTGGACGCTTTTCCGGTGCCTGATTGGCTGTGGGATCAGTGGCGCACTGATTTAGTGATTAATTCACGCGGTGTGTTCGTGGACATGGAGATGGTCCGCGGCGCGATTGCCCTGGACAAAGAGGTGAAGGCGGAGTACATCGCGAAAGCGCAGGAGCTGACGGGACTGGATAATCCAAACAGCGTACAGCAATTAACTAAATGGCTAGAGGAAGAAACCGGAGACACCGTGACAGACCTGCGCAAGGACACTGTGGGCCAGATGCTGACAAAGGGCCTAAACAGCGACAAAGCTGCACAAGTGCTACAGATTCGCCAGCAGCTAAGCAAGACTAGTACGAAAAAGTATTACGGGATTGCAGATGCCGTGTGTGATGATGGGCGGCTGCGCGGATTACTGCAATTTTACGGCGCTAGCCGGACTGGCCGATGGTCCGGGCGCGGTGTTCAGCCGCAAAACTTGCCGCGCACATATCTGGACGCTCTACCTGTGGCCAAGGATTTAATCAAGCAGCGCAACAGGGCGGGACTGGAAATGCTGTACGGCGATTTGCCGGATACGCTAAGCCAAATGATCCGGACGGCGCTAACTGCGACACCCGGGAACCGGCTGATCGATGCTGACTTTTCCGCAATCGAGGCCCGCGTGGTGGCGTGGCTAGCCGGGGAAGAATGGGTACTTGATGTTTTCCGCACCCATGGAAAAATCTATGAGGCAACTGCGTCAATGCTGTACGGCATTCCGCTGGACCGGATTAAAAAAGGCAACCCGGAATACTCCTACCGTCAAAATGGTAAGGCTGCGACCCTCGCACTCGGATACGGCGGCGGTGCACCAGCACTGATCCGCGTCGGACGGCTGCCAGAGGATACAGCGGAATCAGAATTGGAGGATATCAAGCGCCGATGGCGGCAGACCAATCCGAATATTGTGAGATTTTGGTATGCCGTCGAAGCCGCCGCGCTGGAAGCCTGCCGGACTGGCAGACCGCAAATCGTGCGTGGGCTGATTTTGGCCAGAGAATTTGATCCGGCAACTGGCATGGACGCACTGACGATCCGGCTACACAGCGGGAGAAAGCTGTATTACGTAAAGCCCCACCCGGCAAAAAACCGATTTGGCAGTGACAGCCTAGGCTATTGGGGCGTAAATCAGACGAACAAACGGTGGGAGCGGCAGGAGACCTACGGCGGCAAGCTGGTGGAAAACATCACCCAGGCCACCGCACGTGACTGCCTCGCAGAAGCTATTGAAAGATTAGAGGCTGCGGGTTATCCGGTTGTATTCCACGTCCATGATGAGGTGATTATTGATTGCTCGCATGGAAGCCTGGAAGAGGTGATTGCAATCATGTCACAACCCCCTGCCTGGGCCCCGGATCTGCCGCTAACTGCAGACGGGTGGGAATGCGACTACTTTAAAAAAGATTAGGAGATGTAGTAAATGCAAAGTACACGCACCGAAAATGCCTGGGCGGCTTTAATTTCAGCCGCGCGCAAAGCCGCAAAAGCGTGGGAGTACTGCGACGGCTATAAGCAAGCGGCAGAACTGATTACGTTGCTGTGTAATGCACTGGAAAAAGAGGTGGAGGATAATAATGAAAATAATTAAGCCTGATGTATTCGTCGACTTTGAAGGCCGAACCGGCGATGATATTTTGCGAAAAATCGAAAAATGTGGCCGGATCTGCTATCGATCAGAGCCGACCGGCGACCCCGGCGATTTTGTACGGCGACTGATCGCACGTGGCCACGAATCTGTACTGGAGCATGTTAGCGTGACGGCGTATATTACTTGTGATCGGGGCGTGACACATGAGTTAGTGCGCCACAGAGTAGCGAGTTACAGTCAGGAAAGCACAAGATATTGCAATTATTGCAATGGGAAATTTGGATGTGAAATCGCAGTAATCGAACCGCTATATCTGAAGCCGGGATCCCGGGCGTGGGATTTGTGGGAAGAGGCATGCGAGTATGCGGAATACAAATACATGGCCATGCGTGATCGAGGCTGCACGCCGCAAGAGGCACGCGCGGTGCTGCCGAACAGCACCGCCGCAAAGATCGCCATGACCGCCAATCTGCGGGAATGGCGGCACATCCTAAAACTGCGGACCAGCAAAGCAGCACATCCGCAAATGCAAGAAATCGCCAATATGATTTTGTCGCAAATGAAAGAGCACGTACCTGTTGTATTCGACGATGTTAAGGAGGCTGAACAACATGGATCGAATTGATGTTTTAAAAGGCGCTGAGAAACGTTTAATCGGCGACCGTCCCGAATCCTATGGGCCGCCAGAGGACAGCCTGCCGCTGATTGCAAAATACTGGAGTCTGTATTTGCAGAACGCAATTGTAGGATTTAACGATATTGCTGTGTCGCCACTGGACGCGGCGAATATGATGATTTTACTGAAAATCGCGCGCCAACAGGCACAAACAAAAATCAACCCTGACAATTATATTGATGTGGCCGGGTACTCTGCACTCGCTGGCGAGATTGCAACTACATACCGCCCGGATGAGGAGAGTATGGGAGAATGAGTAATGCAAAAACAGATGCTGCTGTGATCGAAATTCGCGGCCAACTAGACGAAGCCCACCGGCTTTTGCAGATGGCCGAAGAGGCTGCAGAGCTGGCTCAGGCGGCATCCAAACTGGCCCGGATCCTGATGGGGATCAACCCGTCCCCGATGCCGGAAGATTCCGCGCGGGCACACCTGCTGGAGGAATACAACGATGTGCGGGTGTGCGCCATGACGCTGGATCTGCCAGAGCGCGTGATGCCTGGAAAGCTTTATCGATGGGCCGAACGACTGAGGAATCGCAAATGAAGGAGTTGAATACATGCTCCATGATCGAAAGATAACTATATCTGCTGCTGGCAATCGTCGCGCCACAAATTGGCAAGCACAATCGCTGATGCTATCGGAGCTGTACGCTAAATTACAGGTCCCGGCGCGCGGCAAAGAGACCATAGCGGAGTACTTAGCGCTATCAAAATCACAGCAGGACGACTTAAAAGATGTTGGCGGCTACGTCGCGGGGGCTTTAAACGGCCCCCGCCGTAAGGCCAACGCCGTGGCCGGGCGCGACGTAATCACACTGGACCTCGACAATATTGGACCGGGAAAAACAGATGACGTACTAAAGACCATCGAGGCGCTAGGCTGCGGATACTGTGTGTACTCCACTCGAAAGCATCAGCCCTCCGCCCCACGACTGCGAGTGCTACTGCCCCTGGACCGTACATGCACAGCGGACGAATATGAGCCGTGCGCCCGCAGGATGGCAGAGTGGATAGGCCTAGATATGGCAGATCCTACTACATTTGAGGCTTCCCGGCTGATGTATTGGGGCAGTTGCTGCGCGGATGGGGAGTACAGCTACCGCACGGCGGACAAGCCTATGCTATCAGTAGATGGGCTGCTGGGCACATACGCCGATTGGCGTGATTACACATCGTGGCCGCAAGTACCCGGCGCACCTAGCCCCGCACGGGCAGCGACCAAACAGGGGGACCCGGAGACTAAGCCCGGCGCAGTGGGCGCATTTTGCAAAGTGTACGACGTTCCCGCTGCTATGGACAAGTTTATCCCGCACGCGTACATCGAATGCGACAGTGCCCCCGGGCGCTACACGTACACCGGCGGCAGTACCACGGGCGGTGCAGTGCTGTACGACGACGGCAAATTCTTGTACTCCCACCATGCCACCGACCCATGCAGCGGACGGCTAGTCAACGCTTTTGACATGGTGCGGCTGCACCGATTTGAAGGCTTAGACGATGATGCAGCCCCCGGTACTCCGTGGATCAGGCTGCCTAGCTATAAAGCCATGTGCGAGTTAGCTACACAGGATCCGCAAGTAGCAAATCTGATCATGTCGGAACGATGGGAGCAGTGCAAAACCGATTTCCAGGCCGCTGAGATACCGTCTGGCGGCATAGGCGGCGCGGAGAGCGGCGAAACGACGGATGATGGTTCCTGGCTGCGCCCGCCGATTATGGACGTAGACGGCCAGCTGAAGCCTATCAAATCGCTGAAAAACTACAAGGCCGCGCTGGAACACTGCCCAGACTTGCGTGGCAAAATCAGACTGAATCAGTTTACGGGCCGGATCAGCGTAGAGGGAGACCTGCCATGGGATCGGCCGGGCAAGCCAAAAGAGTGGACGGACGGTGACACGGTGGCACTGCGAATTTACCTGGAGCCTCACATGGGCAAAATCGCTGATAAGGATGCTAGGGATGCTGTGCTTGCCTGTGCCAATGCGCACGCCTATCACCCGGTCCGCGACTACCTTAACTCGCTAACATGGGACGGTGTGGAACGGCTGGACCGGCTGTTTATTGATTACATGGGCACGGAGGACACGCCGTATGTGCGTGCGGTGACGCGCAAATCCGTCGTGGCGGCGGTTGCCCGTGTTATGCGGCCGGGATGTAAGTATGATACCATGCCAGTACTTGTGGGCGCACAAGGACGTTATAAGTCCACGATATTTAAAAAATTGGGTGGTAAGTGGTTTAGTGAATCGCTACGCACCTTTGCCGGAAAAGAAGCAATGGAGACGATTCAAGGCACGTGGATTAATGAGATCGGCGAAATGCAGGCTCTGGGGGTGACTGAGATTAACGCGGCTAAAGCGTTTATCAGTGCTGCATCTGATTTCTATCGTGCCTCATACGGCGCTTTTGCAATGGAGCACCCACGTCAATGCGTATTTTTTGGGACAACGAACACAGCAGAATGCCTAACCGACCGGACCGGCGGACGGCGATTTTGGCCGGTGGACATTGACAAGCGGCGCAGGACTAAAAATGTATTCACGGACCTGGATAACGAGAGAGACCAAATTTGGGCTGAAGCTGTAGCACGTTATCGTAATGGCGAATCACTGATTTTGTCTAAAGAGCTAGAAAAGGTGGCGAAACAAGAGCAGGAGACACACCGGCGGGCACATCCCTGGGAAGGTATGATCGAGGAATTTGTTAATCTGCCCATACCAGAGAACTGGAATGATTGGGACGAAGCTCAGCGGCAGATGTTTTATTCGGGGAACGCCGGATCAGAGTTGAAATTGGTACCCCGGGAGTACATCTGCACGATGGAACTTTGGTGTGAAATGCTAGGAAAGCGGCGAGGAGAGCTGACGGAAAAGGCTTCCCGGGAGTTGCACGACATGCTTTCGGCTCTGCCTGGGTGGGAGAAATACGGGCTGAAACGAGTGGGAAAACTCTATGGGCCGCAACGCTGCTATCGCCGAAAATGCTGAATCTTCCCGCGAAAAGCGGAGTTTTCCGAACAAACTCTTAAGCAAACTCTTAAATACTTTATAAAATTCTTAAAAAGTTTAACTTTTTGGGCAAAAAACGGGCTGATACAACGGGTTTTCGCGATTTAGTGCAACAAAATGCAACAGAACTTTACCCGGCAAAAGCAAATCTGTTTCAGCTCAAAAAGTTCGGATTTCTCCGCAAATTTCGGGAAATTTGGCGTATGTCCCGTATAAATATTGTATTTTCTATAGTATGTAACAGTGTAACAGATGTAACAGTAGGGTTGGAGAGTTGGTGGAATATAGGATTTATAGTGGTGCTTGTCCTCTATAAACTCTAAAAACTCTATATTTTAAAAATACTCTAGGAAGTGCCACTGCGGGCGTTTCTCTGTAACACTGAACTGCTAAAGTGCCCATTGGCGTGGGCGGAAAGGAGCGATATGAACAACCCTTGGATTGAGTGGAACAGCCGCGCGTTGGAAGGTGATGCACTGCCGCGTGACGGCGACATGACGACTATCGATTTTGACACATCTGATATTCCGGCGGAGACGGACATGTCCTGCCGTCCGGGATTGCGGAATCCGAAATGCCTGTGCGCTAGGTGTGCCCGGGAGGATAGCGCAGGCGATCCGTGCTGCTGCGAGGGAGAGCATTGGTATCAGGAGGAGTGTCCGATGGTAGAATGTCCGGACTTTGAAGAAAGGGCTGGGAGGTGATTACACAATATGGATACTACAGCAACGCAGGGTACCAGTCCAGGTAAGCGTGTGCTAGATGTAGCGTGCGGAAGTAAAATGTTTTGGTTCGATAAAAATAATCAAGATGTTGAATATTGCGATCGCAGAGAGGTGGAACGGCATGAGTATTATCCCGGACGCTACCTAGAAATAAAGCCCGACACGATATGTGATTTTACAAAGCTGCCTTTTAAAGATGAAGCCTTTAAATTAGTAGTGTTTGACCCGCCACACCTAACCTGGGCTGGGGATAAAAGCTGGACAGCGCTTAAATATGGACGCCTCGAAGGCGATTGGCGGGAGATGCTCCGCGCGGGATTTTCTGAATGTTTTCGAGTGCTGGACAAAGACGGTGTTCTCATTTTTAAATGGAGTGAGGTACAAATCCCGCTTAGAGAAATCTTGCCATTATCCCCCTATCCTCCGCTGTTTGGGCATAGAAGCGGTAAAAACATGAATACGCATTGGCTTTGCTTTATGAAGCCAAAGGAGGAAAACACAAATGTTTGAAAAAGACATCGAACGATGGTTGCGCAAAGAAGTGGAGCGCCGCGGAGGGCTGTGCCTGAAGTGGGTGTCCCCGGGCTGCAGAGGCGTCCCAGACCGGATTATCATTACCCCGGAGGGTAGAACAGTGTACGTCGAGCTTAAGACCGACACAGGGCGGCTGTCGCCCGGACAGGCCCATGTGATTGGGCGGCTGCGGTGCAGAGGCGCGGATGTGCGAGTTTTGCACGGGGTTGAGCAGGTAAAGGCGTTTGTCGAGGAGGTGATACCTTGCTATTCCAGCCGCACCCGTACCAAGAGTTCTGTATCGAAAAAATAGTTGATGATCCGTGTGTCGGATTATTTCTTGACATGGGGTTGGGAAAAACAGTGATCACTCTGACAGCCATCAATGAGTTGCGGTACAACAGGTGGGCAGTGCAGCGCGTGCTGGTTATCGCGCCAAGGAAAGTCGCAGAAGCGACGTGGCAGGCAGAGGCGGCGCGGTGGGACCATCTTCAGCACCTGCGGTTCTCCGCGGTCCTGGGCAGTGAAAATAAGCGTATCCGGGCATTGGCGACTCCAGCGGATATTTACATGATAAGCCGGGATAACGTTGTGTGGCTGGTCGACTACTATCGCAATGACTGGCCTTTTGACATGGTGGTTATCGATGAAAGCAGTAGTTTTAAAAACTACAACTCCAAACGGTTCAAGGCATTGAAGTTAGTGCGGTCCCGGGTCCGCAGAATCGTCGAGCTGACCGGCACGCCATCCCCTAATGGGCTAGCTGATTTGTGGGCACAAGTGTACCTGCTGGATCAAGGCAAGCGCCTGGGCCGCACAGTAAGCGCATACCGGGAGCAATTTTTTACGGAGGATAAGGCGTATCCAGGGCAGGCATACCGCACGTACACGCCGCAGCGAGACGCCCCGGACAGGATTAAAGCCGCGATATCGGATATTTGCATAAGCCTAAAATCTGAAGATTACTTGAATTTGCCAGATTGCGTGACAAATGATATTCCCGTGACGTTGGGCCAGAGCGCGGCAAAGGCATATCACACATTGGAACGAACGCTATTGCTTGAAGTCAAGGATCAAGTGATTACTGCAGGCACGGCGGCGGTACTCAACGGTAAGCTATTACAGTTATGCAGTGGAGTTGTGTATGATGAAAACGGTGAAATTGTAACAATACACGACGCTAAGATTGATGCCTTGGTGGAAACGGTTGAACAGTTGTGCGAACAGCACTGCCTTATATTTTATTGGTTCAAACATGAGCCAGAGCGGATCATGCAGGCACTTGCGAAAAAGGGCCGCCGGATCCGGCAGTATCGCGGGCCCGACGATGCCGCCGCGTGGAACGCGGGAGACGTGGATGTACTACTTGCCCACCCGGCAAGCTGCGGGTATGGCTTAAATCTGCAGCAGGGTGGACACCATATCATATGGTACAGTTTACCTAATTGGACACTGGAATTATATCAGCAAGCAAATAAGCGGTTGCACCGGCAAGGCCAGCAACACCCCGTGATCGTGCACAGGCTTTTGGTGCAGGGCGGCATTGACTGCGATATGGCTGCCGCGCTGGAAGATAAAGGCGATGCCCAGGAGGCGATGCTACAGGCGCTGAAGGCACGGATCGAGAAAGTGATGAATGATATCATGTAGGCTAAGACGCGAATGATCAGGTACTGCACGGCTGATAGTCCTAATTTCAAAAATAAGTAGGAGGTGGGTATTTACAATATTGCCTTGCATGGTATGATGTATCCCGTAAAGGATACAAGGCCACTGGACTTGTTCCGGTGGCCTATTTTTAGTTCAGGGGTGTTCGTATGATCGATGTGTGTATACGCTGAGAGAATCTCTATCCACAGCATGGCACGCTTTTTATACGATCACCCAGGGGGAGGGTGGGCAGTTGTGGCTTTGCATCCCTGCCCAAGATGTAAACGGCTGATACCCGTTGGCATTACATATTGCGATGATTGCCGACCGGAGGCGGAGGCTGCTGCAGCGGCGGCGGCTGAGCGGCGACAGCAGGCCCGCAGACAGCGGAGTAATCAGCGCTACAATGCTAAGCGCTCCGCCGAGCTGACAAGGTTCTATCAAAGTAAAGAGTGGCGGGGGCTATCGCGCTGGTACCTGGAGAGCATCAACTATCAGTGCGAGGCACGATTGGAAGGCTGCCAGCGAATAGCGTGCGAAGTGCACCACATTAAGCCGGTCCGCACGCCCGACGGTTGGGCCCACCGGCTGGATTCCGCTGGGCTGATGGGGCTGTGCACAGCGTGCCACAATCGCCTGGAGCCTCGCTACGGGAAGACTCCACCCGGTGTTATCGACTTGAAGAAATTAAAGTGATAAACCAAGGGGGTATATAAAATTCTACGAAGGATTGGAAGAAAAACGCCTACAAGAAGGGGGCGTTGTAGAAAAAAGTCCCCACCTCACTTTAGCGAAAGGAAGTGAACGAAATGGCCGGGGCAAAACAGCCTATCGAACTGCTGATTGCAAAGGGAAACAAGCATCTGACGAAAGAAGAAATTGAATCCCGCAGGGCTACAGAAGTCCAGCCCTGCACGGACGGCATCGCGCCCCCGGCATATCTCACACCGGCTCAAAAGCGGACTTTTAAAAAGCTGGCGGAGCAGCTTGTGAAAATCCGGATTATGGGTGAGACCGACGTTGACGCGCTAGCACGATATATCACAGCGCAATCACTGTATGAGGATGTGACAAAGCGTCTGCGGGAGGCTATGGCCGATAGCGACGACATTTTTGAAATCGACCAGCTATCCAAACTGCAAGATCGATATTGCAAGCAAGCGCACACGCTGGCCGGAGCGTTGGGGCTGACCATTACAAGCCGGTGCAAGCTGGAGGTGCCGGAACCGCCTAAGCGTGAAACGCCGAACAAATTTGAACGCTTTGAGAAGAAGGTGAATGCATAATGGGCGAATTACTGTATACCCGGGTCCGGGCCCCCACCAGACGGCAATTTGTGTTATCTACCAGTGTGAAATTGATCGACAAAATTACCGTCGGTGTGCCCCCGGCTCCGGGAGAAGCACTAAAGTTTATCAGTTTGCACGGCGGTGTAGCGTCACTGTCTTTTATCGCGTGGGTTGCAAAAAACGAGCAGATCTTGGAATTGTCAGCAAGCACGCTCCGCATTGGTCCAAAGCAGTATCAGTACTTGAATGCACTGGCAAAGTCCGGGAAGCTAAAAAACGCACGATTCTTGACCAGCTCCATGCAGAAGGAGATGGACACAAAACACGGGCGGAACTATGCCCGCGAATTCAAAACTATCGCAGACCGAAATGGTTGGAATATGATTGTTGCGAATAATCACAGCAAGATTATTCTTATGCGTACGGAGACGGCACATTATGTGCTTGAAACCTCAAGCAATCTGAATGAAAATCCAAAGATAGAGCAGTACAGCTTTGAAAACAGCAAAGAGGTGTACGACTTCTACAATCACTTTTTTGACTGCATCTTTGGGGGCGCGCAACCATGACCGACAGAGTGACGGACTACGCGGCCAAAGTGGTAGCGGGAGACGTACTCTGCGGGCGGCTGCACCGGCTGGCCTGCCAGAGGCACTTACGAGATTTGGCCCGGCAGGACGACCCGGGGTATCCATTCAAGTGGGACGTTGAAGCGTCAAACCGAATTTTGGACTTTGCGGAAACCCTGACGCTATCGGAGGGCGCTGAACCCAGGCCACTGAAGCTGATGGACTGCCAGGCCTTTGATCTGGGCTGCACATTTGGGTGGCTGAAAAAGTCAAACGGTGCACGTAGATTTAGGCGGAGATATAAATGTATATCCCGGCAGCAAGGCAAAACCATGGAAAACGGCATTATGGGCCCGTATATTGCCGCGTTTTCCGGATACCGATACGGCAAGCTATTTACCGTCGCCAATCGTAAAAAGCAGGCCCGCCTAGCGTGGGAGGAAATGGAACATTTCATTTACGGTGACGCCGACCTGAGCGAGTTGTTTACAGTTAAGGGATATAAAAATACCATAATTGCAAACAACACAGGATCAACAATCGAGGCGTTGAGCCGCGAAGCCGGACTTGATGAGGGTTTTCGCTCTATTTATGCTTCAATCGATGAGTTACACCAGCACCCAGACGGGCAAATCTATAGCAAGATTTACAAAGGAACCAGATCCCTTAAAGAAACTTTGGTATCTATGATCACCACGCGAGGTTCCAACATGAATAGCTTCTGCTATGAAATGGATCAATACGCGATAAAGGTGCTGGAGGGAATTACAACTGCTGAAGATTTTTTTGTAGATATATTTTGCCTTGATGACGGAGACGACCCGTGGGATGAGCGAAATTGGCCCAAAGCTGCACCTTTTACGTGCGCTGACCCCGAACGATTGCAAACCATGCGGGAAAGTGCCAAAGCCGCGCGCGATATGGGTGGATCGGAATTGGCTGAATTTATCACCAAAGACCTGAACATGTGGGTGAGGAACACCGATACGCAGTTTATTGCACCAGATTTATGGCTTGCATGCGGGACCGATCGGGACCTAGCAGAAATCACCAAAATCACCAAGGACTGCTGGGTGGGCCTGGACTTGTCCAGCGGTGGGGACCTTACTACACTAGCACTTGAGTTTGAGCTGCCCGACGGGCGGACCTACATATACAGCCACAGTTTTATGCCGCGTGGACGGATCCAGGAGCACCAGGAAACCGACCTGGCCCCTTATGGGATGTGGGAACAGAAGGGCCTAATCACAGTCACAGGCGGAGATATGGACTTTATGAATGACTATAAATTCATAATCCGCCATTTGCAAGAACTGCAATCAACCCACGAGCTAAATTTTTTAGGGATCGGGATTGATCCGCATAATGCCGCGGGGGTGATGCAGGATCTTGAAGCTTTTGGATGTGATGTAGTTGTAATTAAACAGAGCTGCCAAAGCTTGAATGATGCAACTGTGTCGGTTCAACTTTTGGTAAAAGGCCAAAAGATTGAATTTGACCGCAGCAATGAGCTGCTGTCTTGGTCCGCGTCGAACGCCGCACTAGTGCGAAACAGTTTTGGCGAAATCAAAATTGACAAGAAGCCCGGGGCTAGATTTAAGCGTATTGACCCGATCGACGCTATGATCGATGCGCACGCGCTAGCCTTGATCCAGCGGCGGCCAGAGGAAAAAGTGGACCTGGATGAGGCGCTATCCGAGTATTTGGATGCAATGGGCTGGTCCTCAAAGGAGTGATGCAAATTGAGAGTGTCGGACCGCTTTCGGGCGGCGAGTGCAGCATTTAAGGGAAAATCCCCGAGCACGAGACAAACTGTCGAGCTGAACCAGCTGCTTGACTTTTTGGGGATCGACCGTTCCGCCGGGCGGTCAATGGGCGAAGCGACGTATTACGCGTGCATTAAAGTGCTATCTGAGGGTATCGGCAAACTCCCACTGAAGGTACAGCAATACACGCCCGAACATGGGATCCGGATCGCGCGTGAGCATCCGTTTTATCGAATGCTGAACGAGCGCCCGAACCGATACATGTCTGCAAGTGTATTTTGGTCCACCATGGAGTTATGTAGAAATCATTACGGCAATGCATATGCGTGGATTGACACACGCGATCCTCGAAATCCACAACTGTGGATTATGAATCCGAATGAGGTAGCTCTTTGGTACGATGATAAACTGGTGCTTGGAAATGTGCCAGATGTGTATTATCAGTACTGCACACCAGAGGGTGTGATTGTATTTAAGTCAGAGGATGTGTTACATTTTAAGGCCCACAATACACGTGACGGATTGGTTGGAATTCCGGTGCGTGAACAGCTGAGCGAGCCAATCCAGGGCAATATCAAGGCCCAACGGATGATCAACAAAATGTATGAATCCGGGATGACTGCCAAAGCAGTGCTGCAGTACACTGGGCAGCTGAGCGACCGAAATGTGGACGCTTTAGTGAAAGGCGTAAAGCAATATGCTTCAGGCGAACTGAAAGATAAGGAAAGCGGGAACATCATCCCGCTGCCCACTGGCATGACGCTTACCCCGCTGAACATGAAGCTGGCTGATAGCCAATTTTTGGAACTCCGACGGCATACGGCTATGCAGATCGCGTCTGCATTCGGCGTGATGCCCTACCAAGTGGGCGATTACACAAAATCCAGCTACGCAAGTGCCGAAGCGCAACAGCTATCTTTCCTCGTTGATACGCTACTTTACATTGTGAAACAGTATGAAGAGGAAATCGGGGCTAAGCTGTTGTCTGACGTTGAAGTGGCAAACGGATATCACGTGAAATTTAATACTGCTGTGATTCTGCGCGCTGACCAGCAAACACAGATCCAGACCTTGGCCGCTGCCGTGCAGAGCTTTTTGATGACGCCGAACGAAGCCCGGGAAAAGCTGGACTTACCCAACAAGCCCGGGGGTGATCAACTGCTGGGCAACGGCGCGAGTATCCCGGTGCAGTTTGCCGGATCGCAATACACGAATATCAGCGGAAAGGAGGATAAAGCATGGATAAACGATATGGCGATACAACTAGCGGACATGATGGTGAAGAAATTTACTGGGATTCTCCCGGAACAACTTACAAATCCGCGAGCTTAGCTGGACAGGACATATCTGAAGCGGACCTGAAGCGGATCAATGAATACACTCTTGAACCCGTGACGGCTGAACAGGTGTTTGTCTTTAAGGCGGTGCTGTGCGATAACGCTATTGACCGCGATTTCGAGCGCTTTAGCTTGAAAGCTTTACAAGATCTGCAAAAACGCTTTTTGGGCAAAACCGTGATCCAGGATCACAATTGGAAATCAGGCAATCAGGTGGCCCGTATTTATGCTACCGAATTGCAGCAATCCGAGAAGGCGCTGGACTGCGGAGAGCCCTGTACCCAGTTGGTGGCTCGCTGCTACATGATCCGCACGCCTGGCAACGCTGATTTAATCGCTGAAATCAAGGGCGGGATCAAGCGCGAGGGAAGCGTCGGGGTATCCGTGGCAAGCGCCACATGCAGTATTTGCGGCACGGACAATCGGAAAAGCTACTGTGCACATTATCCCGGGCGGGCGTATGATACCGCCGCCGGAAAGCGGACCTGCACTTACACCTTTGACGGCGCATCGGATGCCTATGAATTTTCCTTGGTGGCCGTCCCTGCGCAAAAGGCCGCCGGAGTGATCAAAAACTACTTGCCCCGGCACCTGGCCCGGGAACAACTGGGCACGGCGCTGCTGTTGCAGGCCAAATTGTACGAGACCGAAATTGCAGCAATGCGCTGCATCAATGAGGAGGAAACGAATGAGTAAAGCATTGAGAGATCTGCAGGAGCAGATTTTGCAGAAATCCGCCGCCGCCCGAAAGCTGCTGGAAGGCCCGGAGAAGGATGTGGAAAAGGCACAGGCTATTTTGGATGAAGTGAATCAGCTGCAGGCTGAAGTTGCCGCGCGGAAGCAGCTTGATGATCTGGAAAAGGCACATGTGCCCACTGCCGGGGCCACACCGACGCCGGATCCTGAAGCCCCCAAAGCTGTGGACGCCACGCAGGCCTTCCTGAAGGCCTTCCGGGCACGCGCAATGACAAAGTACATGAACGAGGGTACCGACGCCGCCGGTGGCTACACCGTGCCAGAGGATATCAGCACGCAGATCAATCACTGGGTGGAAGCCCACGCCACCCTGCTGCCCTTGATTTCTGTGGAGCGCGTTAACGCGCTGACCGGAGCGCGGACTTATCAGAAGCGGGCCACCTGCGCAGGCTTTGCAAAAGTAGATGAGGCCGGTGTGATCTCTGAAGTGACTGCGCCGCAGTTTGAACGGCTCACATATACCGTATCCAAGTATGCTGGGTTTATGCCTGTCACGGCGGAATTGCTTGCCGACAGTGACACCAATATCCTGAATATCCTGATTGAATGGCTGGGCCAGCAGACAATTGCCACTGACAATAAAGAAATTCTGGCCCTGGTGAAAAACAAAACTGCCGTCGCCGCCACTGGCCTGGACGATATCAAGAAGGCCTTGACGGTGACCCTGGGCCTGTACCGCGCCGGTAGCCGTGTGATCACTAATGATTCCGGCCTGGCCTGGCTGGACACGCTGAAGGATGCAAACGGCAGATATCTCTTATCGGCCAGCCCGGCCAATCCTATGCAGCTGCAGCTTGCCGCCGGTGCGACAGTGTACCCAGTTACCGTGTTGCCTGATGCCATCCTCCCCAATGAATCCAGCGGCGCACTGCCCTTCATCCTGGGCGATTTGAATGAGTACTGCCGCAAGTATGATCGGGCGCTGACCTCCATTGCACAGTCTTCTGAGGCCACTGTTGGCAGTGGTGATACTGCGATTAACTTATTCTCACAGGATATGATTGCAGTTCGGGCGATTATGCGGGCCGATTATAAGGTGCTTGACGCCAATGCAATCGTCCGGCTGGCCCTGACGCCTGCAGCAGCGGCGGCGGGTACCGGTGGATCCGATAAGGGCTAAATGCAGCTTTAGCGGGCGGGAAACCGCCCGCGCCCCGATGGAGGTGGTGGAGTGGTAACTTTAGAGGACGCAAAATTATATCTAGGAATTGATTATGCGGATGCCGCTGTGACCGCCAACGTGCAAGCAGCGCTTGCCGCCGCCGAACAGACGGTTCGCGGGGCTGTGGGCAGGGACGTAGATGTTTATTTACGGGATGATCCCCGGGTGGATATGCTGACACAAATTTACCTGGATGATTTGTACAGCAATCGGGGGACTAGCGCCAAAGTGGCGAGCGCAACCCGCCAACTGGTGGCGAGTATGGAGCTGCAGCTGCGGCTTGAGCTACGGAAAGCAAGGGAGGCGGCAGGAGATGGCGTATGACAAGCCGATTATCATACAAGTGCAGGATCCCGACACTGAGGCGTGGACTGATAAATACCGCTTGCATGCGTGCGTGAACAAGTCGAACGGCAACACTGATATGGCCGCCGGAGCAGACCAATACCACGCCGATCTGATATTTAAAGTGCGGTATTTCTCCGAGCTTGAAGCCCTGCGTTATAGCCCGCAGCCGTTTCGGATTTTGTACCGGGACCGCGCATTTAAAATCACCGATTGGGATGATTTTATGGAGCAACACCGCGAGATCACGATTAGGGGGCGATATTATGTCGTATAGAAGAGTATCGCCTGATGATTTAGCGGATGCAATCCAACAGGAGCTGAGCGGCTACCTGGCGTCCTTGCAAATCCGGATGAACGCCGCCGCGCTAAAAGCTATGAAGCGACTGGTGCAGCTGACGAAATCTACGGCCCCCCGGGGGAAGCGTGGATCTTTTGCGAAATCCATCAAAATGGAGCAACAGGATTATGGGCGCGGACAGGTGCGGCAAAGGCACTATTTTTGGTGCGTGCGTCCGCCGGACCACCGGCTTGCACATTTGCTTGTGCACGGCCACGCTACGAGAGACGGGGGACGGACCCGGGCGGACCCATTTTTGAAAAATGCACTGGATCAAGTGCTACCGGATTATGAGCGGGAGGTGGAAACTCTTGTCGGAGATGATAAGTGAAATGCTATCCGGTACGGGGATCCCCTTCCGCCGGGCGCGATTTCCTGCCCCACCCGCGGGCAGCTATATCGTGTACACGGATGATGTAAGCACCGACGGCCCGGACGGGATCCCAGCGTTGCGGACGCATGCGCTAACGTTGGAGCTATATGAAGCTGCGCCGGATGATGCCGCAGAAGCGACAGTTGAAACGGCCCTCGCAGCGCGCGGCCTGCAGTGGGACAAGCAGGATCGGTATTGGCTGCAGGATGAACAGAGATATCAAGTAGTGTATGAATTTGAATTCACCGAAAAAGGAGGATATTAGCATGGCAAAACGAGATAAAAATACAATCACGTTGGGATCTGGCAAGGCCTATATGGCTGTGTTCGAGGGCGAGATCCCTGATGTAGACACAATCCGCGCAGAGGAAAACCGCGTGGGCTGGATCAAAGGCGGTGCAGCCCTTACCTACACGGCAGACACCGAGACCGTCAAAGACGATTTGGGCATGGTGTCCAAGACCGTGGTCACCGAGGAGACCGCCGAACTGAAGCTGGGCCTTATCACCTGGGACGGCATGACGCTGCAGAAACTGATTGATCGGTGCCAGGTGACCGAGAAAGACGGCGTACGGACGGTAAAAATCGGCGGTGCCGGAAACGCACAGGGCAAGCGGTACGTGGTGTGTTTTGCACACGAAGACAAAGAAAAGGGTGATGTTGTTATCATGATCGTGGGTAATAACACTGCGGGTCTTACGCTTACATACGCCACGTCTGATCCTTCCCTGGTAGAGCCAACATTTGCTGCTGAACCCCACGACAGCAACGGAACCTTGATTGAGTATATTGAATATCCTCCTACTACATCCGTACAAGGCGTTGAATAAGGAGCTGTGGCATGAAGACTTTGGATTTTTCCGGGCACAAACTGCCCGTGCTGCCCGTGAAGCTGCGAGGCGGCGTAGAGATTAAAGTGCTGCCGCCCTCTGTAGCCCTGACAGAGGAGTTGCAAGAGGAGCTTCCCACGCTGGAGGGCGTGCTGGGAAGCGGCGATGCAGCGGCCGCGAAGGCGGTGTACGGCCTGTGCGCAAGATTGCTGAGCTGCAACCGGCAGGGACTGGAGATCACCGGCGAGGATCTTCTGTCACGTTACGAGCTTTCGGCGACAGATTTGTATGAGTTTTTCACTGCTTATACAAATTTTATTGAACAAATCCAGAACCAAAAAAACTGATACTCCCGTGGTGCCCTATGGGATCCGGTGCCGCGGGTGGACATGAATATCAGCCCCTTACATTTTGGAAAAAACTTGTGTGCGACTACGCACGTATCAGTTTGCCGGATGTGGATGAGTTGGGCTTACTGGATTATTTACTTTTGCGCCACGACGCATACATTCAGTATCTGTGCCGAACTGAAGCCGGACAGGAATACTTGGATAAAGCGTGGCGCATGGAGCAGACGGAACCGGATCGGGAAAGTCTGCGAGCGCTAGCAACCCAGGAAGGAGGAAAAGTCCATGGCGAACAGCAAAATTAAGGGCCTTGTGGTGGAGATCGGCGGTGATACCACTAAATTAGGCAAAGCGCTGGATAGCGTAGATAAGCAGTCCCGTGGGCTATCCTCCGAACTGGAGGATGTGAACCGGCTGCTGAAGCTGGATCCGAAAAATACAGAGCTTTTAGGCCAGAAGCAGCAGATTTTAGCTGAAGTGATTGGGCAGACTAGCAAGAGGCTGGAGGCCCTTCATGCTGCAAATGATAAGGCAATCGAGTCTTCCAAAAACTATGATAAATGGAAGAAGCGATATGAACCCTTACAAGAGGAATCCGACAAGCTGAAAGAGCAGCTAAAACAGCTGCAGAAGCAGCAGCGGGCCATTGCTGAAGAGGATGGCCCGGAATCAGAAGAGTACAAAGCCCTGCAGCCGGAAGTGGATAAAGTCCGAGACGCGCTGAAGCTGCTGCAGAAGCAGCAGCGGGATGTGACAAAGGAATTTGGCACACCTGCGAGCCCCGAGCAATTGCGTACACTGCAGCGTGAAATCATCAAGACCGAGTCGAAGATGAAGGAGTACACTGACGCGCAGAATCGCGCTACGGGTGCAAGCGATGACCTAAAGCAGCAGGCTGGAAAAGCGGCATCCGCTGTGAAATCTGAGGGGGAAGCGGCTAAAAAGGCTGCCCCTGAGAATAAGGCGCTGAAAGAGGCGGGAGAGAAGGCCGCTAAGGGGCTGAAAGCTGCCGCGGTGTCCGCCGGGACAGCGCTGACATCGATTATCGCGCTAGGAGAGAAAACGAGAGACTATCGCCGGGAGCTGGGCAAGCTGGACACGGCGTTTGAGACGTCCGGGCACACGCAAGAATCCGCCCGAGAAACATATAAATCCCTGCAAAGTGTATTAGGCGACACGGACCAGGCTGTTGAAGCGGCGAACCATCTCGCTAAATTAACCGATACTGAAGAAGAACTAAATAAGTGGACTGAAACCCTGACAGGTGTGTACGCCACATTCGGCGCGTCGCTGCCGATTGAGGGGCTGACTGAAGCAGCGAATGAAACGGCCAAAACTGGGCAGATCACAGGCAACTTGGCTGATGCATTGAACTGGGCCACGAAAGAAGGCGAAACCTTTGGCGTACAGCTTAAGCAGAATGTTGAATTTACAGAACTGACTGCTGACGAAGTTGACCGATTAACAGAAGCTGAACAGCTTGAGTATGAAGCTAAAAAGGCGCAGTGCGAAGCCGTAGAAGCCTATAATCAGTCCGTGATGGATGCTAAATCTGCTGAGGACTTTTTCAATATCGCTTTGGCGGAGTGCAGCACTGAGCAGGAGCGCCAAACACTTATTACCGAAACGCTGAACGAGATGTACAGCGAGGCCGCAGATACATACAAAAAAACCAATGAACAAGTGATCCACGCCAACGAAGTGCAGGAACGCTTGAACGCCGCTATGGCAGAGGCAGGAGACGCGGTAGAACCCGTAGTGGTGGACATCAAAGAGTTGGGCATTGAACTTCTGGAAAGTGCAGAAAAACCTCTGAAGAAGGTAACTGACTTTATTCAGAAGAAGTTTATCCCTGGACTAAGAAAGTTTTCAGATTGGTCGCACAAGAATATGCCTGTGATAATCGGATTGACCGGCGGAGCAACGGCAGGATTGGGGGCATACAAAGCCGTTGCGATCGGGGCAAAAGCGGCGACTGAAGGGCTTACCGTAGCCACATGGCTGCAAGTGGCGGCCCAAAAAGCGTTGAACGCTGCGATGAAAGTGAATCCCATTGGGCTTGCCATAGGTGCAGCGCTGACCCTGGCGGGCGCAATCGTCGGAATCGTGGCCGCTAGCAAGGACACAGAAACCGCTTTCGATCGGCTTTCGGAATCTGAACGAAAGCTATCTGAGGAAGCCCGGGAGACAGCAGAATCTTTTCGGGAACAACAGCAGGCCACCCAGGACGCAATTGCCCAGTCGCAAGCCGAAATGGGCCATGTACAAGAACTGGCAGATGAGCTTTTTACACTGGCTGATGCCAATGGTGTTGTGCAGGAAAAGAATAAAGGCAGAGTTGAATTTATTCTGGGCCAGTTAAACAACGCTCTTGGGACTGAGTATTCCATGAATGGAAACCTCATCCAGCAGTATGGCGAACTTGCGAGCAGTGTAGAAAACGCGATTGAGAAGAAAAAAGCAGAACTGCTTTTGGAAGCTTACGAGGAAGACTATGTTGCAGCAATAAAAAACAAAGGCGACGCGTACAAAGAAACCGCGATGTGGCAGCAGGAGTACTCCGAAGCCTGCCGGGCTGCAGCCGACGTGGAAGACGAATGGCACCAGGAATCCATACGAATCATGGACGAGCTGCGCCGGGCAGAATCTGAAAACAACACTGCCCGAAAAATTGAGCTGCAGCAGGAACGGCAGGCCGCGAAAGACCGGTATGAAGCAGCGGTTGAAACACAGGAAGGTATTAAAGCTGAGCTAGATAAATCTGCCAAAAACCTTGAAAATTACCTCACTGCCATTGACCGGTATGAGGATGCTGCCGCACTAGCCGCGCAGGGGCGGACAGATGAGGCCATAGCCCTACTGGATAAAAAGACAGGCGCGTATCAAGACTACGGTGACGGCGTTGACGGGGCCACAAAACAAGTGCTGGATAGCCTATACGCTGAAGCCGTCGAGGCGGGGCGGGCCGCGAAAAAGACACGCAAGAACTTTGAAAACGGTGTAAAAGGCTATACAAAAGAAATGGTAATCGAGGCCGAACGCGGCTATGCAGAAGTGCTAAGCAAGTACGCGGATGCTAAGTACGATGCCACTGGAATCGCAGAGGACTGGAATGAGGGCATGGCAACCGGTATCGATGGAACGAGGTACAAAGTACTCGATGAAGTCGATATTACTGCAACCGCACTATCTGAGTCTGCTGAAGATTTTTACGTAGCCGGGCAGAGAGTGGGCGAATATTACGGAGATGGCCTGAACGCAGGAATCCAATCTAAAATCGATGCCGCAAGAGATGCCGGATATAAGATTGCAGGAGCCCTGGATAAGGCTGCCCGGGGCGAATTGGCCGTGTACTCCCCCTCCCGGAAAGCGATTGAGATTGGCGAATACTACGGGGAAGGCCTGGAGATCGGCCTGAAGAGGGGCACCCCGCGTGTGCGCAAAGCCGCAAAGCAGCAAGCAGCTGAACTGCTGGGTGCCCAGGATGCCTTGCGGAGACCCGCCATGCTGGCCGGGGCGGTGCGGCGGATGCAAGCCCTGGGCAGGGGGGCTGGGGCGCGCGATCAAGGAAACCGACGGAGCGTAAACTTTGACGTACGAATTGACGTGAGTGGGGCGGGTTCACCGCTGGCCACAGCACGGCAGATTAGCCGGGAGCTGGAAACGATGGTGCGGAGGAGGCTTGCAATTGAAGGGACCTAATTACTTTAGCTTCAATGGGCGGAGATCTACTGATTACAAAATGTATAATCAGACCGCGCCGGTGTACAGCCTCCCAGAACGACAAATTGAGTGGATTACTGTGCCGGGGCGCGCGGGAGACTTGCTTGTGGAACAGGGCGGATACAGCAACGCATTAGTGAGTTACGACTGCTTTTTTGAAGGCGGGCCAGCACAAGGATCGCTTATATCCAGCTGGCTATATGGGGTGGGAGGATACGCAGACTTGCGGGATAGCTACTTGCCTGGAGTCTTCCGCCGCGCGACTTTCGTTGGCCCCCTAGAATTTACCTACATCGGGCAAGGGCGGCAAATCGGGAAAGGCACAATCACGTTCGCCTGTAAACCACAGTTGTACACTGACGAGGGACAAAAACCGATTGTGCTGCCAGTCGTAGATGGATCTTTTGACACGACTGGCCTGGGCGTGATTTACAACCCATACCCATTTGCAGCGTGGCCATTGATCCGAATTGAGGGGCGGGCATCACAAATTGTGACAGTGCAAAATGCCGCCGGGATCAAGCGACTGCGCTGCTCAACAATGGACCGGGCAGAGGTGGACTGCGAAATGATGAATATGCACAGGGGAGATACTAATCTAAATTCTTACTTGGATGTGCTAACTGATTTTCCAACATTGGAGCCTGGTGAAAATATAATTAGCATGTCGCGAAAAGCGGAGATTGACGACGGGAGCGCTCCAAAAGCTAAACTAAGTATAGTACCTAGGTGGTGGCATCTATGAGTTATCCGATTTTGTATGAAGCGGGCGAGCGACAGTTCAAGACAATGGGCCTGGGTGCGCTGCCCGATGCAATAGAGTGCGTCGTGACGGAAGAGCGAAACGGGGCATTTGAACTTGAAATGTTATATCCGGTAGGCGGATTACATTACGATGAGTTAGAAGTTGATCGCATCATACTAGCACCCCAAAATGACACTGCGCAATGGCAACCATTTAGAATATATGGCATTTATCCCAGCTCCGCCGGAACTGCCCGGGTGGCCGCCGAGCATATAAGCTATCAGCTTAATCATATCGGGGTGGCCCCGTATTACGCGCCAACTGCAGTCACAGCCATTGCAGGGCTTAAGACAGAATCGACAGGGGATAACCCATTTAATTTTACCACGGACATTTTGAGCGGGAAGACGTATACGCAAATTGTGCCATCTACCATTCGGGCCCGCTTGGGCGGAGAAGAGGGATCCCTGATTGATACCTATGGCGGCGAATTGGAATTTGACCGGTATAGCGTCCGCCTGCATGCTGCCCGGGGTGAGGATCGCGGGATTGTCGTAGCTTACAGTAAGAACATCACCACGCTAGAACAGGAAATAAGCATTGAATCAATGTGCACAGCTATCTACCCGTACTACTATCGGGACGATACCGAGGCAGGGGACACACTTGTACAACTTCCGGAGCGGTATGTGTCATCCGGTAGCGGATACAGTTATCACCGCATTAAAGTGGTAGACTTTACAAGCGACTTTGACGACCCCCCAACGCCGGACCAGCTGCGGAACCGTGCGAGGAGCTACTTAAATGCCAATCGGCAGACAGTGCCGACGGTATCAATCCTGGTCCAATTTTCCGCGCTGTGGCACACAGCCGAATACGCTAGTCTAGCGCCCCTGGAGCGCGTTAATCTGTGCGACACAGTTACGGTGCGCTACCCTAAATTGGGAGTGGACGCAACTGCGAAAGTGATACGAACAGAATACGACGTGCTGCGGGATAAATACAGCGGCATCGAGCTAGGCAACGCACGGCAGACTCTGGATGGGACAATTGCAGACCTGATTAGGAGGCAAAACACATGACAACTACACAATCCATTAAACTGGATTTGCTGCGGCGAGGAGAACCGCCCCGGGTGTACGCCAAACAGGGCGACACCGGGACGCGGGCTGTAGCTGTAGAACTGTACTGCGGCGGTGTGGCCTGGACACCGCCCAATGGCGTGAAGGGGCTGATCCGCTTTCGCAAGCCGGACAGAAACGCCGGATTATATGATACGCTACCGGATGGAACTACACCCGCCTGTGAGATCACAAGCGGATCGAGTAACTTTACCGCAAATCTTGCTGCTGAAGTGCTGACCTGCCCCGGGGAAGTGTACGCCGATATCGCCTTTACGGCCGGGGCAGAGCTGTTGGGGACCGCGACATTTGTGATCGAGGTGGAGGCCTCCCCTGCAGAGGGCACTACACCGTCGGGGAGCTACTACAATTATCAAACGATCGGTGCGATTAATGCCGCAATTGCTGCATTAAATACCGCGATAGGAAAATGTGTGAGGCAGGTAAATGGAAAAGACCCCGACGCTAACGGCAATGTAGCTGTCAACATTGGTGTATCGAGCATAAATAATCGGACAGGGGTAGTACAACTGCCAATTAACGCATTTGCCGGATGCACCACAGCCGCAGACGTAGCATCCAAGGAGGTAGCTGCCGTAGCTGGATTTTCGCCGCTGGAGGGCGCTGTGCTGGCTGTGAGATTTTTGCACGATAACACGGCTGAAAACGTAAGATTAAATTATGGTGGCACAGAACTTTTAGTACTTGATCGTATCACAAATGAACGAATTGCCCCAGGAGATATTACAGCCGGAATGTACAGATTTATGCGGCGGGGGGCGAACTGGATCCTGCTGGATAAACTCGACAACGCCGCGAACACGCTAGCCGCCAAAATAGGCGACCTGACAGAGCTGGACACTACTGATAAAAGCAGTATCGTGGCCGCGCTGAATGAGGTGCTTGCCAGTGGCGGCGGATCTGTGGACTACTTTAGCGTAACGTATGACGGCGCTGGCATAATCTGGGGCAGCGCTAAACCATCCATCCGGGCGGGCGCGCCGCTGGCCACCTCATTCTCCGTCGCGGAGAACTACACACTGCAAAGTGTTAAGGTGCTGATGGGCGGAATCAACATTACAGCGTCCGTGTACGACGCGGCCCAGGCCAGCATTACTATTCCTGCCGTGACCGGGGATGTGATCATCACTTGCATTACCGAAAAAGAGCCAGAACTTACGCCGATCAATGTAGAAATTAAAAAAGGACAATTGCATTTTGATACCGGGGAATTTGAAGCTGGCGTAGTGGCAACCCGGTACGCAACGGACCCTGCAGTGGATGCAACGGAGCTTGCACTAGTGTTTAAATTTTTGGACAACCCCGACTACAACACCGACGCCACCGTCGCACTGGACCTAGATATTCACCGGTACGATGCCGCGGGGGCCCATATCGGCACATTCACATTAGATGGGGAACCCACGACAAACTATTGGATTAATAAGATTTACATCGGACAGCCCTATACACTGCAGGCTGGATATAAGTATCGCTTATGGATAGCAAAACCGAGCTGGGCCATATCTAATGATAATTTTGTCGAGTACCTTAACAACAATGTAAAATTTTGGCTGAGCGATGAAGTTTCGACTACCGGGTTGTCCGTGGATGCTGACTACGCTATGGACTACGACGCTATGCCCGCCGCGCTCACACCGGAAGCATCCAACAAATACTTAGCCGGGGCGTTTGCCGATGCAATCATCTCCGCGCGCAATGAATGGATGCGAGAGTACAACGGTGATATTCGCAAGATTCCAGTGATTTTGCACACGGACCAGCACGGACGGCTGAATACAGGGCTACCACTGTTTAATTTTTTGTCTGACAATATCAATTGGTATGAGATCAGCAAAATTATCAATCTGGGTGATGTCGTGGCAGATCATTGGTCCGACGCTGACGCTGAACATCCGCTGACAGAGTGTACAGAGCTGGATAATTACTTATCTTGCTATAAACGGATACCATATAGCAAACGTCTTGATGTTTTTGGGAATCACGACACCTGGTATCATGATGTAAGCGATACAGATACTGTAGTGCCGGATCAGGCCCGGTTGTCACGGTATTTCAAGAACATATATGCGCGAAGAAATAATAATGCCGGATATTTCGTAGTCCACGACGATTATTTCAACGTAAAATATGTTGTAATATCGTGCTTTGAGTATACAACAAGCCGTTCTGTGTTCCGCATTTCCACCGAACAAATGTCGTGGCTCATTGCCGAACTTTCAAAAAACGACGGATATGACGTTATCATAGTATCACACGTTCCGCTTTTGTCAGATCCTGAAAAATGGATATATCCGACCGGGCAGACAAGTAATTCGTTCCATCGAATTTCCAACGTGAACACCGATGCTTTTTTTGCTGCACGAAAAATAAAGGGCACCGGGACCATTACAGATAGTGACGGTGTGGCGCACGATTATGACTTTAGTGGATGTACCACAGATCTACTATGCAGCCTGCACGGCCACACACATCACGACGGGTATTTATATCTAAACGGTACATTATTAGTCTCTACATTCGACTGGTTTGCAGACACTACGTTCTTCTTTGTGCTGATTGACAGAAAGGATAATCAACTCAATGTGTGGAAAGTAAGCGACCCGAGTGATGGGCCACTCGTGCAGCACTATCAGATACCTTTTAACTACTCACCGGGAGATGACGTAATTTGATTGTTACTACTCAAACCATTATAACATTAGCGGCTGTGGTATCCGCCCTGGGCGGACTGCTGGCTCTGCTCCGCCGGGTGTCCCGGTGGGTGGACCGTCAGCAAGTGCAAGATACAGAAATCAGCAATATAAAAGCAGAGCAGCAAGTGATTTGTTATGCGCTTCTGGCATGCCTGGACGGGCTGAAGCAGCTGGGGGCAAACGGCAATGTAACTAAGGCGCATGATACACTCGACAAACACTTGAATAAAAATGCACATCATTAAGGAGGTAAAAAAACTATGGACTTTGGAATTGCAAGCGTGGCCGGAATCACTGTAATCTGCTACCTGATCGGCCAAATCATCAAGGCCACCGGCCTGGACAATAAGTGGATCCCCTGCATCGTGGGCACCGCCGGGGCAGCGTTGGGGGCTGTCGGAATGTACGTAATGCCCGATTTCCCGGCAGGAGATGTGCTGACGGCCCTGGCCGTGGGCGTTGTGTCCGGCCTGGCCGCCACCGGCGCGGATCAGCTGGGCAAGCAGCTGATTAAAAAGGAGTAATGCCGTGGAAATTAGAAAGTGTTACTTGACAAATAATGACTGCTATCAGCGAAATATCAATAAAGCAGATAGCCGGTATACAACCTTCCAGCAGCGTGGGCCACAGGGGGTGATGGTGCACTCCACCGGGGCGAACAACCCCACTCTCCGTCGATATCTTTACCCAGATGATGGAATCATCGGGAAGAATGAGTATAACAATCATTGGAACAAATCTGGACTGGGAGCATGCGTACACGCATTTATCGGAAAGGATAAAAACGGCAATATCCAGTGCTACCAAACGCTACCCTGGACTTACCGGGGCTGGCACTGCGGGGCCGATGCCAATAACACACATGTAGCCTTTGAAATTTGCGAGGACGGCTTAAATGATCGCAACTACTTTGAGAAAACATACAATGCCGCCGTTGAGCTGACCGCGCACATCTGCAGCGCGTACAAGTTGGATCCGTTGGCGGATGGCGTAGTAATCAGCCACGCGGAAGGCGCACGACGGGGCGTGGCCAGCAACCACGCCGATGTGGGCCACTGGTGGGATCGCTACGGGGTGACAATGACTGATTTTCGGGCGGACGTTGCAAAACTGATGTGGTCCACTGCTAAGCCTTGGTATCGGGTGCGCAAATCATGGGCCGACAAAGATAGTCAGATCGGCGCGTTCGTGGATCTGAATAGGGCTATAGCTGTGTGCCCCGCTGGATACAGTGTGTTTGACCCCACCGGAAAACCGATTTACAGTAAAGGAGAACCACAAGAAATGACTGAAGAAAAAGTGAAGGAAATTGCCAATGAAGCAGCACACAACGCGGTGGATCAGCTGATGAAGGGGGCTGGCACGGGCGATAAGCCCGCTAAGTGGGCGACGGAGGCTGCAGAGTGGGCGAAGCAAACTGGCCTGATCCAGGGCATTGGCGGCGGCGATTATGCGTGGAATAAGCCCGTAACGAGGCAGGAGTTGGCCGTAATCCTCTATCGACTCCAGACCGAAAAGCGCTGATAATAAAATAAGCAAAAAGAGCGATGCCTGTGCAACATCGCTCTTTTTGCTTGCGCAGTTAATTTGTTTCAATCCACAGTCGCAAAATGCGACTGACTAGTTATAGTCCCATACCACGAACAAGAGACGATTGGGAACTACAACTAACATCGATATTACCGGATGGCATATCCTATGCACGCATATTGTAGCACACTGCGCGGCGCGTGTCAAGAATTTTTTTTTTTTTAAAAAGCTCTTGACAAAATCGGAAAAATCTGATATAATAAAAGCACATCGAGGGGGACGGCAAGCCCCTGGAGAACTGGAGGGAACGAAAAATGAAAAAGAATCTTGAAGAGATGAGCGTTAGCGAAATTATTGAGGCCTGCGGGGTCTCCCCGGCCCCTGCTGGGCAGATTTACGTTGCCCGTGTCCCGGCGGAGATCTCGAGAGCTGCGGCACAGGCTTTCTTTAAAGCCCGGAAGCCTGAAATCGTGGCAGAACTGCAGGCCCGTCGCGAGGCCGAGCGGGCGGCCCTGCAGGAGCGGCAGTCAAAGATCGACGCCATCGAGGGGCTCGTGGAGATCCAGGAAGCCCAGGAGAAAATGAATCAATGGCACAGACGCTTTAACGCGTCCTTCAGCGGCCCCAATGCTTGCGGAGGTTTCGGCGTTGGTCCCCGCCCAAACGTGGATATCGACGCGCTGAAGGCCAAATACCCCCGCGCGGCGGCCTACCTGAAAGCCCGGGAATGGGGATGTGCTGCACACTACGTGAAGGCTAAAGCAGGCCGCGACGCGGAAGAGCGGACCATCAATGGCGAGGACCACGCTACAGTGATCGCGGAAATGGAAAAGTCCTGGGATGCCTACTGCGACGGGAAGGCGTGGGACTGATGCGAAGCGCCGGGGGGCCAGTCCCCCGGCAAATTTTTTTTTGCGTAAAAGGTGCGGAAATTTCAGAAAAAGATCTTGACAAAATCTGAAATTTCTGCTATAATAAAAGCACGTTAAGGGCGACAGCAAGTCCCCGAAAAATAGGAGGAAATGAAAATGAAGACCATCAAGACATACGAAAGCTTTAACCACCGCCGGTACAGCAACCCTTGGGTTGCCCCAGTGCTCCCCGGGACGACAAAGCCCGACTTTAGCAAAAAAGTCGGCGGATACACCGGCGCATATGGCAAAGGTGAAGCCGGGAATCTGTACGTGTCCGACCCCGTTGAAGGCCAGGTGTACACCTACGGCCAGAAGGACTACCGGGGCGGGAAGTCGGATCGCGGGTACGTCCGCTACGAAAGCGGCGAGTTCCACGAGGTGGACCCGGCTGAGATTGGCTAAAAATTTCAGGTTTTTCCGAAAAAAGCTCTTGACAAAATAGGGAAAATCTGATATAATAAAAGCACGGTAAGGGGGACAACAAGTCCCCCGGAAAATAGGAGAGTACGGAAAATGGAAAAGATTTATGTTTGTGGGAAAAGCGTAGTTGTTGACGACGACAGACCTCATCTTTTAGAGCGGGATCTGCGAGTTGAGGGGACTGTAGATGGGGTCCCCGTGGAGCTAAAATACTTTGTCCCCTGGGCGGATCATTCCGGGGGCCAGTACACATGGTACCCGGCCAGTCCCATTGGCATAGGCCTATCGTCTGGGGCCTTTTACCGGGAGTATGAAGATAGGCCCGACTTCGAGGGCATCGAAGCGTGGATAGAGGATGCTGATCAGCAGCTGTCCCGCGAATTCGAAGCCCGGCGGCCCAGGAACTTTATCTTCCACAGCCGGGAAACTACGCTTCCAGACGGCTTTCATGTCCGGTCAGGCTATGTCTCCTTCCGGCTGGCAGGGGAGATGTACCATTCGTCCGGGTGGGCAGATTTCGGCGACGACAGTTGCCTATATGCCTACCGGAAAGCACCAGACGGGCACTTCCAGAGAGAAGAACTCTGGGAGAGTGATTTCGCTGGGCGAGACAGAGACGTGCTCAGCGAAATTGTGAATCTGCTTTATAATGATTATTATGAAGTAGATCCGGATCCGTCCCCTTCCGGTGTGCAGGTACCCCCAGAGCTGGTGGAGGCTTTGGGGGACCTGCTGGACGATGGAGATGGGAGATTCTCCATCGTGACCGCGGACCACACCGCAGGGCGGGAAGAGAATACGAACGGTGGCGCGTACGTGCGCCGCACACAATTCCTGTACACCGGCGAACATCGATATTACGTTCGAGAGGTGTGGAGCTGTGATGGGGACCTCCGCCCAATGCCGGAGTGGTACCGGGTGAACAGCGGGGCATTTATCCGGGAGTTCGTCGAAGCAGTTCGGCAGAATGCCGAGCTGGAAGACTACGCCAACCCAGCTCTGGCAGAGCTTGCCACGCGCCTCGAAAGGGAGGAAATGATACTATGAGCCATGATTATAAATCCCCCCGGCGCGGCAGCCGGGGGGCGACCCGGGCTGCACAACTTCGAATTGCGGCCGGGCTGACACAAAAAGAGCTTGCAACCCGCGCGGGGGTGTCCCTGGCAGTGATTCAGGGGATTGAATACGCCGACCGGCAGCCACGAGTTGATTCGCTGCAATTGGTGGCTTCGGCCCTGGGAGCTGATAACCCCCTGGAGCTGCTGGAGCCTGCAGAGCCGATCCCGGTAGACACGGCAGAACCGAGCGAAGCAGACCGAATCCGCGCGAAGGGGTATCGAGGGATCCATTGGGATCGGGCTAACCGATCCTGGGTGGTGGCGTTGCGGGCCGGGGGCGCATCCCACCGGTACGGGAGCAGCAAAAATCTGGATGATGCAATCCAGATTTGGACAGCTGCAAAGGAAAAAATGAAAGGACAGCATTAAAATGCAAAGATTTAAATTAAACTTAGTTTGCTACGGGTATGAGTGCGATACATTATTTTTCGGGGTTGCCGCGGACTTTTACGGCAATGCTGAGATCATCCCCGGGCCAGAGTACCAGGAGTATGAGTGCCTATACGAGTACCGGGTGGCGGTGGTCCCCACGGTCCCTGGCCAGACAGAGCGGGACCGCCTGCGGAACGTCCGGGATCAAATCGTGCTGGACTTGATCCGGCGCGGCCTAGCGCATTGGGTGGCTAGCGACGAGCCCGGGTGCTCGCCGGATCTGTCCCTGGCCCCCTAAAAAAATTCAGATTTTCCGAAAAAGCTCTTGACAAAATCGGAAAAATCTGATATAATGAAAGCACGTTGAGGGGGGACAGCAAGTCCCCCGGAAAATAGGAGGAAACGAAAATGGAAAACATCAATGCAATCTTGGAGAGATTCACACGTGCGGAAATCGCCGCTACAGCGGCGCAGACGCAGACCTACCCCGAATATTCGGGGCACACCGACGAGATTTTTGCAAACCTCGCGACTGGCAAATTCCGCGTGATCCAATCGGTGGATGGGTACACCGTAAGCACCGACCCGGATCTAATCAAAGTCTGCAACTCCGCGCACAAAATGAGCGCGGAAGAACTGGCCAAGGAATTGGCGTTCGCAGTGAAAATTCACTGCGAATACGAAAACGGTTGAGCGGAGGGCACGAAAATGAAACTGACTGACGGAAATAGAACGGTGGAAATTTACATATATGAATGGGGTCAACCGGATTGGGCAAATGCCTTTTTTGAATCCGGACGCCTGCCGTACGATGAAGATTCCGAAACATATAAGGTGGAGGACGTACTGCGCTGCCTTAGTCAGGCTGCAGATTGGCGGCATAGCGTAGGTGATTTCGACACCTACTACGACCCGGATTCTGCACCGAGCCCCGACGAGCTGTGTGTGGACGTCGAACTTCTGTCCGGGCCAGAAATCCCGGCGGAGCTGATGCGTCGACTGGAATATTAATTCATGGCGGGGGAGGAATTCCCCCGCTATTTTGCTACTAGCCGCCGTGTCGACAGGGCCGCCCGAATAGCCCCAGGCTGCCGCTTTTCTGCTGCTAATCGTATCCCGCTATTAGCGGCTTTTACACGCGCATAATAATAAGTTTTACCGGAAATACCACCGTAACCGCAACTTAATGGGCCTTAAATATAAGTAGTAAAGTTTGAAACGTGTAATATGCGAATTCGTGTAAGGGAGTTGCGAGATGCCCCCTCACGGGGGCACGACTTGAAACTCTTTATGCGCTCATTCAAGTGCCATCATCCACCTAATGCCTAAATTGATATAGACTTAAGTAAAAAACCAACAAGCTGCATGATGAGAAGTTTTATAAGAATAATAGGAATATTTAATTATATTTTCTTGATAAGGACGGAATGACGATTGATAGACCATATTGCTAGGGTCGCCCGTTATCGGCTCTGGCCTGGAAAGGTGAGAATGACTATGAAAATCAGCTATAAACCACTGTGGAAAACACTGATTGACAAGAACTTGACAAAAAAGGATTTGCGGCTCCTGGCGCATTTGACAACGAATCACATTGCCAACATGGGTAAGGGAGAACATATCTCCATGCAGACCCTGATCAAGATTTGCGAAGCGCTGAACTGCGATATTGCCGATGTGATCGCGCTGGTGCCAGACAACGACCCGTAAGGGAGAAAGGGGATCACAATGGAAAATAGATTGACTTATATTTGAGTTGGAGACTACTTCATTCCCAATTTGGCGGTAGACCCCGAACCTGTAGAGATGGACATGGACATCGGCAAATATGGCCGTCCGCGGTTGACCGACTTGAAACAGCATCAGCGTAAGCTGTACCGGGAGCTGGTGGATACCGGCAAATTTCGAGTCCATCTGCTGAACATTCACAATACTGCCAATGACTGGATGGACAGGGTGATGCCGAAGATGGCGAAGGCGGCGGGAGCCATCGAGGATTTGAAGGCTCATGACCAAATGGTGTGTGTGGGACTGATGAACTCTTGTAAAGTCCAAATGGAGGAAACCATCATGGCCGATAAGGGAGTAGCCTATTGCTGTCCGATGGATGGCCGCAGAAAAGAAAGCAGAGGCAAACATGACAAATAAAATTTTACTGGTTGATGATGAAAAGGATATAGTGGGTTTGGTGGAAGAAGTTTTGCAGAGAGAGGGATTTCAGTCAATCCAAAAGGCTTTTACCGGCAAGGAGGCTGTCAATCTCTGTCAGCAGTTTCAGCCTGATGTAGTCGTTTTGGATATTATGTTGCCTGATATGGATGGGTTAGAGGTATGCCGGAAAATACGGGAATTTTCCTATTGTTCCATCCTCTTTCTTTCCTCAAGAAGTGATGATGTTGACAAAATTCTTGGCCTGTCCTGCGGCGGCGATGATTATATCACAAAACCATTCAGCCCGCGTGAAGTGGTGTTTCGTATCAAGGCCCAGCTTCGCCGCCAGCAATATCAAGCCGTACAGCCGGTAAATGAACAATCCTGCTTGGCAGCCGGGCCGCTTACACTTGATAAGGAAAGCTGTCGGCTATACAAGGACGGGAAAGAAATTGGTTTGACAGGCCGGGAATTTTTGCTGCTGTCCTATCTCATGGAAAACGCAGATAAGATCATCAGTAAAGAGCGCCTTTATGAGCAGGTATGGGGCGAATATAGCAGCATTTGTGACAATACGATCATGGTGCATATCCGACACCTGCGGGAGAAAATTGAAGATACTCCGTCTGACCCGCAGCAGCTTGTCACAATAAAAGGGCTGGGGTATAAGCTCAAAAAGAGGATTAGTTAAATGAAACAATCAGGCTATCGCACAGTATTTCATATCTACCTGATTTTTTTCCTATCTCTGCTTGGGACGCTTTTGCTGGCCGGTTGGCTTTTCTTCCTAACGGTTTCTATTCAAGCCCCGGACGGCACAAGAGCAAGAAGCGACTGGCCCAAAGTGTTTACAGAGGATTTTCAGCACCAGGTTATTTTCATAGACGGCCTGCCGCAGATCAAGCAGGCAGGGATAGCATTATTACAGGAAAATGCAGTAGGCGTCCAGATTTTAGACGCCTCTGGCTATGAGATTTACAGCTATCGAAAGCCGGAACAGGCCCGTACCGCATATTCCAGTGCGGAATTGCTGCGGCTTGTTCAATCAGTCTACACCGAGGACAGCAGTATAACCGTTTTTAGCGGCATCGTGTCCAATGATGGAAAAGAGTATGTCTATCTCTTGTATTTTCCCGTGGATGTCGCCAAAATTACGATGTATGTCAACGGAGAACGGTTCGCAGGCGGTAAGGCTGTTGTCCTGCCTGTTCTGCTGGCGCTTCTGGTGATTATCCTGGTTTTGGGTATTCTCTACGGCCTCCTTACATCCAGAGCAATCAAACGTCTGACGACCGCTATCTATGAAATATCAGCTCGAAGCTATCTCCCCGTCCAAAATCAGGGCGTGTTCCATGACTTGTACGGCAGTCTGAATACTCTTGATGCGGAGATCAGGGCCAGTGACGGACTGCGGTCGCAGACAGAGAAAATGCGTAAGGAGTGGATTGCCAACATCACCCACGACTTGAAAACGCCGCTTTCTCCCATCAAAGGTTATGCAGAAATTCTTCAAGAAGATGGCGGCGTTACTCCTGGACAATGCAGGCGATACGCGGGGATTACCCTCAAAAATGTTTCTTATATGGAAACGCTAATCGACGATTTGAAGCTGACCTATCAATTAGAAGGCGGGATGCTCCCTGTAAACCGTGAGGAAAGAAATATTGTCCGCTTTTTGAAAGAGCTGGCAATTGATATTTTGAACACCCCGGAATATGAAGATCGCACAATCCATTTTGAAAACGAGGAGGTGGGTTTCGAATATTCATTCGACCAGACGCTTTTGACAAGAGCCTTTCGGAATTTAATCATCAATGCCTTTGTGCATGGTGAAGCGGATACCGAAGTTACCCTGCGTGTATCAGCATCAAATGCCATGCTAAAAATTTCTGTTGCGGATAACGGAAAGGGCATAGAACCAGAAGTGGCAGAGCATCTTTTTGACCGTTATTACCGAGGGACGAGTACACAACAGCCAGAGGGAAGCGGCCTGGGGCTGGCGATTGCCAAGAGCGTTATTGAGTTGCATGGGGGTACGATTTCTGTTTCCACAGCACCGAATATGGGGACAGTTTTTCACATTGAATTTCCATACAGTTAAGGTTAATTAAGGTTGCCTGAAAGCTGGATTAAGGTTGGCAGACTATCATTGTTTTCGTGATAGCTGCCAGCCTTTTTCTTGTATGGGAGGGGGTGAACGAATGAAAGAAAAGGTGAAAAAAGCGATTCCCTGCCTGCTGACGGCAGCCGCTACGGTCTGTGCCTGTTTTCTTTTTGTGGCGGTGCTGCTCCGTCCACAGCCGCTGCACATTGGCACGGTTGACCTTGATACCGTTGCGGACGGTGCGTACATCGGCGTATGCCAAAACAAAATCCTCTTTGCCGTAGTAAAAGTCGAAGTACAAAATCATCAAATTACCAGCATTGAGATTGTGGAGCATAAGGACGCTTATATGGAGCAGGCGGAACAGATCGCCGGGGCCGTTTGCTCCGAGCAATCGTTAGAGGTCGATGCGGTATCCGGTGCTACGCTTACCAGTGACACCGTATTGAAGGCAATCGAGAACGCATTGGAGGATGCCGCCTCCAATAGAAAGTAGGTGCATTTTGAAAATTATATGGAAGTACATCTTCACAAACGTCAAAGAGCGGAAAATGCGAACCGCCGTTATGCTGCTGTCCATCTTACTCTCCACGACTTTGCTGTTTGTATCATTTTCTATCGGCACATCGTATGAAAGCGCCCAACGGAAAATGGCACGGGGTATGGCTGGCAGCGCAACGCTCTCTATCACAGCGGCAGAGGGGACAATACGTGCCGACATTCTGCCAAAATCCGCTTCCATCCGCGCCAGCGTTGGAATACTGGAGGGGGCGGCGCTCTACCATGAGAACGGCTACTACGAAACGGTGGATCTGATTGCGGCCGATTTGACCGACCTGAATGAGATCAATCCGCCCCGGCTGGTAAACGGCGGGGAGATCACAGAGTTTACCGGGAATCAAGTGATCCTGCCAGACCGCTTTACCTCAAAATACGGAATAGCGCAGGGGGACACGATTACATTACGAATTGGCGGACAGCCGGTTTCGTTAGAAGTGGCTGAAATTGCCGCCTATGATACGGTTTTTCTGCGGCATACGAGAGGTGCGACCACCCTCTTGCCGGTTGCAACGCTGTCCGGCTTGCTGGGCCAGACGGATGGATATACAAAAATTTTGGTGGAGCCAGCCGACGGCGTTTCCACCTCCGCGCTGAAAAATGAGCTGACAGCCGCCTTGCCTGACGGTCAATACCGGATATCCGAGGTGGTGAATGAGGCGCAGATTGCCGCGGACGCCCGGCAAAAGTCTATGCCGTTTTTCCTAATCAGCTTCTTTTCTCTGACCATGAGCGTTTTTATCATTTACAGCAGCTATCAGGTCATTACGTTAGACCGCCTGCCGGTGATTGGCACATTCCGCAGTATTGGAGCAACACAGAAAACCGTCACTCGTATTCTTCTTCTGGAAAGCGCCCTGTATGGCGTGATGGGTGAATTGGCCGGTATTCCGGTGGGTACGCTGGTCTTGAAACTGATTTTGCGGGGAATGGGGCAATCTCTCTCCCAGGGGATTGAAATTCCGGTTGTCATTTCCCCATTCAGCATGATTTCTTCCTTTGCTGTCGCGCTGGGAGTATCTCTGCTCTCCGCATGGCTTCCAGTAAGGAGGGCGAGCCGCTTGCCGATCAAGGATGTGGTGCTTGGCAGCGTGGAGGAAAAGCACATTCCCCGGCGCTTTATCATCGGGGCTGGTGTTCTGCTTTTTGTTGTTTCGCTGGTTCTTCCAAAGCTGGCATCCGGGAATATGCTGTATCTGGCCGGCGGATTCTCTTTGCTGGGGCTGATTGCCGCATCCATCCTGATTGTTCCCCTGCTGACAAATCTGCTTTCTATGGGCTTGGAACATCTTTACGGCATATTCCTGGGAAACGAGGGGCGGCTTGCCGCCCGGAATATGCGGGATAATAAAAATATCGCTCAAAATATTACGCTGCTGTTTATCAGTATTTCCGCCGTCATCGCCATTACCGTTGTAGGCGATTTTGTGACTACCTATGTCAGCGATGTGTTCAACGGGGCCGAATTACAGGGGTTTGCGGATGGACCCATGGAGCCGGAATTTGTGGAACAGGTCAGGGATATGGACGGCATTGAAAAGGTGCTGCCAATCTATGTGTACCAAAATCAAATGCAGGCCAACGGTATCACCCTTAGCCGCTTGGAGGCAACCGACAATCTGGAATGGTACAGCTCCATGCTGGCGCTCCACTATACGGAAAGCAGTATGAAAGAGCAGGCAATCTCGGCTTTTGCTGGGGAAAGAGCGGTTCTATTAAGTGAG
>QAKI01000019.1 GCA_003343905.1 Subdoligranulum variabile
ACATGTTCCAGCACTACGGCTGCAACATGCAGTTCGGCGGCGACGATCAGTGGTCCAATATGCTGGGTGGCACCGAACTGATCCGCCGCAAACTGGGCAAGGACGCCTTCGCCATGACCATCACGCTGCTGACTGACTCCCAGGGCAAGAAGATGGGCAAGACCGCCGGCAACGCCGTCTGGCTGGACCCCAACAAGACCAGCCCCTTCGAGTTCTACCAGTACTGGCGCAATGTGGATGACGCCGACGTGCTCAAGTGCATCCGCATGCTGACCTTCCTGCCGCTGGAACAGATCGACGAGATGGATCACTGGCAGGGCGAACAACTGAACCAGGCCAAGGAGATCCTGGCCTATGAACTGACCAAGATGGTCCATGGTGAGGAAGAAGCCGCCAAGGCCCAGGCTACCGCCCGCGGCCTGTTCAGCGGCGCTGCCGACGAAGCCAACATGCCCGCCACCCAGTTGGATGCGGCGCTCCTCAAGGATGGCAAGGTGGGCCTGCTGTTCGCCATGGTAGCAGCCAAACTGTGCGCTTCCAACCGTGAAGCCCGCCAGCTGGTGCAGCAGGGCGGCGTCCTGGTGGACGGGGAGAAAGTCACCGATCCCACCTTCGCTTTCACTGCCGAACAACTGCAAAAGGGCGTTGTTATCAAAAAGGGCAAAAAAGTTTACCATAAAGTAACGCTGTAACAAGCGGGGCCGCCTCGTCCGCACCTCGGTGCGGGCGGTGTGGTCCTTTTGCGCTTAATGGCAAGGAGGGTATGACAATGGATCACGAAATGATGGACACCCTGCAGTTTTTTGAGGCCATGCCCGGCGCGCAGCCGCTCTATGAACAACTTCTGGAACAGGTACGGCAGGCGGTGGGGCCGTTCAGCATCCGGGTGCAAAAGACCCAGATCACCTGGTCGAACCGCTATGTATTCGCCTGCGTTTCCTTCGCCAAGGTGCGCAAGGCCAAGGATCGCCCCCAAACGTATCTGGTCGTCACGTTCGGTCTGGACCACCGGGTGGAATCCCCGCGCATCGACATCGCCACCGAAGCCTATCCGCGCCGTTGGACCCACCATGTCCTCATTTCCACCCCGGAGGAGATCGACGGGGAACTGATCGGCTGGGTACGGGAAGCGTATGACTTTTCGGCGACAAAGGGCCGGGGCCGCCGGTAAAGTTTCCTTTTGCCCGATACTACGAACCATCAAAAAGGGGGATTTTCGCCATGAAACTGCTGTTGCAGGCCGTTCTTCGGGTCGTTTCCGGTTTTGCACTCATAGCGCTTTTACTGTTTCTGCCTGCCGGCGGCTGGCAGTTCTGGAACGCATGGCTTTTGTGCGGTGCGCTTTTTATCCCGATGGCCGCCGTGGGGCTGCTGCTTTGGAAAAAAGCGCCGGACCTGCTGCAAAAGCGGCTGAACGGCGGGGAACAGCGCACGGCGCAAAAGCTGGTGGTGCTTTTTTCCGCGCTTTTGTTCGTGGCAATGTTCCTGCTGGCGGGGTGGGATTTCCGCTTTGCCTTTACCCGCCTGCCCGACTGGTTGGCGTGGGCGGCGCTGGCCCCGTTCCTGCTGGGGTATGCGCTGTTCGCGGAAACGATGCGCGAAAACGCCTGGCTGTCCCGCTCGGTCGAGATCCAGCAGGGCCAAAAGCTGGTGGATACCGGGGTCTACGGCGTGGTGCGCCACCCGATGTATACGGCTGTGCTGCTGTTATACTGCGCCATGCCGCTGATTTTGGGTTCCGGCGCGGCGTTTTTGGTTTCGCTTCTGTTCGTGCCGGTCCTGGCGGCGCGCATACGGAATGAGGAAGCCCTGCTGGACGCAGAACTGGACGGCTACCGGGAATATAAGCAGAAAGTCCGCTGGCGGCTGGTGCCCTATCTCTGGTAAATGCAAAACTTCTCGCCGCCGGTCTTGTATGGGACCGGCGGCATGGTGTATAATATAGAAGTTATCGAATATGTCAAGAAAAATGGGGCAGGGGAGGTGTCTGCCGAAGCAACTATGGCAAAGGATAAACTGAAAACCATTTACGTCTGTACCCAATGCGGGGAGACCAGCCCCCGCTGGCTGGGGCGCTGCCCGTCCTGCGGCGCATGGAACACCATGACCGAGGATGTGGTGGCGGAGCCCGCCAAAACCGCGGGCACACGCAGCGGTGCGCCCGCCCGCGTTCCGGGCCAGACGACGCTGACGCCGTACAAGCTGAAAAATATCAGCACGACAGAGGAAAAAAGCCGCATCGTCACCGGGATCAGCGAGCTGGACCGGGTGCTGGGCGGCGGCATCGTGCTGGGCAGCGTGATCCTGATCGGCGGCGAACCGGGCATCGGCAAATCCACGATCCTGCTGCAGCTATGCGGCGAAGTCAGCAAAACGCGCAGCGTCCTGTATGTCACCGGCGAGGAATCGGTCCGCCAGATCAAACTGCGCGCCGTCCGCCTGGATGTGCCGCAGGACGGGATCTCGCTGGTGGCGGAGAGCGATGTGGATGAGATCTGCGGCCTGATCGAGTCTATGAAGCCGGACCTGGTCGTCATCGACTCCATTCAGACCATGCGCTGCGGCGATATTGCCGCTTCTTCCGGCACCGTCAGCCAGGTCAAAGAAAGCACGGCGCGCTTTTTGAACGTAGCCAAAACGCTGGAGATCCCGACCTTCATCGTGGGCCACGTCAACAAGGACGGCGCCATTGCAGGCCCCAAAGTCATGGAGCATATCGTGGATACCGTGCTCTATTTTGAGGGCGACAAAACGCTGCCGTACCGCGTCCTGCGGGCGGTGAAGAACCGCTACGGCTCCACCAACGAGATCGGCGTTTTCGATATGACCGGCCAGGGGCTTGCGCAGATCGAGAACCCTTCCCAGGTCATGCTGGAAGGCCGCCCGCTGGGGATCAGCGGCACCTGTGTAGCCTGTGTGATGGAAGGCACGCGCCCGGTCCTCAGCGAGATTCAGGCGCTGGCGACCAAAACGAGTTTTCCCAGCCCGCGCCGCACGGCCAGCGGTTTTGATTACAACCGCATGTACCTGCTGCTGGCGGTGCTGGAAAAGCGGGCCGGGTATTCGTTTGCCGCGCAGGATGTGTATGTAAACATCGTGGGCGGCCTGAAACTGGACGAGACCTCCTGCGATCTTCCGGTCTGTATGGCGATGGCTTCCAGCCTGCTGGACCTGCCTGTGGCGGAAAAGACCTTCGCCGTCGGCGAGGTGGGTCTTGGCGGCGAGATCCGCAGCGTGCCCCATTTGGAGACCCGCCTGCGGGAAGCCCAGCGCGTGGGCTTTGATACCGCCATCGTCCCCAAACACAACCTGAGATTGATCGACCCGGCACAGTTCCCGGGGTTGAAACTGATCGGCGTTTCCTATCTGCGGGAAGCCATCAATACAATAAAATTGAAATGAGGAACCAGCTATGCCAGAACGCAATGCCCCCAAAGTTCCGGGCTTCAACCCGGAACTGAAAAAAACGATCGAAGCTTTCCGGGATGAAAATTCGCCGCAGAATCTTAACGTCGTGATCAATGAACTGGTCAAGTCCCCGCTGCTGACGCCGGCACTGCTCGACCTTCAGGGCGCGCCCGCGCCCCAGCCCGGCGCCGACGGCCGTATCCAACTGCCCAAGAACACCAAGATCAGCCTGATGATGCTGAACAGCAAAGAGGGCAAACATTATTACATGGCCTTTACCGACTGGGACGCCGTGCGCGACTGGCAGCAGAAGGCATCGCAGAAGTGCCAGATCATGGTCGTGCGCTTCGATGATTTTGCCAATATGCTGCAAAAGAACCCGGAGCCTTCCGGCCTGGTGCTCAACCCCGGGGAAAACAGCCTGCGGCTGGAAAAGCCCCTGATCGAATCGGTCAAGAAGCAGAAGGACGCGCTGGCAAAGGCCCGCGAGGCTTCCCAGATCCGTCCCGGCGACAAAGTGACCATCGTGGAACCGACGGTGCTGCCGGATGAACTGCTGAACCCCATCTGTGAAGTGCTGGCACAGGCCCCCGGTGTGGGCTCCGCCTACTTGCAGATCATGATCGTGAACGATACGACCAAGCGCTATCTGCTGGTGCTGGACGGCCCTAAAGACGAAAAGCTGTTTACTTCCATTGCGCAGGCGGCGCGCCCGTATCTGTCCAGCCGTGAACAGCCGATGGACTTTACGATCACGACCTCGGTTTCGCCGCTGGGCCAGCAGGGCATGCGCGGCAGCGAGCCGTTTTACCGCAAGGGCATCGGCCGCATTATGGAGGATGATGACGAATGAGCGCCAAACGACTGCTGGACTGCACCGCCCGTGAATTGTCCGCCTACGGCAAGCAGAAGCTGCTGGAATCCATCGCCGGAAGCGAGGGCCGGGTCCTTGCCTGCGAGACCATCGGCATCACGCAGCCGTTGCTGTCCGACGTGACCAACGCGGAGTACGCGGCTTCCCTGAGCGCCGACATCCTGCTGCTCAATATGTTTGACGTGTGCCATCCCGTGATCCAGGCGCTGCCCAAAGTGCCCGAAGAAGAAACGGTCCGTGAATTGAAGCGCCTGACCGGCCGCGTGATCGGGATCAACCTGGAGCCCGTGCAGCCGGAACTGGCTAAAAATAACGACGGAACCCTCTGGCAGATGAGCACCGGGCGGCTTGCCACGGCGGAAAACGCCCGCCGCGCCGCCGATATGGGCGTGGACCTGATCGTGCTGACCGGCAACCCCGGCAACGGCGTCAGCAATGAGGCCATCGTGCACGCCCTGCGGGAGATCTCCGCTGCCGTGGGGGACCGTGTCATCCTGGCCGCCGGAAAGATGCACGCTTCCGGCGTGGCAGGGGAGGGCGGCGAACACATTATGACGGCCGCGGACGCCCAGGCCTTTATGGAAGCCGGTGCGGATGTGATCCTGCTGCCTGCCCCCGGTACGGTTCCCGGGATCACACCGGAGTACGCGCACCGCCTGATTGAAACGATCCACGCTCAGGGCAAGCTGGCGTTGACTTCCATCGGCACTTCGCAGGAAGGCGCGGATGTGGCTACGATCCGTCAGATTGCGCTGCTGTGCAAGATGGCCGGGGCCGACATTCATCACATCGGTGATACGGGCATTCCGGGTATGGCGCTGCCCCAGAACATTCTGGCGTATTCCATCGCCATCCGCGGCGAACGCCACACCTACCACCGAATGGCACAGTCCATCAATCGCTGAACAAAAGCAGGGGAGAAAGATGATTTTTCCCTCCCCGATCATAAAAATCCCCCTGATACGGGAAATCTGTATCAGGGGGATTTTTTCTATATTCTTTTGCTGTTTTGGGCAGTAAAAAATCCCCGCTGCGAAATACCGCAGCGGGGATTTTGTTTCTACATGGCAGATCCGATGAAAACGCCAGAAAGAATTACTTCTTCTGGACGTACTTCAGGCAGTCGAGCATAACGGCGACCAGAATGATGATGCCGGAGAACACGAACTGGAGGTTCGTGTCGATGCCCAGAGTCGTCAGGGAGTAAGTCAGCGCGGTGAAGATAAAGACACCAACGACCACGCCGGAGATCTTGCCGATACCGCCGGTGAAGGACACGCCGCCCACAACGCAGGCCGCGATGGCGTCCATTTCCCAGCCCTGGCCGTAAGCAGCCGAGCCGGAACCGACCATGCGGATACATTCAAGCCAGGAGCCGAAGCCGTACAGGATACCGGCCAGGATGAAAGCGCCCACAGTGACGCGGAAAACGGAGATACCGGAAACAGCCGCAGCTTCCGCGTTGCCGCCGACAGCGTACAGGTTCTTGCCGAAGGTGGTCTTGTTCCAGATGAACCAGACGATAGCGACCGCAGCAACAGCCCACAGAATGATGGTGGGGAAGCCGCCGATCTTGGGGATGATCATGCTGGGGATGGTGGTCTCGATTGCGCCGAAGGACACGCCCTTGGTGGAGTAGGTGACCAGACCGAAGATGATCAGCATGTTCGCCATCGTGGAGATGAAGGGGTGCATCTTGAACTTGGCGGTGAAGAAGCCGGCGATCGTGGTGAAGATGGTGCACAGCACGACGCAGACGACCAGCGCCAGCAGGACGCGGGCCAGGACCGGCAGGCCGGTGAAGTCAAAGACATGGCCGAACACAGAGCCGGTGTTGACGCCCTGGTGCATCACGATAGTGGCGGCGGTCATGCCCATACCGACCATACGGCCGACGGACAGGTCCGTGCCGGCCAGCATGATCAGACCGGCAACGCCCAGCGCCAGGAACATACGCGGCGAAGCCTGCTGCAGGATGTTCAGGATGTTGTTCACCGTCAGAAGCTGCACGTTCTTCACGATCGGGGTGATGATGCACAGCGCGATGAAGATAATGATGATCGCAAGGTACAGACCGTTGCGCAGCAGGAAATCACGGGTATTGAAGGTGTACTTGTAGTTTTCCCACTTCTGGGCCATCGTCTCGCCAAAAGTGAACTTGGAAAGGCGCAGCATATCGATCAAGTGGTACTTGTAATCAAAGGCGGCGTGCTGCCGGTCCTTGATCGCCTGCAGGTCTTTGTCACGCTGCATCTTGGCATCGAACAGGCGGTTCTTGTGGACGTATTTCTCGTCCTTGATCTCCTGCTGGTCGGTCAGTTTTGCCAGCGTCGCCTGATGCTCTTTGTTCAGCTCGGCCACAGCAGCCTGATACTTCTGCTGCGCCACCACTTTTTCCTGCTTGCAGCTTTCTACAACGTGCTGATAGTAATCGGTGTTGTAGTGCGCTTTCAGGTAGCCTTCGGCGTCAGCGATCAGTTTGGCGACCTGGTCCTTGTTCTTGGCCTCGACAGCCTTGGCCTTTTCCAGATCAGCCTGCAGCGCAGCCTGACGCTTTTGTTTTTCCTGCGCGGTATAGATACGGTCGCGTTTCAGGTTATCCAGTTCGCTCTGGATGTTCACGACCTTATCGGTGCCTTCCACCCGCAGTTCGTTGATCTGAGATTGGATCTTGCCAACGTAATCATCGATCGGCTTGCGGAGCTCGGTTTCCCGGTCCACACTAAGAATCGTTGCATTTGCCATATGTTTTCCCTCTCACTCACAGGTATTTCGCACTCAGTCTCAAAAGCTCTTCCTGGTTTGTCTCTTTGGTGTTGACAATGCCGGAAAGATGCCCGTTGGACATAACCCCGATGCGGTTGGTAATACCAAGGATCTCGGGCATTTCGGAGGAAACAACGATAACCGTTTTTCCCTGTTTCGCCATCTGAATGATGAGCTCATAGATCTCATACTTGGCGCCTACATCAATGCCGCGCGTAGGTTCGTCCATCATGAATACCTGCGGCTCGCGTTCCAGCCATTTGCCAAAAATGACTTTCTGCTGGTTACCGCCAGACAGGCTGGAGATCATATCGTCCGGGCCCATGCACTTGGTGTGCATGGTCTTGATTTCCTTGTTGGTCGCCTTGACCATCTTGGGCTTGGAAAGCGCCGGGCCGTTCTTGTACCGGTCCAGGTTGGCGATCGTCGTGTTGAACGTCAGATCGCCCTTCAGGAACAGACCGTTGGCCTTGCGTTCCTCTGTGATCATGGCAAACCCGTGTTCAATAGCTTCGTGGGCGTCATTGAAGTTCATCAGGCGTCCTTTGAAGTAAACACGGCCCGCCGCACGGGTACGCACGCCGAAGATCGTTTCCAGCAGTTCGGTACGGCCGGCGCCGACCAGACCATACAGGCCGAAGATCTCGCCCTCGCGCACGTCGAAGGTGATATCCTGCAGATACGGCGCATACTTGGTGGACAGATGCTGGACGGAAAGGATCGTATCGCCCGGCGTGTTGTCCACCGGCGGGAAGCGGCTTTCCAGCGAACGGCCGACCATCGCAGCGATCAGTTCGTTCATGTCGGTTTCCTTGGTGGACTTGGTCATGACCAGGTTGCCGTCACGCAGGACCGAAACCTCGTCGCAGATCTCAAAGATCTCGTCCATCTTATGGGAAATGTAGATCAGCGAAATGCCCTGCGATTTCAGCATCCGCATCATTTCAAACAGCTTATCGACTTCCTGCACGGTCAGGGAGGAGGTCGGTTCATCCAAAACAATGACCTGGGAATTGTAGGAGATCGCCTTTGCAATCTCGCACATCTGCCGCTGCGAAACAGACATATTGCGCATCGGCTGGGTCAGGTTGACGGTCATGCCCAGTTTACGGAACAATTCGGCCGCCTTGCGTTTCATTTGCCCTTCATCGACAACGCCCATCGAATTGACCGGGTAGCGCCCCAGGAACAGGTTATCAATAACGCTGCGTTCCAGGCACTGGTTCAATTCCTGATGGACCATTGCAATGCCGTTTTCCAGTGCGTCCTTCGGGCCGGAGAAGCTGATCTCCTTACCGTTGAGGTAGATCTTGCCCTCGTCCTTCTGGTATGTACCGAACAGGCACTTCATCATCGTGGATTTGCCGGCGCCGTTTTCGCCCATCAGGCCCATAACAGTGCCGCGCTTCACATCCAGGTTGATGTGATCAAGCACCCGGTTTCTGCCAAACGACTTGCACATGCCGCGAATGGACAAGACGATATCATCTTTCTTCTTCGCTTCTGCCATTCTCGTTACTCCCGTTTATGCGTTTTCATTTTTGGCGCGGCGTAAAGCCCACCAAAAACCGCTATTAGGGAGAATTCCTTCTCCTGAATGGAGAATTCCTTCTCCCTAATAGCAATTGTCATTTCTTTTTAGTGGATAGAAATTACAGGTCCCAGCAACTGGGGCTGAAAAATCACTGGCTCAGCAGGGCAGTGTAGGAAGCGGCGTTGTCGGTCTTGACCATGTTGATGGCAAAGGCGTCATACGCGCTGGGGTTGCTGAGGCGGTTGGTGATGTTGGCCTCGGTCTGGCCGTCGCCGCCGATGTACTCGACCTTCAGGTTCAGCAGATCGTCATAGTTCTGCAGCAGCGGCTGATAGGTGGCGCTCAGGAAGTTGTCGGCCGCATTGTAGATGTCGAGCCAGACGCTCTTCTCAGGATGCGCGGTAGCATCGAGCTGGTTGGAAACAGGCGCGTAGGTCTTGGTGGAGTCGGTGAACTCGGTGTAGTTCTCAGCAGTGACAGCCACGTTCAGGGCGTAGTAGGAGCGGGAAGCTTCGTCGTAGTAGTAGACGTCGTCGCTCAGGACGTTGCCGGCTTCGTCAGCAGTGCCGATACCAGTGTCCGTATCCACGCCGTCCAGAGCGTTGCGGATCAGACGCAGGGTCAGGTAAGCCTGAACGTCGGCGTGCTGGCTGATGGTGCCGCCGTAACCATTGGCGATAGCCGCAACAGCGTCCGCGTTGGCGTCATAGCCGAAGGTGGGAACACCGTTGGCCTGAGACCAGGCGTTGAACATCGACATGCCCATGCCGTCGTTGTTGGAAACAACGATGTCGATGGACTCACCGAAGGAAGCAGCCCAGGTGCCGATGGCGTTGCCGGCAGTGGCAGCGTCCCAAGTAGCACCGGCGGAGTTCTTCATTTCCTGAGAAGCCAGCTCACGGACCGTGTAGGTGGTGCCGTTGACTTCGATGGTGCCATCCTGGACCAGCGTGGAGGTGCCGTCGGTGTTGGTGCCGACAGGATCGCTCACGATGCCGTTGTCACCCGTGACAGCGGTGCCCAGCGCGCTGCGGACGCCGCGGGTACGGGCGATGGAGTCGTTGTGGCCGATGTCGCCGACAGCCAGAACGTAGCCGATGATGCCGTCGCCGTTGCGGTCGATGGTATCAATGTTGGCCTTGATGTAATCCAGAACCATCTGGCCCTGCAGTTCGGCGCCCTGGTTGGCGTCGAAGCCGACGTAGTAGGTGTTGTCATTGAACTGCAGCGCGTTCATATCCAGCTCGCCGGTGGTGGAGTTGGAAGGCTGACGGTTGAACCAGACCAGCGGCTTATCCTTGTTGGCAACGGTGCCGCCCTCGGTAGCAGCAGAAGAGGCGGAGGAGGAAGCTTCTTCCGAAGTTTCGGTGCTCGTGCTTTCCGTAGTGCTGGTGCTTTCGCTGGTAGTGCCACCGCAGGCCGCCAGGCTCAGGGCCATCGCAGCAGCCATGCTCAATGCAAGTGCTTTTCTCATACGTTTTTCTCCTTTTGCTTGATTTCAGATTGGCGGGCCGTTCTGCCGGTCCCGCCTGACACTAATTATACTAAAAGAAAATCGGGGCAAATACAAGATGAAATTTCACTGAAAGAAGTGCAAAAAATTATCCAAACACAACAATATGCTAAAAACATGTGGGTGATATTTGTGCGTGATGCACAATTTCCGTATCAAAAAAATTATCATCATCTGTTTTTTCTTTTGCAAAAGGCGTAAAAAATCCAACCTGTACGGCGCGGTTTCTGGGGCATATCCGTGCAAAAAAACGGATATTTTGGCAGTATTGGCTGCTGTGTACAATGACCCCCGGCCATGGCCAGCAGCCAAGGAAACGCAGAGAGGGGCGAGAAGGGCAGTCTGCGCAAACCGTTTATGTGAATGAAGATAGACGGGTGGGATGGTTGTGCGGGCAAGCGCCTGGCCGGAATCACGGTTGGCCAAATTTCCGGCATTTGTGATGGTCCATGGGGCAACAGCAAACGGCTGGGAGTGCTTGCAGACCGTACCTGGCAACGACCGCCGGGTTTCAAGAGCTGGCTGTACCACGACCAACGGGCAGCCCAAAATCAAAAATCACAAAACCGGCCTGAACAACAGACCGATGCCAAAAGTGTTGGCTATTCCAACCGTTCCGTGGGGATACCTTTTTAGTTTTCGTTTGGCAATTGCAGTAGGTCACAGGTACACTGTCAGCCCGATCGTTCATCCACTGGCTGGGAAATTTTCGGCTTTTCCAGCGGGAGGGGGTGCGCTTTGCTTGATAGATAGCATTTCGCTAAATGTAAATTTAGCGAAATACAGGGGAGTGAGATTTACACCGGCGGTGTCGAAAGCAGGCATTGTTGAAAGTCCAAAAGCGGGGTTGATAACCCATCTTGATAAATATGCGTTCGTATGCAGAAATTGTACAGCCTGTAATTTACTGTAGCCATTCTAAAAGCAAAAACTATGTGAAATTGACGGTTTGCACGTCCTCGTGCTACAATAAAAAGCACAAAGAAAAGGCGTCCGGGGCTTTCCCGGACGCGCAAAACCGTTCGATCCATTCAGTTAGTTAAAGGAAGGCATCGCCTTGAGCACCTATATCAATACCACAACACCGGAACAGCACGCGCCTTACCTGGACATTCCAGACGACGTGATCGAGTACCTGCATTACCTGGATTTTGTGAAACTCCGTTCGCCGCGCACGGTGAACGGATACTATCTGGACCTGCGGGGCTTTTTTCGTTATATGATGGTCCAGTGGAACCGCGTGCCCGCCGATACAGAACCCGGCGAGATCGACCTGACCCATATCACAACAGCCGATATTGCCAACGTCACCAAACGGGACATCTTCGGGTATCTGGACTATGTGCGCAGCGCCCAGAACGGCCCCAAGGCCCGCGCCCGCAAACTGAGCGCGCTGAAAGGCTTCTTTCATTATATGGTCACGCAGGTCAACAAGCTGACCCAGAACCCCACCGACACCATCAGTCTGGGCGCACCCAAAAGCGCACTGCCCAAATACCTGACGGAAGAAGAAAGCCTGAGCTTGTTAAAAAATATACAAAGCGATTTCTATGAGCGGGATTTCTGTATCGTCACGCTGTTCCTGAACTGCGGCATGCGGCTTTCAGAACTGGTAGGCATTGATCTGAGCGACTTCCGGGACGATACCATCCGCATTTTGGGCAAAGGCGGCAAGGAGCGGCTCGTCTATTTGAACGACGCCTGCAAGCAGGCGCTTGCCCACTACTGCAAAGCCCGCGCTTCCCTCCCCCACCTGACGGACCGGGATGCGCTGTTCGTATCCAAGCGCGGCACCCGGTTGACGGCGCGCCGCGTGGAACAGATCGTAGAACGCTGCCTGCAGAACGCCGGTTTGAGCGGGCGCGGATTCTCGCCGCACAAACTCCGCCATACCGCCGCCACGCTCATGTATCAGGGCGGTGTGGATATGCTGGCGCTCAAAGAAATTTTAGGCCACGAAAACGTGTCCACCACCCAGATCTACACCCACATCAACCAGCAGAAACTGCGCGACGCCGTGCAGGCTTCGCCGCTTGCCAGCCAGGGGTTCATCGCGCCCCAAACGTCACAGCAGGAAGCGGACGAGGAGGACGCACAGCCCGCTGGAAAGGGCGCTGAGTAAACAGACCGCCAGAAACGCCACGCCCCACCGCACAGCCAACCGGCGTGTGGCGGCATGAAGCTGCCCGCGCGGCGCACCGCCCAGAAAGATACTTTGGAACAGACCGCGGCTCAATACAAGGGCATGCCCCGAAAGCCAGAGGCTGACCAGCAGTACGCCCAGGTCCGGCAGGCAGGACAGCAGCCAGTATGTCACGACGCCTTTTGTGCCGCCGGCCGCCAGGATATAGGCGGCGCAGAACCCCAGAAAGCAGCCCCGCGCGGCAAAAAACAGCGGCAGAAGCCCCTGCCCCAGCGCCGAAAAGGCACACACGGCGATCAAAAGCAACTGCAAAAAGGCGGCGGCCATCTGATCCGTGAAAACGAGGACCCAACCCGCAAAATGGGCCGGGTCCAGATAATACGCCGCCAGTTGCTGCCCCCAGACAGAATCCCCGCTGCGCCCCAGTTCGATCCCAGGCAGATACCCGATCAGGAAGGCGCCCGCACACAGCAGGACCCACCCGCCCGCGAATCCGTCCTTGGATACGGCGGCGCCGGGGCGGCGGAAGCTCCGCTTGCCGCCATACAGCCGCGGGAGTTTGGCGCGCGGGGCGGACTGCGCGGCGCGCATCAGCGCACCGCCCGCAGGGCGGCGGCCGACCCGCCCAGGACCCCGCCCAGCAGCAGCGCCACCGGCAGCATCAGGTCGTTGCCGGTCAGCATCTGCCCATTGTACAGGAACGCCGCGCCGATCTGGCACGCCGCATAAAACGCCCCGCACCCAAGCCCGCACAGCATCATCCGGCTGCCGACCCGGTGCGCCAGCACCCAGCCGGAAAGCGCAGCGCCCGCAGCCGCCGCCAGGCAGGCCAGCGGCCGCACCATCGTCAATGGCAGCGGCGTGTTGGCCAGCAGCAGCGCAAACAGCGCCAGCAGCACGGCGCACAGCGCAACGCCCGCCGCAAAGGCAAGCACGCAGGCTTTTGCCGCACGTGTGCCCGGGCTGCCGGTGCCCGGTTTTTTCCTGCGCGATGCGGCACGTTTGGCCGCGGGATGTACGGGTTTCGCTTTCACTTTCGTATCAGACATATAAAACGCCCCCTTGCACAGTAAAGACTATGCAAGGGGGCGCGGCGCTATGCTTCAGGGTTTACTTCTTGGACGCAGCGTTCTTGGCTGCGGGGGTCTTGTTATCGCCCACATCCAGCTTCTCCACGTTGGAGATGGCGGTGCGGCGGAAACGGATCTTCGTGCGGTCGCTGCCGGTTTCCACCACGATGGTGTCGTCCTTCTCGCTGATGGCGAAAACCAGACCGACGATGCCGCCGATCGTGGTGACTTTGTCGCCGATCTCGATCGAGTTGCGCATGGCGGCGTCCTTCTTGTCCTGACGCTTCTGCGGAAGGTAGACGACCAGGAACAGGACCAGAATAATGACGATCATCGGCAGCAGGCTGACGATCATTTCGACCGTTCCGACAGACTCCGTGCTCAGAAACTGAATCATAGTGTGTAATCTCCTTAATTCTTGCAAATTTTCTTTATTATATCGAATCCAGAAAAAGAACGCAAGCCTTTCCCTGAAATTCCGTCACATCTTGCGGCGGCAGGCGCCGCGCCGGTCAAATGCGCGTGTCCAGACGGCGCACGTAGGTATCGTGGAACTGCTGGAACGTGCCGTTGTCGAGCGCTTCGCGGATGCGCTCCATCAGCCGGTTGTAGAAGTACAGGTTGTGCATGACGGCCAAACGCATGCCCAGCATTTCGTCAGCCTTCTGCAGGTGGCGGATGTAAGCGCGCGAGAAGTTGCGGCAGACCGGGCAGTCGCAGTTCGGGTCGATGGGCGATTCGTCCCGCTCGTACTTCAGGTTCTTGATGTTGATGATGCCGTCCCAGGTGAAAAGATGCCCATGGCGGGCGTTGCGACTGGGCATGACGCAGTCGAACAGGTCCACACCGCGGTAGACGGCCTCAATGATATTCCCGGGGGTGCCTACGCCCATCAGATAGCGGATCTTATCCTTCGGCGCGAAGGGCTCTACAGCCGAGATGATCTCATACATGACCTCCGCCGGTTCGCCCACAGCCAGACCGCCGATGGCGTAGCCGTCCAGATCATACTCCGCGATCTGCTTCATGTGCTCCACGCGCAGTTCCGGGAAGGTGCAGCCCTGATTGATGCCGAAAAGCAGCTGGTCCGGGTTGACCGCCTTGCCCTCGTTTTTCAGGCGTGCCATCTCCTGTTTGCAGCGCAGCAGCCAGCGCGCCGTGCGGGCGCAGCTGTTTTTGGCGTACTCATAGGTCGCGGGGTTCTCGACACATTCATCAAAGGCCATGGCGATGGTGGAACCCAGGTTGGCCTGGATCTGCATGCTCTGCTCCGGCCCCATGAAAATGCGGTGCCCGTCCAGATGGGAGTTGAAGGTGACGCCCTCCTCGGTGATCTGGCGCAGCTTTGCCAGGCTGAACACCTGGAACCCGCCGCTGTCGGTCAGGATGGGACCGTCCCAGCGGGTGAACTTGTGCAGCCCACCCATCTGGGCCACGACCTGGTCGCCGGGGCGCAGATGCAGGTGGTAGGTGTTGCACAGCATGACCTGCGCCCGGATCTCCTTGAGGTCAAGCGCGGAAAGGCCGCCCTTGATGGCCGCCGCCGTTGCGACGTTCTGGAAGGCAGGGGTCTGCACGGTCCCGTGCACCGTTTTGAACTCGCCGCGCCGCGCAGCGCCCTCCTGTTTGATTAGACGGTATGGCATGGATCATCTTCTCCGTATCAGTATTGTTGCGGGCAAAGCGCCCGGTCCGATTCTATTTATTATAAAGAAAGCCGCCGGTCCCGTCAACGGGTCCGTCACTGGATCAGCATGGCGTCGCCAAAGCTGAAGAAGCGGTAGCGTTCCGCAACGGCCGTCTTGTAAGCCGCCATCGTCTTTTCGTACCCGTAGAAGGCCGAGATCAGCATGATCAACGTGCTTTCCGGCAGGTGGAAGTTCGTAATCAGCCCGTCAATGGCATGCAGTTCGACGCCCGGATAGATGAAAATATCCGTATTGCCGCTGCAGGGCACGATCTTGCCGTACCTGGCCCACACGGCTTCCAGCGTGCGGCAGCTCGTGGTGCCCACGGCGATCACGCGGTGGCCGCTCTGCCGCGCCGCGTTGATGGCCGCCGCGGTCTCCTCGCTGACGGAATACCACTCGCTGTGCATCTGGTGGTCCTCGATGTCATCCTCGCTGACCGGGCGGAAGGTGCCAAGCCCCACGTGCAGGGTGACTTCAGCAATGTTGACGCCGCCCGCCCGCAGGGTGTCCATCAGTTCCGGCGTAAAGTGCAGCCCGGCCGTCGGCGCGGCGGCGCTGCCCAGTTCCTTGGCGTACACCGTCTGGTACTGGCTCTGGTCCTCCAACTGTTTGGTGATGTAGGGCGGCAGCGGCATCTTGCCGAACTCGTCCAGCTTTTCATACAGGGTCTCGGTGTCATAAGTAAAGGTGACGAGTTTGTTGCCGTCCGGCATGGTCTCGTCCACCACCGCGGTCAGCGTCCCGTCGCCGAAGGAGACCTTCGTCCCCGCCTGCATCCGCTTGCCCGGGCGCGCCAGACATTCCCAGGTGTCCCCTTTGACCTGGCGCAGCAGGAGCAGTTCGCACACGGCGCCGGTCGGCACCTTGGTGCCGAGCAGACGGGCCGGCAGGACCTTGGAATTGTTGACGACCAGCAGGTCGCCTTTTTCCAGATACCGCGGCAGATCCCGGAACACCGCGTGCTCGATCCGATCGTTCCGGCGGTCCAGGACCATCAGCCGGGCCGAGTCGCGCGGGTCGGCCGGTTCCTGGGCGATCAGTTCCTTGGGCAGGTCATACCAAAAATCTTTTTTGAGCATATTTTCTTCCTTTTTTCGTTGACAATCCAGGGGCGTCATACTATAATATACGAAAACACAGAGGCGCGAAGTTCATCAGTACCTGCTTCACACGTCCGGCCAGGACAAGAGGCAGTGAAAGGGGCCTTCGCCGAAGGCGGTACGCGGCACGTATCGGCCTGGGTCCGTCATCGAACAGGGGCGGAACTGTCACATGGAACGATGTGGTGCGCTGTGTGCATGCAATATGATATTATATTGCATTTTGTGCCGGTTTTCAAGCCGGTTTTTTTGTTATCTATGCAAATTTGTGCACACCCCCGTGCGTAATTGCATAGAATCCATTGAAAGGAAGGTCCGGGCTAATATGAAACAGTACAAAGTAGGTGTGATCGGAGCCACCGGCATGGTGGGCCAGCGTTTTGTCACGCTGCTGGAACATCATCCCTGGTTCCACCTGACGGTCGTAGCCGCCAGCGCGCGCAGCGCGGGCAAGACCTACGAGGAAGCAGTGGGCAGCCGCTGGCAGATGCAGACGCCGATGCCGGAAAACGCCCGGAAGCTGGTCGTGCAGGACGCCGCCCAGGTGGAGAAGATCGCCGCCCAGGTGGATTTTGTGTTCTGCGCTGTCAATATGAAAAAGGAAGAGATCAAGGCGCTGGAGGAAGCCTACGCCAAGGCGGAATGCCCGGTCGTGTCCAACAACAGCGCCCACCGCTTCACGCCGGATGTGCCCATGGTCGTGCCGGAGATCAACGCCGACCATATCGAGATCATCCCCGCCCAGCGCAAACGTCTTGGCACCAAACGCGGCTTCATCGCCGTCAAATCCAACTGCAGCCTGCAAAGTTATGTGCCTGCGCTGCACCCGCTGCGCCCGTACGGCATCACCGACGTGCTGGTCTGCACCTATCAGGCAATCTCCGGCGCGGGCAAAACCTTTGAGACTTTCCCCGAGATCGTGGACAATGTGATCCCCTACATCGGCGGCGAGGAAGAAAAGAGCGAGCAGGAGCCGCTGAAACTGTGGGGCCACATCGAGGGCGACCGCATCGTTTCGGCCGACAGCCCCCGGTTCACCGCCCAGTGCCTGCGCGTGCCAGTGTCCGACGGCCACATGGGCGCGGTCTTTGTACGGTTCGCCCAGAAGCCCACGCAGGAACAGATCCTGCAGGCATGGAAAGAGTTCCGCGGCCCCGCCCAGGAACTGGAACTGCCCAGCGCGCCCAAACAGTTCCTGCATTATTTTGAGGAAGCGGACCGTCCGCAGCCCAAACTGGACCGTATGCTGGAGAACGGCATGGCCGTCAGCATCGGCCGCCTGCGCCCGGATACGCAGTATGATTACAAATTCGTCTGCCTGTCGCACAATACCCTGCGCGGCGCGGCGGGCGGCGGTGTGCTGCTGGCGGAACTGCTGGCGGCGAAAGGCTATTTTGACTGAGGCAGCGAAGGAGGCTTCCCATGAAAAAGCCAGTATTTACCGGCGCCGCAGTGGCGATCATTACACCGATGCACGCGGACGGCAGTGTGGATTACGATGAGTTAGACCGTATTATCGAGGACCAGATCGACCATCATACAGATGCGATCGTGGTCTGCGGCACCACGGGCGAATCCCCGGTGCTCGATCATGAAGAGCATACCCAGTGCATCCGCCACACGGTGCATCAGGTGGCCGGCCGGGTGCCGGTCATCGCAGGGACCGGCTCCAACGACACCCGCTATGCGGTGGAACTTTCGCAGCAGGCCAGGGATGACGGCGTGGATGCATTGCTGCTGGTCACCCCCTACTACAACAAGACCAGCCAGGCCGGCCTGATCGCCCATTATACGGCGATCGCACAGGCCACCGACCTGCCCTGCATCCTGTACAACATCCCCAGCCGCACGGGCTGCAATCTTCAGCCCGCCACACTGGCAGAACTGGCAAAGCTGCCCACCATCAACGCCGTCAAAGAGGCCAGCGGCAATATCGCCCATGTGGCGGAGGTCGCGGCCCTGTGCGGAGATGAGCTGAACATCTATTCCGGCAACGACGACCAGATCGTTCCCATACTGGCGCTGGGCGGCAAAGGCGTCATCAGCGTGCTTTCCAACCTGGCGCCCCAGTACACCCATGATCTGTGCGCCAAATGGTTCGCGGGCGATACCCAGGGCAGCCTGGAAATGCAGTTGCGGGCGCTGCCTTTGTGCAAGGCGCTGTTCGCGGATGTGAACCCGATCCCCGTCAAATGGGCGATGAACCAGATGGGCTGGCAGGCCGGGTCCTGCCGCCTGCCCCTGGTCGAACCGTCGGATGCGGTCAAAGAAAAACTCAAGGCAGCCATGCAGGACTTTGGATTGCTGAAATAACCCGCAACCGGTCCGCGGCATCTGCCCGCGGGCCGGTTTTGCGTTTGGAAAGGATGAAAAATCATGACGGATATTATCATTCAGGGGATCTATGGCCGGATGGGCCGCACGCTGGTAGAAAAGATCGCGGCCCGGACGGACTGCCGGGTGGTGGCGGGCGTCGACCGCGAGGACGGCCGCCTGGGGGAGATCCCCGTTTATGACTCGTTTGCCAAGCTGCCCTGCGGGGGCGTCATCATCGACTTTTCCTCCCCTGCCGGTTCGATGGCCGCCGCGGCATACGGGGCGGAAAAGCACCTGCCCTGTGTGATCTGCTCCACCGGCTTCACCCCGGAACAGGAAGAAACGCTGCACACCATCAGCGCGCAAACGCCTGTTTTCCGCAGCGCCAATATGTCGCTGGGGGTCAATGTGCTGATCGAACTGGCCCGGCAGACCGTCCGCGCGCTGGGCAGTGAGTTCGACATCGAAATCATTGAAAAACACCACCGCAACAAGCTGGACGCCCCCAGCGGCACCGCCCTGATGATCGCCGACGCGATCAACGACGAGGCAGACGGCCGGTATGAGTACGTCTATGACCGCACCCAGGTGCGCCGCAAGCGGGGCGCGCAGGAGTTGGGGATCAGCGCGGTGCGCGGCGGCGGTATCGTGGGCGAACACGACGTGCTGTTCTGCGGCCCGGAGGAAACGCTGACCCTGAGCCACAGCGCCGGGAGCCGCGGCGTCTTTGCCGACGGCGCCATCCAGGCGGCGCTGTTCCTGGCCGGGCAGCAGCCGGGCTACTACACCATGACCGATCTGCTGCGGGGTAAACTGCCTTGCGCCGAGTAACGAAAGTCTTGCTGGGCTGTGCGGCCGCGCTGCTGGTCACGGCGGGCATCTCGCTGGCGCTGGTCGTCAGCGCCGGGCGCAGTCCCGCGCCGGAAAGTACCGTTTCCACCGCGCCGACCGCCACGCCGGAGTCAGCACAGCCCACGCCCGAACCCACGCCGCAGGTCCAGACGGTCCGTTTTTCGGCCACGGGGGACGATCTGATCCATGACGGGATCTTTTTGCAGGCGCGGAGCCGGGCGACCGACGGCGGCTATGATTTTCTGCCGGCCTATGAGCCGATGCGCGACTTCTACAGCCAGTTCGACGTGAACTGGCTCAACCAGGAAACGCTGGTCAACGATGCGTTCGAGCCGAGCGGCTATCCCCTGTTCTCCACCCCCGGCGCCATCACCGACGCGCTGTATGACATCGGCTTCCGCGTGTTCAGCCTTTCCAACAACCACAGTTACGACAAAGGGGCCGAGGGCATCGCTTCGTCGCTGGAACACTGGGCCGCCATGCCGGAGGATGTGGTGTCCATGGGGTTCTATGACCTGGACACCTACGACGACTACGTTTACCAGACCGTCAACGGGATCACTTTCGGCTATCTTTCCTACACCCAGTACACCAACGGCCTGCCCACGCCGGAAGGGGCCGACCACGGGGTCGTTTACCTGGATGACCGCGCCACCATCGAAAAGCAGATTGCGGATATGCGCCCGAACTGCGACGTGCTGGTGGTGAGCTGTCACTGGGGCGTGGAGGGCAGCCATGTGGTGGATGACTTCCAGAAAGAGACCGCCCAATGGCTGGCCGACCAGGGTGTGGACCTGATCATCGGCACACACCCCCATGTGACCCAGACCGCCGAATGGCTGACCGGCGCGGGCGGCAACCGGACCTTTGTGGCCTACAGCCTGGGGAACTTTTTGAATGCCCAGTCCCAGCCGGATATGATGGTGGGCGCCGTTCTGGACATCACCTTCCAGAAAACGACCGCCCCGGACGGCGGGACCACCGTGGAAATGCTGGACCCGAAGCTGCACGGCGTCGTGACCCAATATGAAGCCGGGTACGAAAATATCCGGGTATATCCTTTTGCCGATTACACCGATGAACTGGGCGCCGCGCACGGGAATTTCAGCCTTACCCGCGCCCAGATCGAGGAGATCCTGCGCGGTTCCATTGACGAAGCGTTCCTTACGCTGGAATAAACCGATCTATCAGAAGAAAGGGTGTGTCAGTCCATGTATGGCGTCAGCAAAATCACCAGCGAGCAGAACATCCTGCTCACCACCTTTCCCAGCGCGCAGTACAGTGCCCAGAGTTTGGCCGAACATCTGGAAGTATTCGCCAAAGCCGGGATCGTAGTCGATATGATCTGCCAGAGCGCCCCGCGCGGCACATCGCTGGATTTCAGCTTCACCACCAGCTACGACAACTTTGCCAAAGTCATGAAGGCGCTGCCCGCCACGGCCAAAGCCTACCCGCCGCTGGTCTCCGGCGGGTACAGCAAGATCAACCTGTACGGCGAGGAAATGGTCACAAGCTGCGGCGTGGCGGCCCGCGCCCTTTCCGCCCTGGCCGGGGCGGGGGTCGAGATCGTGCTCATCACCACCAGCGATCTGGACATTTCCCTTCTGATCCGCCAACAGGACGAGGATTGCGCCCTACAGGCCTTGAACACCGCGTTCGCCCTGGAGTAAAACTACAGCAACACGCCCCTGTGGAAGTTCCACAGGGGCGTGTTTTATGTCTGTGCCTTATTGCGCAGCGGTGTTTTTCCTGTAGACCCGGGCGGCCAGGAACGGCAGGAAGAAGATGCCGTAGGTCACGGCGGTCAGCAGAATATCGCCCCAGGTATAAACCAGGTTGCCGATCTGCGCCGTGCCGGCCCATACCAGGATGCCGTTGTTGTTCAAGTAGTGCAACAGCACCGGCACCCAGATATTGCGGCCGCAGAGTTCATAGGCAAAGGTGAAGAAGATGCCCATGGTGATACATGCGATAAGCTGCGCCGCAATGCTCTGCAGCGAAGTTTCGGGGCTGTAGAAGAACAGGTTCAGCGGCAGATGCCACAGCCCCCACAGCACGCCCAGCAGCAACACGCCGCGGCGCTTGCCGAAGCGCTGCTGCAAAACCGGCGTGAAGTAGTACCGCCAGCCGTATTCTTCGCCAAAGAACGGCAGGAAGATCAGGAAAAAGTTGGGGATCAGGATCAGCATATAGTACCAGGGCGTGAAAGTCTGCCAGTAGGCCAGATAGGCGTTCCAGTATTCAGCGCCGCTCATCGCCATCGAAAGAAAAGTAATCGCCAGCTTGAGCCCAAAGAACAGCAGGCAGACCCCCAGCGCCGCCATGATCTTGCCACGCCAGCGCAGCCCCCAGGCAGCGCGCTTTTCCTTCTTTTCAGTCAGCAGAAGGACCCACCCCAGGACCGACGCACCCAGCATGACCAGATTGACATACATCAGCCAGCTTTCGCTTGGCATAAAAACGGACAGCAGGCTGCACCCCAAGCAGGTAATGGTGGCGGCAATGTGCAGCGCATAAAACCGCACCGGCAGGTCGGGGCGGCGGGCCAGCAGATAGGCCAGCATCACGCCCATGGCCGGGTACATCATCTGGGCGTTGGCAAAGATCGAAGTGTCCTGCCCGGCCCGCTGGGCAATGGCCAGCGGAATGCCCATCAGGTAGGGCACACCAAAGGCTACAAGCAGGAACACCGTCAGTTCCCGGCGGTTCGTTTCAATCTTGTTCATCTTGCTCTTCCTCCTCTTTGTTATCCAATGTTTTGCGGCGTTTCAGGGCCAGTGTCATGGTCCACTGCAGGGCCACGAAGCAAAGGATTCCACCGAAAATGGCCGTGCCCAGCGCCCCCGACCAGTAAGCGTTGCGCACAAAGGTCAAGCCCCCTAAGACTGCCGCCGCCACAAAAGAGACAAGAAGGTTGGTGCCTGCAGTGGCCGTCGCGTGGCGTTCCCACAGGCCATGACGAATCGATTCTTCCAACATATACAGGCAGCCAATCGTCAGAATGATTCCTTCCCCCGTAAGCTGCTCCATCGGGGCGCCCATGATCTTCTGTATGACTAAAGCCGCCACCAGGCCGAAGAAAAACACATAGCAGCCGCGGCTTTCGATTTTTCGCATGGTCTGTTCCTGCATTTCATCCAGCAGGTTTTTCTTTGAGAAAAAGTTCAGTTTCATCGCTCATTCCTCCCAAAACAGTTCGTCCAGTGTTTTGCCCAGCACCCTGCAAATGTTGCGGCAGAGCTGGATCGTAGGGTTGTACTCCCCTTTTTCGATCGCGTTGATCGTCTGGCGGGAAACGCCCACCGCTTCGGCCAGCGCCCCCTGGGTCATGTCCTTCTCGGCCCGCGCGGCCTTCATCTTCAAATTTTTTGCCATCGGTATCGCCTCACCACAACAGGACCATTGCGATCAGTGCTGCGGCCATAGCAAGCCAAAATACCTGCTGGTCCCTGGTTTTGCCGCGCCAGATCGTTTTCAGCTTTTCCATCATACGGTTTCCTCCCGGTGTTTTCTGTCGGTCTTTCGCTGTGACTACAGCATAGCACACGCCTTACAATTTGTCAACCATATTTTACTTTTTGTAACATGAAAATTTTTGTCGCCTTGCGCTGCGCCCGGCCCCTGTGGTATGATTTGAACAAACGGCTGGCCCCGTGCCGCCGCAATCGGGATAATTAAGAAAAGGATGAATGGGATGCAATACGGTTTTATCCGCTGCGCGGCGGCCAGCCCGGCCCTGCGGGTCGCGGACTGTGAATACAACGCCGCGCAGATCATTGACGCCATGCGCAGCGCAAATAAAGCGCACGTGCAGCTGCTCTGCCTGCCGGAACTGTGCCTGACCGGCTACACCTGCGGGGATCTGTTTTTGCAGGACCGCCTGCTTTGCGGGGCCGAAAAGGCGCTGGCCGATATTTTGCAGGCCAGCCACGGCATGAACATGGTCACGCTGGTGGGCCTGCCGGTGCGCCACCATGCCAAACTGTACAACTGCGCCGCCGTGGTATGCGACGGCGTACTGCTGGGCCTTGTGCCCAAAACATACCTGCCCAACTACGGCGAATTTTACGAAAAGCGGCATTTTGTGCCGGGCATGGAAGCCCCGGAACCCATCGCACTGGCCGGGCAGGAGACCTGGATCGGCACCAGACTGCTGTTTGCCTGCCAAGAGATGCCGTCTTTTGTACTGGGGGCCGAAGTGTGCGAGGACCTGTGGGCCCCCGTCCCGCCCAGTTGCGCCCATGCGCTGGCGGGGGCGACGGTGATCGCCAACCTTTCTGCCAGCGACGAGACCATCGGCAAGGCGGAGTATCGCCGGGATCTGGTGTGCGGGCAGAGTGGCCGCCTGCTCTGCGGCTACCTGTACGCCGACGCCGGCCACGGGGAAAGCACCACCGACATGACCTTTGCCGGGCATGACCTGATCGCAGAGAACGGCGCACTGCTGGCACAGACCACGCCCTTTGCGGGCGGGACCGCCATGACGGAACTGGATCTGGCGCGTATCGTGCAGGAGCGGCAGCGCAACACGTCTTTCGTGCCGCGCACGGAAGGATACGCCACGGTGGAATTTTCGCTGACGCCGGAAGTGCTGGAACTGACCCGGCCGGTGCCCACCGCCCCCTTTGTGCCGCAGGACGCCGCCGCCCGCGCGGAACGCTGCGAACTGATCCTGCGCATACAGGCCGAGGGGCTTGCCAAGCGCATTGAACACACCCATGCCCGGTGCGCGGTGGTGGGCATATCCGGCGGGCTGGACAGTTGCCTGGCGCTGCTGGTGGCTGTGCGCGCCTGCGGGCTGTTGGGGCTTTCCCCCAAAACGATCGCGGCGCTGACGATGCCCTGCTTCGGCACCACGCACCGCACCCGCTCCAATGCCGAGATCCTCTGCGACGCGCTGGGCGTGCATTTTGCAGAGATCAACATTACCAATACCGTGCGTTCCCATTTTGCCGACATCGGGCAGGACCCGGCAACCTATGACGTCACCTTTGAGAACTGCCAGGCCCGTGTGCGCACGCTGGAACTGATGGACTACGCCAACAAAAACGGCGGCTTTGTGATCGGTACCGGCGATTTGAGTGAGCTGGCCCTGGGCTGGGCCACCTACAACGGCGACCATATGAGTATGTACGGGGTCAATGCCGGCGTGCCCAAAACGCTGGTCCGCCATATCGTGCGCTATGTGGCCGACACCTGCGGTGACGAAACACTGCAAAAGGTTCTGCTGGATATTCTGGACACCCCCGTAAGCCCCGAACTGCTGCCCACTGCCGAGGACGGCACCATCGCCCAGCAGACCGAACAACTGGTCGGCCCCTATGAACTGCACGACTTCTACCTGTACTACGTCCTGCGGTTCGGGTTCGGCCCCGCCAAGATATTCCATCTGGCCCGCACCGCCTTTGCGGGGGCCTATTCCCCCGAAGTCCTGCTGCACTGGCTCCGGAACTTCTACCGCCGCTTCTTTGCGCAGCAGTTCAAGCGCAGTTGCCTGCCGGACGGCCCCAAGGTCGGCTCGGTCACCCTTTCCCCGCGCGGGGACTGGCGCATGCCCAGCGACGCCTGCTGTGCGCTGTGGATGGACGAGCTGGACAAGATTCGCTTATAAACAGCAAAAGGCCCGCCCTGTTTTTTAATATTCGATCCCCTCGCGGGCGGCGGTGCCCTGCGCAAACGGGTGGCGGTGCGCCCGCATCTCGGTGCTGTAGTCGGCGCTTTCCAGCATCCAGGCAGCCGGGGTGCGCCCGGTAAGGACGACCTCGGCCCGGCGGCCGGTCTCCAGCGCCACACGGCGCAGCAGTTCCCCGTCGATCAGGTCCGCGGCGCACACGGCGCAGGCTTCATCCAGAACCAGCAGGTCCGCCTGTTCCCTGTCTGCGCTGCGCAGAAGTTCGGTAAAGGCCTCCCGCGCGCAGGCGCGTTCTTCGGCGTTCATCTGCCAGGTGAATTTTGCCTCGCACCGGGTATAGACCACGGCGCCCAGGCGGCGCAGCGGCGCAAGTTCGCCGCTGGTCCCGTCTTTTAAGAACTGCACGATCACGACCCGCCGCCCATGGCCCAGCGCGCGCAGCGCCAGCCCCATGGCGGCGGTCGTTTTGCCTTTGCCGTCGCCCCAATAAAGGTGGATCATAGAATACTCCTGTCCGTGCAGGGCGTTACGCCCGAAGAAATCAATCCTCCGGCGTGTCGTCCTTCGGGATGATGATGTTCAGCAGGAAGGCCACCAGGAAGGAGACCACCAGAGAGCTGCCGAAAATATTCTGGAACAGTTCTGGCGCAAACTGCAAAATCTCCGGCGCGGCGTCGATGCCGAGGCCCAGCGCCAGCGAGATACCCACGATCATACGGTTGCGGTAGTTCAGCGGCTGTTCCTTCAAAAGCTGGATGCCGGACATGGTGATGGCCGCGAACACCGTGACCGTGGCGCCGCCCAGGACCGGCTGGGGGATGGTCGCCATCAGGCCACTGAATTTGGGGAAGATGCCCGCCAGCAGCATGATAACGCCCACCATGGTGAACACGCGGCGCGCCACCACCTTGGTGGTGCAGATCAGGCCGACGTTCTGGCTGTAGGGGTCGGTGGGCAGGCCGCCGATGCAGGCACCGATCATACCGCAGATGCCCTGGCCCTTGATGGCGCCGCCCAGTTCCTGGTCGGTGGCTTCACGGCCAAAGCCGCCCATGGCGGTGGAAGACACGTCGCCAATGGTCTGGACCGCCTGCACCATGTACATCAGGATCATCATCACGATGGCGTCCACATGGAATTCCAGCCCGAAGTGGAACGGCATGGGGATAGAGAACCAGTCCGCGGTGGTAAAGCCGGAGAAATCCACCACGCCGCCCATGGCAAGGGCGACCACATAGCCCACCACGATGCCTGCCAGCATGCCGGAAGCCTTGACGAGCCCCTTGCCGAAGAAGTTGCAGGCCAGTGTGACGATCAGCGTCAGGATCGCCAGCACCCAGAACTTGGGCGCGCCGAAGGTGCCGTTCGCCTGGGCCGCGCTGCCGCCGCCGATGTAGTTGATGGCCGTGCCGTACAGCGAAAGGCCGATGCTGATGACCACCGTGCCGCTGACGATGGGCGGGAAGAACCGGCGGATCTTGCCGATGAACATACCGATGAAGATAGAAACAAAACCGGCCACCAACTGGGAGCCGAAGATCGCCGCGATGCCGTAGGTCTGGCCGATGATGGTCAGGATCGGCATATAGGCGAAGGCGACGCCCATGACGTTGGGCATCTTCATGCCGAAGCCGAACACCGGGAACAACTGCAGCAGCGTGGTGATGCCGCCAATGATCATGGCAGCCTGGGTGAGCATGATCTGATCCTCGGCAGAAAGGCCGCAAGTGCCGGCGATCAGCATGGGCGGGGTGATGTTGCCGATCAGCATTGCCAGCACATGCTGCAATGCCTGCGGGAACGCTGCACCCCAGGAAGGTTTGCCGTCGAACCGCAGCAGTTCGGCGTTGGTTTGGGCGGAATTGGTCATTTCCGTTTCCTCACTTTCCAAAATACTCCAAATCTATTCAGTATGCGCCTTTTGGCACACACCGCAAGGGATAGTATATCGGAAAAGAGGGAATCCCGCAAGGCGTTTTTGGCCGCTTTGCGGAAAAAAGTGTCAAAAAAAGCAGAACCTTACCACCCAAAAACGGCAAACACCCCTTTTTGCAGCGCGTCAAGCTGCGCGCGTGTGTCGATGTCGGCCAATTCCCGTGCGTCCTGTACCGGCAGTCGGCGCACTTTGTCCGGGTGCTTTTTCGCCACCGCGCCGCCTCCCTGCCCGCAGGGCAGCGCCCGCAATTCCGGGAACGCCCATGCCGGGAAGAGGACCGGCGCGCCGTCCCGCCCCTGCCATGCAGTCCGCCAGATGGCGTCAGGCTCCTGCGCGGCGCACAGGGCCAGCGAAGCCACCGTCTGCCTTTGCAGCAGCGGCTGGTCGGCCGGGCAGAACAAACAGCCGGTCAGGCCGCCCGCCCCTGCCGTTTCCATAAGGGCCTGCAACCCCAGACGCACCGTATCGCTGCGGTAGGGCTGGTCGTGCAACAGGACCGGCACGCCCTGCTCCCGGCAGAGCGTTTCCACTTCCCGGTGGCGGGTCACTACGACCCGGTGGGCGAAGATGCCTTCGGTCGCATCCAGCGCGCACTGGATCAGTATTTTCCCGCGAAATGCCGCCGTCAGCTTGTTGCCGCCGAAGCGCTTCCCCTGGCCGGAAGCCATGATGACGCAGCCCGCGCGGCCATAGGGGGCGTCCAGGTCCACCACAAATACGTCCGGGCGGCGGCAAAGTTCCTGCAAAAACGTCAGATCCTGTTTGCGCACCACCGCCGCCAGCCGTTTGCGCGCCATCAGGGTGAGGATCGCACGGCAGTATTCGGGGCAGGCGGTCTCCAGATACCCGATTTCGTCGATCGCAGCCCACGTCCCTGCGGCCTGACCGCACGCCCGCAGCGCCGGGATGCCAAAGCCACGGAACCCGTCCACACAGGGGCGCATACGGTTTTCGGGGCCGGGCAGGGCGGAGTCAAACTGCCCGATCTGCGCGCTGCGGCCGGTGAGGTTTTCTTTCAGATACACAGCGCGCCCCGGTTCCGCCCAGGTCGTCAGGCAGGGGACCGGCCCGCCGCCCAGCAGCGGAAGAATCCCCGCCAGCAGCGTGCTTTTGCCGCTGCCCCGTGCGCCGGTCAGGAGCAGGTGGCGCTTACCGCTCGCCCGGAAAGAATTCCAGATACAGTTCGCGGTTGGCCTTTCGGCAGGCGTCACGGTAGCGTTCATAACGTTCCAGCCACTCCTTTCCTTCCGGTGTCAGGCGGCTCCCGCCGCCCGCCTTTCCGCCTGTGGTCCGCGCGGTCAGGGGAAAGCCCAAGGACTGTTCCGCGGTTTTCAGCAGCTTCAGGGCCTTGGTGTAGGCCATCCCCATGGAAAGCGCCGCTGCATGCAGCGAACCGGTTTCCTCCACCGCGCGCAGCAGGCGGCAGGGGCCTTCCCCGAAAAATTTGTCGCCCTGTTCATCATAAAATGTGATCTTTGTCACGGCTTTCATCCGCGTTCCTCCTGCCCGCTTCGTCATTCCTTGAGCATCACCAACTGCCGCCGTCCGCTGCGGCTCGTGCAGTATTGCAGGCTGACGCTGCCATATACGGCCGAAAGCTGGCGTTCCATTTCGTCCAGCGGATCATCGGCCGGGGTCAGGACAGCCTGCACCCGCCCCTGCGCCAAAATCAAAAGGTCGTCGCAATAGTTGAGCGCCAAAACAGGGTCGTGCAGCGCCGCCAGCACACTGCGCTCCTGCTGGCGGGCCCAGCCCCGCAGCAGTTCCAGCATACGGTAGCGGTGGCGGAAATCCAGCGCGCTTTCCGGCTCGTCCAGCAAGAGCAGCTCGCTCCCGGCAGCCAGCGTGCGCGCCAGAATGCAGAGTTGCTTCTGCCCCTCGCTCAGGTGCAGGTAGTTCTCCCCTTCCCGGTCCGCCAGCCCCACCAGCGCCAACGCCCTGCGGGCTTCATCCCGCATCCGGGCGTCGGGCCGTTCCAGAAGCCCCAACCGCGGGTTGAAGCCCATCAAAACTACATCCAGCACCGAAATATCAATGGCGATCCCGCTGCGCTGCGGGATATAGCCACACCGCCGCGACAGTTGCCGGGGCGACAGCCCCTCCAGCGGGGTGCCGCGCAGTACACAGCGCCCCCCATGGGGCAGAATGCCGCACACCGCCTTGAGCAGCGTGGTCTTGCCACTGCCGTTTGCCCCAAGCACCCCCAAGATACGCCCGGCATCCAGCGAAAAGGAAACGCCCTGCAATACGGGGGCCATGCCGTAACCGGCGGTGAGATCCGCAACAGAAAAGAAACTCATACCTGTCGCCTCCCCCGGATGACAAGAAAAATCAGAAAGGGCGCGCCCAACAGGCTGGTAAAGATGCTGACCGGCAATTCGGTCGCGGCCACGCTGCGGGCCAGAATATCGGCCCCCGTCAGCAGAATGCCGCCCAGCAGCCCGCCCAGCAGCATGGTTCCCGCGCTGTTGCGCCGCGTCAGCAGACGCGCCCCATGCGGGGCCAGCAGCCCCACAAAGCTGATCAGGCCCGACAGACAAACCACGCAGGAGACCGCCAGTGTAGCCGCCAGCAGCACCGCCAGCCGCAGCCGCCCCACCGAAACGCCCAGCATACGGGCTTCGCCCTCATCCGCAGAGAGCAGCAAAATTTGACGGTGCAGCAGGAACAGCGCCGCAACACAGGCCGCGCACAGCGCCAGGTTCCCGCCGATGGAGTAGCCGCTGATGCCGTTCAGGCTGCCCATGATCCAGTATTCGATGGAAGCCAGTTCCCGCTCGGGGTCAGCGGTCAGCTTCAAGCACATCAGCGCGGTCTGCGCCAGTGAATGAACGGCGATGCCTGCCAGAATGATGGTGCTGTGCCTGCCCGAACGGTCCAGCGCCGAAAGCCCCAACGCCAACGCCACGGCAGCCAGCGCCCCCGCAAAGGAGGCGGCTGTCACCGCCGCAGCGCCGGATAGAAACAGGATGCCTGCCGCGGCCCCCGCGCTGGCCCCCGAAGAAACGCCAATCACATCGGGCGAAGCCAGCGGGTTGCGGAACACCGTCTGGTACACGAATCCGGCTACGCCCAGCGCAAAGCCCCCGGCCACGCCCACCGCCGTGCGGCCTGCCCGCAGCATCCAGAACACCCGCGCCTGCATTTCTTCCCCCGAAAAGACGCCTTCCAGCGTGAGCGGATATTTCCCGGTGAACAGGCTGGCCGCAGCCAGCGCGGCCAGAACGATCACCCCCGCCGTGCAGAAGAAGGCCGTCCGGCGCTCAGATCTCATGGTAGGCAAACCCATAGAACGTCTGGTAAAAATCATCCATCACCGCCATGGTCTCGGCTTCGGGGCATTCCGCGGGGTGGAGCACGCTTGCAAGCCAGACCGCCCCCAGGATGCCGCTGGGCACCGGGCTGTCCCACGCTTCAGCATTGCCGGGGATCTGGTAGACATGGCCGTTCTTGACGGCGGTGCATCCGGCCAGGTTGGGGTCGTTCAGCACATCGTCCACCGTGTAAGCGGCATCGGAAGCAAGGATCATATAATCAGGGTCCCAGGCAAGGATCTGTTCATAGCTGGTCTGGACCCAGTACGTGTCGGTGACATCCGCCGCCACATTGACACCGCCCGCCATGCGGATCAGATCCGACTGGTACATGGCGCCGCCCGCGGTGGACAGAAAATCCGAGTTTCCGGCCAGATAGACGCTGGGCGTTCCGGCGTCTGCCAGCGTCTGAGCGAGCCGTTCCTGCTGCGCGGCGGAAAAGTCCAGCAGTTCCCGGGCGCGCGCCTGGGTGTTGGTAGCCGTGCCGATCAGGGTGGCGGCTTCGTTAAGGAGTTCCTGATCCTCAGGGTTGACCACCAGCGCCGTGATGCCCAGTTCCTCCAGGCTTGCCGCCGCATCCTGCAATTTCAGCGGCAGGATCACAAGGTCGGGTTCAAGGGCGGCGCAGCCCTCCAGGTCGAACTCTTTGGCGGTCCCCACGCTGGGCAGGTCCAGCAGCGCGGGCGCGCTGAGGCCGTAGATGGGCCGGGTATCGGCCTTGGCCTCGATGCCCACCAGCTTTTCGTCAAGGTCCAGCGCGATCATCAGGCTGGTGGAAATGTAATACCCGCTGACCAGCGTTTCGGGTTCCGATTCGATGGTCACTTCCCGGCCGGCCTGATCGGTCAGCGTCACGGGATAGACCGTTTCTTCCGCCGTGCTTTCGGCCGCAGGGGCCGCCGCTTCCGCCGTCTGTGCCGGTGCGGTCACGCTGCCCGCCGGTCCCATTTCCGTGGGGGCTGCGGCGCCGCACGCCCCCAGCGACAGCGCCAGGGCAGCCGCTAAAAGCAGGGAGATCGTCTTTTTCATCTTCATGGGGTTCTTCCTCTCCGTTATAGTTTCAAAACTATAACGGAATTATAACAATTCTTCTTTTCAAAAGCAAGGCGTACTGATATAATGTTATCAGGTCAAATTCCGCCTTTTTCGCAGCCATGTACTTTTTGCCGCGGCAGCACCGCACGGCAAACGGACGGGATCAAAAAGGCGCTGGTAAAGGAATGAAAAAATGATCAACATTCAGAACTATGTGCAGGCGGAAAGCCTGGAACAGGCATGGCAACTGAACCAGAAGCGGAACGCCCGTGTGCTGGGCGGTATGCTTTGGCTGAAGATGGCAAGCAACACCGTGGGCACCGCCATCGACCTGTGCGGGCTGGGACTGGATACCATCGAGGAGGACGCCGGGCAGTTTTCTATCGGCGCCATGGTCACGCTGCGCCAGTTGGAACAGCATCCCGGCCTGGCCCATTACACCCAGGGGGCCGTGGCCCAGGCGTTGCAGCCCATCGTAGGGGTGCAGTTCCGTAACATGGCCACGGTGGGCGGCAGCATTTGGGGGCGGTTCGGCTTCTCGGACGTATTGACGCTGTTCCTGGCGCTGGACGCTCGGGTCGAACTGTACAAGGGCGGCGTGATCCCGCTGGAACAGTTCGCCGCCATGCCCTACGACCGCGATATTCTGGTGCGGGTGCTGATCCCCAAAACATCGTGCCGGGTCGCCTATGAAGCCATGCGCATCCAGCGCACCGACCTGCCTGTGCTAACCTGCGCGGCCGCACAGATCGATGGCGGGGTTCGCGCTGTGATCGGCGCACGCCCGGGCAAAGCCGTGGTGGTGCGGGATACGGACGGTCTTCTTGCCTGCGGTATCACGGACGAAAGCGCCGCCGCCTTTGCCGGATCCGTCGCCGCTCAGGTGCCCACGGGTTCCAATTCCCGCGGCAGCGCGGCGTACCGCACCCATCTGTGCCGGGTGCTGACCCGGCGCGCCACGCTGAAACTGGGAGGTATCACGCTGTGACTGAAGTAAAACTGACCCTGAACGGCCGGACTATCACCGACCAGGTGGACGCCGACCTTCTTCTGATTGATTTTCTGCGCGCGCATGGCTGTTACAGCGTCAAGCGCGGGTGCGAAACTTCCAACTGCGGGCTGTGCACCGTTCTGATGGACGGCAAGCCGGTCCTGTCCTGTTCCCTGCTGACGCTGCGCGCCGCCGGGCACAGCATCCAGACGCTGGAGGGCCTGCAGGAAGAAGCCGCCGACTTTGTGGGCTTTATTGCCGACCAGGGCGCCGACCAGTGCGGGTTCTGCAACCCCGGTTTTGTGATGAACACCATCGCCCTGCTGCGGGAAAATCCCGACCCCACCGACGACGAGATCCGCGGCTTCCTGGCGGGCAACCTCTGCCGCTGTTCCGGGTACGAGGGGCAGTTGCGGGGCATCCGCAGTTATCTTGACAGCCGCAGGCAGAAAGGAGACCGCAGCCATGGCGAATGACCGCCCGACGGATTACCGCACCATCCACAAGCCCGTGCGCAAAAAGGACGCCATGCAGCTTTTGCTGGGCAAACCGGCCTATATGGACGACCTTGCCCCACGGGACGCCCTGATCGTCAAGATCCTGCGTTCCCCCCACGCCAACGCCATGCTCGCGGAGATCGACACTTCTGCGGCGCTGAAAGTGCCCGGCGTTGCGGCGGTGTACACCTGGCGCGACGTCCCGCAGGAACGCTTTACCATCGCCGGGCAGACTTACCCGGAGCCTTCCCCCTATGACCGGCTGATCCTGGACCGCCATGTGCGCTTTGCCGGGGACGCCGTGGCCATCATTGCGGCCGAGACCGAAAAGGCCGCCCTGAAGGCCATGAAGCTCATCAAAGTGCAGTACGACGTCCTGCCCGCGGTGCTGGACCTTGCCACCGCCAAGGACAACGAAACGCTGGTCCACCCTGAGGAGGACTGGCACCCCACCTGCCCCGTGGGCGGCGACAACCGCCGCAATCTGGTGGCAAGCGGCGCCAACAGCGACGGCGATGTGGACGCCGTGCTGGCGGGCTGCGACATCGTGCTGGACCGCACCTACCACACCAAAGCCTACAACCAGGCCATGATGGAAACGTTCCGCGCCTGCGCGGAGATGGACCGTTACGGCCGCCTGCATATCATCTCCTCCACCCAGATCGTGTTCCATGTGCGGCGCATCCTGTCCCGCGCGCTGGGCATCCCCATGAGCCGCATCCGCGTGGAAAAGCCCCGCATCGGCGGCGGCTTCGGCGCCAAGCAGACCGCCGTGTGCGAACTCTACCCGGCGTTCGTGACCCTGATGACCGGGCGGCCTTCCAAGCTGGTCTATACGCGGGAGGAAGCCCAGATCGCCGGTTCTCCCCGGCACGAAATGCAGATCCGGGTCCGGCTGGGCGCCGACCGGGAGGGCCGCATCCGCGCCATTGATATGTACACCCTTTCCAACACCGGCGCTTACGGCGAACACGGTCCCACCACTGTGGGGCTTTCCGGCCACAAGTCCATCCCCCTGTACACCGGCAATCTGGAAGCCTACCGCTTCCAGTATGACGTGGTATATACCAACCATCAGGCGGCAGGCGCCTACCGCGGTTACGGCGCTACCCAGGGCATCTATGCGCTGGAGACCACCGTCAACGAGTTGGCCGAACAGTTGGGCGTTGACCCCACGGTGCTCCGCGACCGCAACATGGTGCGGGAAGGGATGACGATGCCCTCCTACTACAACGAGACCGCCAGCGCCTGCGCGCTGGACCGCTGCATGGAACACTGCCGCCAGATCTTCCACTGGGACGAAAAGTACCCTGTGCGGGATATGGGCAACGGCAAGGTGCGCGCTGCGGGCGTCGCCATGGCGATGCAGGGTTCCTGCATTTCCAACGTGGACGTGGGTTCCGCCACCGTAAAACTGAGCGAGGACGGCACCTATAACTTGATCATCGGCGCGGCGGACATGGGCACCGGCTGCGATACCATTCTGGCCCAGATGGCTGCCGAGTGCCTGGACTGCAACGTGGAGGACATCGCCGTGTTCGGCGCAGACACCGACACTTCCCCCTATGATTCAGGCTCCTATGCGTCCTCGACCACCTACATCACCGGCAAAGCCGTGGAGATGGCCTGCGCCGAACTGAAAGAAAAGATCTGCCGGATCGCCGCCGAAATGCTGCACTGCCAGCCCGAACAGGTGGTGTTTGAGGGCAAGCGCGTCCGACGCATCGACAGCGGGGAAACCGTCACCCTGCAGGAGATCGGCTACAAGACCCAGGTGTTCAACACCATCGCGGCGGAAGCCACCGCCAGCCATTCCTCGCCGGTATCTCCCCCGCCCTACATGGTGGGCATGGTGGAGATCGAACTGGACAAGGAGACCGGCCTTGTGACGATCCTTGATTACATGGCCGTGGTGGACTGCGGCATCCCCATCAACCCGGCGCTGGCGCGCGTCCAAACCGAGGGCGGCATCGTACAGGGCATCGGCCACACGCTGATGGAGAACGTGCAGTATGACGCCCACGGCAAACCTGTAGAGCGTTCCTTCCTGCAATACAAGCTCCCCACCCGGCTGGATATGGGCCATCTGCGTGTGGAGTTTGAAAACAGCTACGAGCCTACCGGCCCCTTCGGCGCCAAATCCATTGGCGAGATCGTCATCAACACCCCGGCCCCTGCCATCACCCATGCCATCTACCGTGCCACCGGCGCATGGCACCGGGAGATCCCCATCACGCCGGAACAGATCGCCCTGCATACAGCCAAAACCACTGATTGACCCACCGCCCCGGCCCGGGACCATTCCCCGGCCGGGGCTTTTTCTCTGCATTTTCCCGCCCAACGAACGGCCGCGGTCCCCGGCGGGCTATTGTCCCGCCCGGTGATCCGTGCTATAATTTCTCTACATTGGCAAAGGAGGCCGTGACAGTTGGCACAGATCATGATCGTGGACGACGAGACCGCCATCGCGGATCTTGTGGAAGTCTACCTGAAAAATGAAGGGTATCAGGTGCATAAATTTTACAACGCCCGGGACGCGTTGGACTGCGTGGCCCGCTGTGAACTGGACCTGGCGATCCTGGACGTGATGCTGCCGGATATGGACGGCTTTGCCCTGTGCCAGAAGATCCGGCAGGATCACCTGTTCCCCATCATCATGCTTACCGCACGGGTGGAGGATATGGATAAGATCATGGGCCTGACGCTGGGGGCCGACGATTACATCACCAAACCCTTTAACCCATTGGAACTGGTCGCACGGGTCAAAACACAGCTACGGCGGTATATCCGCTACAACCGCGACCCCGCCCCCAGAACGCCGCAGGAATATGACTTCCGCGGGCTGACGATCTCCAAGGCCAACCACAAATGCGTGCTGTTCGGGGAGGAACTGCCCCTGACCCCGCTGGAGTTTTCCATCCTATGGTATCTGTGCGAGCATCGCGGGCAGGTAGTGTCCAGCGAGGAACTGTTTGAAGCGGTCTGGGGCGAAAAATATATGGATTCCAACAACACCGTCATGTCCCATATCGCGCGGCTGCGGGAAAAGATGCACGAACCCAGCCGCAAGCCCAAATTCATCAAAACCGTCTGGGGGGTGGGTTATACCATTGAGTGAAGCACCAAAAACATCCGGCCTGAAAAACTGGCGCCGCAGGCAGCATCAGATCTTGTACGGCCGCAGCGCCGGAACCATGCTGGGGCTGTATCTGCTGTGCCTGGCGGGGGTCGTCGTCGCCACCTTTATTCTGTTCCTGCTGGCGTACAGCTTCTATAAAATGCTGCAGACTCATATCAGCTATTATTATATTGATTTTATCACGCCGGTCATTGTATGGCCCCTGTATAATCTCATGTTAATGGTGCGGGACATGGCCCTGCTGTTTATCTTCCTGCTGTTGGGCGGCGGTTTTCTGGGCGTGACCTGGGGGTTCTTCCGCCTGTACCAGCGCGACCTGACCAAGATCGTGGAAGCGGCCGATTCGCTGATGGCCCCTGACGCCGCCCCGCCCAAACTGCCCGCCGCCCTTGCCACGGCGGAAGCACAGTTACGGCTGGCGCGCGAACAGGTGCAGCGCAACGCCGCTGTGGCAAGGGAAGCTGAGCAGCGCAAGAACGACTTGATCGTCTATCTGGCCCACGACCTTAAAACACCGCTGACCAGTGTGATCGGCTACCTGACCCTGCTGCGGGACGAGCCGCAGCTTTCCCCCGAAATGCGGGCGCGGTACACCGGCATCGCCCTGGACAAAGCAGAACGGCTGGAAGACCTGATCAACGAGTTCTTCGACATCACCCGCTTCAACCTTTCCCACATTGAGCTGGAGCGCACTTCCACCGACCTGACCCGCATGGTGGAACAGGTAGTCAGCGAGTTCGGCCCCATGCTGGCGGAACAGAACCTGACCTGCCGCACCGAGCTGCCGCCCCAGCTCCCCTACTTCTGCGACCCGGACAAGATGGCCCGCGTGCTGGACAACCTGCTGCGCAACGCCTGCCACTACAGCTACCCCGGCACCGAGGTACTGATTACGGCCAGGACCGAGGGCAGCGAAGCGGTGCTGACGTTTATGAACCACGGCCGCACCATCCCGCCGGAAAAACTCGGCCGTATCTTCGAGCAGTTCTTCCGTCTGGACGAATCCCGCGCTACCCGCACCGGCGGCGCCGGGCTGGGGCTTGCCATCGCCCGGCAGATCGTGGAACTGCACGGCGGCACCATCACGGCCGAGAGCGCCGACGAAACGATCCTTTTCACGCTGCGCCTGCCGCTGGGCTCCACCGCGGCCCCGTCGTAAGAAAATCACAAGATTTCTGCAAAAGAAACACAAGGGCTTTTCAAGCGCCCCTTCAAAAACAACGCGCCCTGTTCTGGTATCCTTGGTGGTATCAGGCAGGGCGTGTTCTTCTTTCATGCCCCGCCTGGTGAATGAATCACCGGGAAGGGGTATTTCTTATGTGCAAAGCAAACCGCAAAAACATTCTGGTCCTGTTTGGGGGCCGTTCCACGGAATATGAAGTTTCTCTCCAGTCGGCTGCGGCTGTTCTGGAAGCCATGGACCCGCTGCGCTATCAGCCGGTCATGGTGGGCATCACCCGCGAAGGGCGCTGGCTGCGCTATCAGGGCCCCGTTGCAACCCTGCCGGACGGCCACTGGCAGCAGGAACGCTGCGTCCCCTGCACTGTGACGCTGGACCATGGCGCCTGCCGCCTGCTCTGGCTGGATGGTTCGGGCCAAAGCGAAACCTTTGACGCCGTCTTTCCGATCCTGCACGGCAAAAACGGCGAGGACGGCACCGTGCAGGGCCTTTTTGAACTAGCGGGGGTGCCGGTGATCGGCTGCGGGGTGCTGCCCAGCGCCCTGTGCATGGACAAGGACCGTGCCCACAAGCTGGCGGCGCTGGCCGGGGTGGCCGTTCCCCGCAGCGCGGTGTTCCGCCGCAGCGCGCCGCTGCAGGCGATCCGTACCGCGGCGGAGGACCTGGGCTGGCCGCTCTTTGTCAAGCCGGTGCGAGCGGGGTCCTCCTTCGGCATCAGCCGCGTGGAGACCCCGGACAAGCTGGAAGCTGCCGTGCAGGAGGCATTCCGCCATGACAGTGAGATCCTGCTGGAAGAAGCCGTTCCCGGCTTTGAGGTTGGCTGCGCAGTGCTGGGCAACGAGGAACTGACCGTGGGCGCTGTGGACGAGATCGAGCTTTCTCAGGGCTTCTTCGATTATGAGGAAAAGTACACCCTTAAAACTTCCGCCATCCACTGCCCGGCCCGCATCCCGCCGGAAAAGGCCGACGAGATCCGCCGCGCCGCCCGCACCGTATACCGGGCGCTGGGCTGCCGCGTCTTTGCGCGGGTGGACCTTTTCCTGACGCCGGACGGACGCATTCTGTTCAACGAAGTGAACACCATCCCCGGCTTTACTTCCCACAGCCGGTATCCTTCCATGATGAAGGCCGCCGGACTGGATTTCAAAACACTGATCACGCACATGATCGAATTGGGGGTGCAGGAAGCATGAACGCATCGGTCCACACCGTCTATCAGGCCCGGAATATGGCGGATTTTTCCGCCGGGGCGCTGGGCCCCCTGGTACTTGTCAACCGTCAGCACCCGCTGCAAAGCGGCTTTTCCGTGGCGCTGAGCGCCCCGGACGCCGACTACCCGCAGATCCTGCTGGAAATGCAGGCGGCCAAAATGCTGGCGGCCTGCATCCGCGCGGTGGACGGCAGCGGGCGCATCGTGCCCGTTTCCGGCTGGCGCAGCCATGCCGAACAGCAGAGTATCTGGGACGACACCCTGGAAAAAGAAGGCCCGGAATTCACCCACCAGTATGTAGCAAAGCCCGGGTGCAGCGAACACGAGAGCGGGCTGGCCATCGACCTGGCCGAAGCCGCCGACACGATCGACTTTATCCGTCCCGCCTTTCCCTATGAGGGCGTATGCGGCGCGTTCCGGCGCGCGGCCGCCCGTTACGGCTTTATCGAGCGTTACCGTGCCGAGAAAACCGCCCTGACCGGCATTGCCGCAGAGCCATGGCACTTCCGCTATGTGGGCGTTCCCCACGCGCTGCTGATGGAGCAAAAAGGGCTTTGCCTGGAAGAATATGTGGCGGCGCTGGCGGAGCGCCCCATGGCCTGCACGCTGGAAAACGGCTGCACCGCCACCGTCCGACGTTTTGCCGCAGACGCCGCGCTGCCGCCTGCCCGCGGGCCGCGGCAGATCTCGGCCGATAACACCGGCGGTGTCATCGTAACAGACTGGGAGGCGGCGCGATGACCGCCCGCAGAGCGCCCGCGCTGGACGCCTTCCGGCTGGCTGCCGCCGTGCTGGTCGTCACGATCCACACCTCGCCGCTGGCGAGTCTATCGCCCCTGGCGGATTTCTGGCTCACACGGGTGCTGGCCCGCGTGGCGGTGCCCTTCTTCCTGATGGTGAGCGGTTACTTTCTTGCCCGGCGCGCCTGGCGCGGGCTGGGCACGTTCTGGAAGCATACGCTGCTGGTCTATATCGCTGCCGCAGTGCTGTACCTGCCGCTGAACCTGTACGCCGGTATGACGCCGCTGGAGTGGCTGCGCGGCTTTGTGTGGGAAGGCACCTTTTACCATCTGTGGTACTTCCCCGCGCTGTTGTGGGGCGTCCTGATCGCCCGGCTACTGGCCCGGCTGCCTTTGCGGGCGGCGCTGGGCTTGGTTGGTCTGCTGTATTTGGTGGGGCTGGGTGGAGACAGCTATTTCGGCCTTGCCGACGGCGTACCGCTCCTCCACACACTGTACGGCGGCCTTTTTGCGGTCACAGAATACACCCGCAACGGGCTGTTCTTTGCGCCGCTGTTCCTCCTGCTGGGGGCCGCCTTTGCCGGGCGGCCGCCCCGGCTTACGCCGCGCACCGCCGCGTTCGGGTTCTGCCTGGGCATGGCAGGCATGACGGCCGAAGCACTGTGGCTGCATGGCCTTGGGGCGCAGCGGCATGACAGTATGTATCTGTTTCTGCCGGTCTGCATGGTGTTCCTGTTCAGCCTGCTGCTGGGCTGTAACAGCGGCCGCTGGAAGGCCGCACGGGACGTTTCGCTGCTGGTTTACCTGCTGCACCCCGGCGTGATTGTAGCCGTGCGTGGCCTCGCCAAACTGACCGGCACCCGCGCGCTGCTGGTGGACAACAGCCTTGTGCATTTTGCGGCGGTCCTCGTGTGCAGTCTGGCCGCAGCGATGTTGCTGTGCTGGCTCCGTCCCCTGCCGCTGCGGCAGAACGCCCGCGCGTGGCGGGAATTGGATGCCGACGCCCTGCGCCATAACGCCCGCGTTTTGCAGCAGGCGGTCGGCGCAGAATGCCAAATGATGGCGGTCGTCAAAGCGGACGCCTACGGGCACGGCGCGCGGCAGGCGGCCCGCATTTTGCAGCGGGCAGGCATCCGCGCGTTTGCCGTCGCCTGTTTGGCCGAAGGGATCGCCCTGCGCCGGGCAGGAGTACGCGGCACGATCCTGATCCTTGGCTGGACCGACCCGCATCTGGCGCCGCTGCTTGCCCGCTGGCGGCTGACCCAGGCCGTCGCCAGTGCGGAACACGGCCGGGCGCTGGCGGCCCAGGGCTGCCGGGTGCGGGTGCATCTGGCGCTGGACACCGGCATGCACCGGCTGGGCATCCCGGCCGATGACCACGAAGCACTGGCCGCGCTGTACGCTCTGCCGGGGCTTAAGATCGAAGGCGTTTTCTCCCATCTGTGCGTATCCGACAGCCTTGCGGAGGATGACCGGGCGTACACCCGCCGCCAGGCAGCCGATTTTACCGCCGCCGTAACGTGGCTGCGGCAGCAGGGATATGATCCCGGCAAATGCCACCTGCTGGCAAGCTACGGTGCCTGGAACACGCCGGAATACGGCTGCGACTACCTGCGCGCCGGTATTGCGCTGTACGGCGTGCGCAGCGACAGCGCCCCCGTGTGCCATGACCTGCCGCTGCGGCCCGTGCTCTCGCTGCGGGCACGGGTGGCGCTGGTACGCACGCTGCGCCCCGGCGAGGATGCGGGGTATGGCCGCGCCTTTACCGCCCGGCAAACGACCCGGCTGGCGGTCGTCACCATCGGTTACGCCGACGGTCTGCCCCGTGAATTGCCCGCCCGGGGCGGCCGGGTGCTGATACGCGGAATCTCCTGCCCGATGGCAGGCCGGATGTGCATGGACCAGCTTCTTGTGGATGTGAGCGGCGCGCCGGATGTTTCTGCCGGGGATGTGGCCACCCTGATTGGCCGGGACGGCACGGAAATGATCCCTGCGGAAGAACTGGCCGAACGCTGCGGTACAATCACCAACGAGATCCTTTCCCGTCTGGGCGGCAGACTGGGGATCGTACTTGCGGGGCGTTAAAGCGGCCTTGTGCGCCCTTCCCTTGCAAGCACATGACAAAACACAAATAGCCCCTGCGGCCTGCACAGCGCCGCAGGGGCTATTTGCCTGCTTTATAAAATAAAATAGAACATACAGGAAAAAGTGGCCGTTCACCGAACGACCACTTCTTTTGTCTGAGTGTTACGAAAAAGATACCCTACTTTTCCGTGGCTACATTGTCGAGTTTCTGCTAGGTGTATCCCTATTTTCACAAGATTCTTTTCTTAACAGAATCACCCATCAATCAGCCTATTGGAAAGTTCAATTATATTGACAGTTTCAAAGTTATAGTTGAAAATTGATGCTATAATAATCTGATTTCCCGAAAAGTCTCTTTTTAATATATTTATCATTCGTTCAACATTAGACGGATCAACTTCTTTACCACTAGGGGAGTCTAAAATAATCGGAAGCTTTATTCCCAAATATTTCTCAATTTCTATGATATATGCCAATCGAAACGCAAAGACCATTTTATGCAGCATTGCACCGGAAAGTTCTTTCAAGTTAGACGTAAATAAATACGCTTGGCTTATTGTTTCACTATTTCCTACTCCCAGTTCCTCTGCATATTTCACCATGTTTGTGTAGAGGGATGTCACAACTTTTGCATCTGACTTTGTTTTTTTGGATATCTCGGCACGAACTTCTCTTAATGTTTTTTCTAAACGTTTCGTTTCCTTTTCTATCCCTCTTGCATCAATAGGAACCGCTGCAATTTTTTTGTCAAAAATGTCGATCATGCTTTCCGACTGGTAAAAAGCTAATTGTTCTTCTTCCGCATTTTGCTCCTTTCGGATGCCTGCCAATTGATTCATGACAGATTTGAGTTCCGCCGACACTATTTTTCGTTTAGTTCCTAAAAAACCGATCGTATCTGCAAGTCCTACAATAGAGTCCGCTTTCACCGGAAACATTGTCCCATCTGGTAACTGAATCACAAGTTTCATTTCAGCTATATATTGACGGGTACGCTTATTATTGGAAAGGCTTTGATCAATCCTTCTCAACTCGCTTTGCAGATTCTTTTGTTGAATTAGTAATTGCGCTATGGCTGCATCTGATTCAACGCTGTACGAATCCGATACGAGCGTTCCGCTTTCAGCAATAACTTCCTCGCGATATTTTGCCACGCTGGCCATTTGACGATACTTAGAAAGTTCTTTCGAAAGTTGCGCTTCTTTAGCAATCAAAGCGTTACAATCACATTCTGAGAGTCCTCGAATTAATTCTTCGATATTAAATCTTATGCTTCCTATTACAGTACCACGATTTAGAAGTGTCCATCCTTTTTCTTGATCCACATAAATTGCACCAAGTATATTGTCTAAAACATCGACATTCTCTGTACCAAAAAGTTTTGCATGAAGTTCATGTAGTTGATGCGGCAAAATATATGTTTTCTTTTCATCATTAATGGTAGTCTCAATGAAATCGTCCGCATAACGCAAGAGTGTCACATCTCCCAGCGCATCACAGAAAATTTCACTTCCCACCTCGCACCGTTCAAAATTGATTTTTCGTGTATTCGGGATATTGTAGCCGAGAGAATATAACATAAACCGAAGTAATGTTGTTTTCCCGCAGCTATTTTTCTTGCTAAATATAAGGTTTGCGCCATCTGTGAATTCGAATTTTCGTTCTGTAAATCCTTCTTTTATGCGAACCGATTTGAAAATCACAAATTCACCCCCTGCTTAACCTTATCAATCGTTATTCTTCTGTGAATTACATTGTATAGAACAATTTTTGTAAGAGCTTCTTTCGTCTCTTTTTCAATACCCACTACAGAAAAGTTTTCCTGATAGTTTTCCCATGTAGCATTGATAAATTCTCGGCATTTTCCTTTTGTTTTCTTATTACATGGAAATTGCGCATAATCATATAACACTCTTGTAAAGAATTCAACTCTCTCACAACACGAATTTATTGTATTTCCATAAAGTCGCGCGACTTCGTCATAAACCCCCACATCAAATTCTTCGATGAATTCGTCATCATCACAGCGAGAAATGTCTGTCTCGTGTACTAAAATCGGCCAAATAATATCTTCTTTTGTTAGCTGAATAGACGAATCCTTTTTTGTTCCATTAATAAATACATTTTCATTCCATACATCAAACAACCACTTACCCAGTCCATATGTAAAATTTCCATTTAATGCACCAATAAAGTCATTTACCTTTTGCATCACGAATTTATATCTTTCAGTCTCGTCATCCGTTTCAAATGGGAAAGTTTGTACTATAAATTTAGACAAATCAAGCGGTCTTTTAATCTGCTTCAGATAATTTTGTACCAAATCCTTAGAAGATTGTGGCAAATCTTCAAATTTTCTACGTGAAGGGAACCCACCAAATACATTTCTTGAATCGGGTTCTTTAAAAGGATTTGTGGAATTCGTAATGAAAATCAGTTGCCGTGCAGATACCCTTTCAGCTCCTTCCGAAAGGGTTAGCAATGCTTTCTTCAGGTTTTCGCGAACATGCGAAAAATCTTTACTACTTGCTTCTATCGCTTTTGCTTGGGCCAGAATTTTCTGTCCATCATTCAAAGATATTTCTATATCTTCTTCGTTTCCCTCAAGGCGCACAGATTTCAATTCTTTTATGTTTTCCAGCATAAGTACAATAGCTGCATTTCTTTGAAAATCAAAGCCGAACAATGTGGCATTTGCTCGTCGATTTTTTGGCATTGCAATGTCCTCCAACTTTCAAATGCTCACATAAAATTCCGTTTTATTTTTATCGCCACATGATGGCGCAGAAACATAATGATGCACTTGGTTATTCCACTACGACTATGATAGCTTCTTCACTTCCGCCTCAAATGCACTCTCCGTCATATTAGCACGGCGTGCCGCATCTTTGATGCTCAGTAAGCCATCCTTAACAAGACCTGCAAGAGCTGCCACAGCGCCTTCGGTGCGGCCTTCAGCCTTGCTCTCGTTCATCATATCCTCAACCGCTTTGCACACATCAATCACCTCCGCGTCCTCTGGAATGTCCAGAGGTGTGTTCGTTACAGCTTTGATTACTCGCGCCGCGTTCGCTTCCATAAGCATACGCGGATTGTCGGTCAAAAATTCTGTCAATCGTTTTTTGTCTTTGGAATACTTGATGTACCCGATTACCTCGCGGAGACTTGTCGAGAATTTTTCCAAGTCCTCTTTGCTCAGTTTTGCCGGATCAATCAAGTGAATCTGATAATCCTGCACAAAGTTCAGCAGACTCTCATTCTTGACTGCCATCATTTCATGCAAAGACAGCGGGCCATCCCACTCGTTCGCTCCAAAGTGCAGCACCAACGTAATGACAGGTGTGATCTTATCGTCCTTATAGAAGCCGGACAAGTACTCACCCCTGCTGTGTCCTTTCGAGCCATCGGTGCGATGCTTTGCTGCTATGTCAGCAACCTGCTTGCCATACTGGAGCGCATCATAAATGATATTGCGAACAGGCATTGCATAGTGAATATCGGTTTGGTTTTCGATACCCAAAAGGATGTAAGCCGCTTCGCCATCTTGCTTGATGACCGCCGATTTCAGCACATCACGGTATTTTTGCACCGCATCATCCGGCTGGTTTCCGTTCTCGTCCTGCGCGCCAAACGGCAACGCTATTTCTGTTGTGTCCAGTTCCTGCAGCTGCGCAGGATCAACAACTGCCTTACCGCCGTAAATTAGATAGTTGAATGCATCTGCAAATACAGTATTTTCTTTCATATAGGCTTTTGTGACCGTATCAGCTAATCCCATTGGTGTACACCTCCCCTTTTTCACTTCTTGTTCTTTGTCTCCATCTTACCATAAAGCGTTCTTTTTATCAAGTTTTGTTTCACTCCAGATTCTTAATTTTCTGCGAACGGTAGTTCATAATGTGTTTCACTCAAGGTTCCTTATTCTAGCGGCATTGCTTTCTCATATCCACCAATGAACCGTATTTCAATTTCATTACGCGACCTCACCGTGATTTTCTCAATGATTCTCGCGGTCAGAGCATCGTCATATTCTTGGATTTGCAGGGCCTTGGCTGACAGCAGCATCTCCGGCTGGCTGGCTTTTTCCTGTTGTGCAGCGCTATCGTCAATGGCTTTCTTCAGACGCTTGATTTTGCTGTTCAGCTTTTTCAGCCTGTCATCCAGAAACGGAGTATCCTCATCGAAGTCCAAGGACATTTCCAGCAGTCGGTCAAATTCCTGCTGGGTCTGCTCCAGTTGTTCCTGCAAATTGGGCTTTGTGCTTTCGCCGGTCTGGATGTTATGCAAGATGCCGTTGATCTGGGCAGCAACTTCTTCGGTGAAGTTTGCCGCCAAATCCTGCACGGCTTTCAGAATTGCACGGTGCAGTTCTTCTTCCGGGATGGACGGTGAGCTGCCGCAGAATTTCGTGCCGTACTCTATACGGTTCACGCACCGCCAGACGATTTGCTTTCTGCCGTGGATGTTCCAAGTCACCCGCTTGTAAGGGCTGCCGCAGTTACCGCAGACCAGCCGCTCGGACAAGGCATATTTGCTGTTATAGCGGCCACGGCGGCGCTTGCGCTGGTTGGCGGCTGACTTGCTGTTTCGGCGGGCAATCTCGGCTTGCACCTCTCGGAACATCTGTTTGCTGACGATACCCTCATGATAATTTTCAATGTAGTATTGCGGAAGCTGTCCGGTGTTTTTCTTATGAACCCCGGTCAAGACATCCTCGGTAAAGGTCTTTTGCAGCAACACATCACCGCAGTATTTTTCATTTTGCAGAATGCGTTGGATGCTCTGCGCCGACCATGCAGTGTTGCCACGAGCTGTGAGCGCGCCTGCTGTTTCCAGCTTTGCCTTGATACTTTGCAGGCTGTCGCCCTGCAAGTAGCGGTTGAAAATCAGCCGAATGATTTCAGCCTGTTCCGGGATGATTTCGGGCTTGCCGTCTGCTCCCTTTTTGTAGCCGATGATTCTGCCATAAGGAAATGCAAATTTTCCGTGCTTATACCCCATGCGCTTGCCGCGCGCTACGTTCTGAGAGATGGACTCGCTCTCAGCCTGTGCAAAGGCACTCAACACAGTGAGGATCATTTCGGAGTTCATAGTGGCGGTGTTGATGTTCTCTTTTTCAAATACCACTGCGATTCCCATCTGTTTCAGCATTCGGACGTATTGGATACTATCCAGCGTGTTGCGGGCGAAGCGGGAAATGGATTTTGTCAATATAAGGTCGATTCTGTGCTTCTTACAGTCTTGAATCATCTGGTTGAAACCGTCGCGCTTCTTGGTATGTACGCCGGAGATACCGTCATCCGCGTAGATGCCCGCGACTTCCCACTCCGGGGTGGAATTGATTTTTTCGGTGTAGTACAGTTTCTGGATTTCAAAACTGCCCTGCTGTTCTTCTTCCTCGGTGCTGACGCGGCAGTAGGCCGCCACCCGCAGCTTGCGCACGGCATTTTTTCGTCCGGCACTTTCCCGCATTGAGGCGGGAATCTCAACGATTCTCATGTTATTCACAGCTTTTCCCCTTTACACGATTTGTCCGTTTTGCAGTCTGACTTCAATGTGGGTGTCACGGTACAGAATAACCTTGCTGACGACCTCTTTATAAAAGGTATATGGAAAGCCGTCTGTCAGATCATACTCGGCACACGTTTTTTGCATTTGCAGGGTTACCGGATCAGCATCCCCTGCCGAGCAGAATTTGTACTCCAGTTCTGCCCGGCGTAGGATTCTGGTGATTAGCGCATCGGCATTAGGCTCTGTTTCCAGCAAATCCGTTTGAATTTCTCGTGCCAGTTTGGCGGCTTCTATGAATTGGACATTGCGCTGTGTTGTTGGTGAGCGAATCACCTCTGAATGTCTCTGAATCCACTCTAATTTTATTGTAATAGCATCAGACAATTCTTTTTCTTGGATGGG
>QAKI01000034.1 GCA_003343905.1 Subdoligranulum variabile
TTTTTGAACCATTTTGATACGGTTTGAACAGCAGATTATCTCTTGCTGAACTGCGGAGCACGACGTGCTGCTTTGAGACCGTACTTCTTACGCTCTTTCATACGAGGATCGCGGGTCAGGAAGCCAGCCTTCTTCAGGGTGGCGCGCAGTTCGGGGTTGAACTGCAGCAGGGCGCGGGACAGGCCGTGGCGGATCGCGCCAGCCTGGCCGGAGCAGCCGCCGCCGACCACGTTGACGACCACGTCGAACTTGCCTTCGGTCTCGGTGAGGACCAGCGGGCTGTTGACCAGCAGCTTCAGGGTCTCCAGGCCGAAGTAATCGTCGATGTCGCGGCCATTGATGGTCATTTTGCCGGTGCCATTGTAGACACGCACACGGGCAACGGAATGCTTACGACGGCCGGTGCCGTAGAAATAAGGTTTCGTCTCGTACATCTTCTATTGCCTCCTCAACTCAAATCTCGACGGCTTCAGGCTTCTGGGCAGCGTGGGCATGCTCAGCAGTCTTGTAGCAGTGCAGGCGGGTCATGGCCTTGGCGCCCAGGGTGTTGCTGGGGACCATGCCCTTGACCGCGTAGGTCATGGCCTTGTCGCTGGCTTCAGCCATCAGGGTCTTGTACTGGGTCTCCTTCAGGCCGCCGATCCAGCCGGAGTGGGTGCGGTGGAACTTCTTGTCCAGCTTCTTGCCGGTCAGGACCGCATCGTTGCAGTTGATGATGATGACATGGTCGCCACAATCAACGTTGGGGGTGAAGGTGGGCTTGTTCTTGCCGCGCAGGATGACGGCAGCCTTGGCGGCGACGCGGCCCAGCGGTTTGCCGGCGGCGTCGATCACATACCACTTGCGGTCAGCCATTTCAGCGGGCTTAGCGAGAGTCGTGCTCATAGTAGGGACCTCCATTGAAAAATTAACACGTCCGTTCAAAAAACGGTATCATACAGCGCCGGCGGCACAGGGCCGGGGCGGCGCTTTTTCGCGCAAGTGTGATTATAGCAGAAAGCCCCGCCCAAGTCAACGCTTTTGGGCACAAATTTTGATTTATTCCGGGCTCACTCTCGTTTTCTCCTGTTTTCTTTCATTTTCTCTCGTTTTCTCATTTCCATTTTTTTCAAAACCGCTGCTTGCCTGCGCGCAAAAAAGCCCGGCCCGCCGAGCAAAACTGCTGCAGCGGGCCGGGCCCCGGGTTTCCGTTTTGATTTAGTGCTTGATTGCGTCGACGATGCGGCTCAAGTCGCCCTCGTCCTCGCAGACGATCTTCACAGGATGGCTGTAGTCGAGGCTCATCATGCCCAGAATGCTCTTGGCATCGGCAATGCTGCCCTTCATGTCGTGCACGCCGACTGCGTTGTAGCACTTGGCGGCAGCAGACACGATTCCCTTAACCTCCGTGAAGTTGGAAACCTTGACTTGTTTCACCATGGTAATGACCTCCAGACATTTTCCCTAAAGCAGACCCGATGCCGCGGACGCCCTTTCATTTGGGGGCGTGCGCACGGTCCGCCTGCAGGGCCCGCCGGGCCACCATGCCCGGTTTTCCGTCCCTGCATTAGGCATTATAGCATAATTTTTGCCGCTTTGTTTGTAGGAAATGCACAAAGGCAGTTTTTTCCATTTCCTGCACAAAACGCGCAAAGCCGTATTTTCGGGATTTGGTGAGTTTGCTCACATTTTTCCGGCCCGGAGACATCCTCTTAACATCTTTTATGTTTTTGCAAAGCTGATTTTATGTTTTTAGCGCAAATTTCCGCTTTTTAGGGGTTTTCAGGCCCTATTTTACACCCAAAAACCGGTCTTTTTCTTTACGCAGATGCAACAAAAGCACATATTCAGCGCCGTTTTGCACGCGCCGTCCAGTTCACAGGCCCTTCATCGTCAGCGCGATGCGCTTTTTCTTCGTATCCACACTGAGGACCTTGACCCGGACGATGTCCCCGACCTTGAGCACTTCCCGCGGGTGGCGGATGAAGCGGTCGCTGATCTGGGAAATATGCACCAGGCCGTCCTGGTGAACGCCCAGGTCCACAAAAGCGCCGAAGTCGATGACGTTGCGCACGGTGCCCGTGAGTTCCATGCCGGGCTTGAGGTCCTCCAGACCCATGACGTCGCTGCGCAGCAGGGGCTTGGGCAGGCTGTCGCGCACGTCGCGGCCGGGCTTGCACAGTTCCGAAACGATGTCGTGCAGCGTGGGCGCGCCGATGCCCAGCGTTTCGCACAGCGCGCCTTCCCCCCGCGCCTTGACGGCGGCGGGCAGGCCGGCCATGCTCTCGGTGCCGATCTGGGCCGCGGTATAGCCGCAGGCGTCCAGCAGGGCTTTGGCGGCGGGGTAGCTTTCGGGGTGGACGGCGGTGGCGTCCAGACGGTTCTTGGCTTCCGGCAGGCGCAGGAAGCCCGCGCACTGTTCAAACGCCTTGGGGCCCAGACCCTTGACCTTTTTGAGCTGGGCGCGGGAAGTGAATGCGCCCTCCTGCTCGCGCCAGGCCACGATGTTCTTGGCCGTGGCGGCGGTAACGCCCGCCACGCGGCGCAGCAGCGGCGCGCTGGCGGTGTTCAGGTCCACGCCCACGCTGTTGACGCAGTCCTCCACAACGCCGTCCAGCGTTTCGTTCAGGCGCTTCTGGGGCATATCATGCTGGTACTGGCCCACGCCCACGGCCTTGGGGTCGACCTTGACCAGTTCGGCCAGCGGGTCCTGCAAACGGCGGGCGATGGACACCGCGCTGCGCAGGTTCACATCGAACTGGGGGAATTCCTCGGCCGCCAGCTTGCTGGCCGAATACACCGAGGCCCCGGCCTCGCTGACTACCATATACTGCAAATGCAGGCCCTTTTCCTCGGCCAGTTCGCGGATGACCGCAGCGGCAAATTCCTCGGTCTCGTGACCGGCGGTGCCGTTGCCGATGGCCATGACCTCGACGCCGTTTTTGAGCACCATGTCCTTGATGATCCGCTTGGCCTGGTCCACCCGCTTGAATTCCGGCACCGGGTAGACCACGTTGGTATCCAGCACTTTGCCGGTGGGGTCCACCACAGCGACCTTGCAGCCCATGCGGTAGCCGGGGTCCAGCCCCATGACCGTTTTGCCCCGGATGGGCGGCTGCAGAAGCAACTGGCGCAGGTTGTCGCCAAAGACCTTGATCGCGCCCTCGGCCGCGGCGTCGGTCAGTTCCCCGCGCAGCTCGTTTTCCAGGCTGGGGTGGATCAGGCGGCTGTAGGCGTCCAGCGCGGCGGCTTCGACCAGCAGCGCGCTGGCCCCGCCAGTCTTTTTGCGGGCGAACATCCAGGCCGTGATGGCCCCGGCGCGCTCGCTGTCCACCTGGATGGACACTTTCAGATAGCCTTCCCGCTCGCCGCGGTCCAGCGCCAGCACCCGGTGGCCCGGAATTTTGGCCAGCGGTTCGGCGTAGTCGTAATACTGGGCGTAGACGCTGTCCTCGTCCTTGGCTTTGGCGCTGGCGATCCGCCCGAAGGCGCGGTAGTACCGGCGCAGTTCGGCGCGGCAGGCCGCATCGTCGGAGATCATCTCCGCCAGAATGTCCTTTGCCCCGGCCAGCGCGGCGTCCGCGTCGGGCACTTCTTCATTGAGATAGTCCACCGCAGCCGCCGCGGGGTCGAACGCGGGGTCCTGCCGGAAGATAGCGTCGGCCAGCGGCTGCAGGCCGCGCGCCTTGGCGATGCTGGCCCGCGTCTTGCGCTTGGGCTTGTAGGGGCGGTAGAGGTCCTCCACTTCGGCCAGGGTGCCGGCCTTTTCCAGCGCGGCGGCCAGTTCCGGGGTCATGGCCCCCTGCTCGGTGATCGTGGCGGTGACTTCCTCCTTGCGTTTGTCCAGCCCGCGCAGGTATTCCAGGCGGTCGCCCAGATCGCGCAGCACCTGGTCATCCATGGAGCCGGTCGCCTCCTTGCGGTAGCGGGCAATAAAGGGGATGGTATTGCCCTGGTCGATCAGTTCAATGGCCCCCTGCACGTTCTTGACGCTCAGGTTCAGTTCTGCGGCCAGTTGTTCAGCATGATTTGCCATTCCGTTTTCCTCTTTCTTCTGCGATACAGCAGCATGATATACACCGCGTAGGCGGCCAGACCCGCCAGGCTGATCCCGGCGGAAAGCGCCAGCCCCGGCGTGTGGTAGGTAAAGACGATCTCCGCCGCGCCTGCCGGGACGCGCACGGCCATCAGGCCGTGGTCCACTTTTTCGATGGCGGCGGGCTGCCCGTTGACGGTGGCGGTGAAGCCGTCGTCATAGGGCACGCTGAAAAACACCAGTTCTTCCTGGTCATAGGCGGTATGCGCCGTGAAGCCGGTGCGGGTGGCGGTAAAGTCCGCAGCAGCCGCGGCGCGCCGGTCGCCGCAGTCGGTGGCATAGCGCCCGTCGCCGCGGTCGGCGAGTTCCTCGGTGGGCAGGGGCTGCAGCAGGCCGTCCAGCCGTTCGATCTGGTCCTCGTCCAGCAGAACCGCCCGCATGAGCACCCGTGCGCGCTCCTCTTCGGGCACCGAACCGAACTGGTCCTCGGTGATATAGTAGTCATAGGTGAAGCCCATGGGCACCCAGTTGTCGTTGCGGTACAAAAGGTAGGCCGAGGTCTCCCCGCAGGGGGTCCAGCCGGTCAGGTTCTCGCCGTTCCAGTCGTCGGCGCTGTCCCGCGCCACCAGCATATAGCGCACGCTCAACAGGCCCCGCAGCCCGTCGTTCTGCACACTGGGCTTGGAGTTCACGTCCCGCGTGACGCCCACCGAGGGGTAAAATTCCATGATGCTGGGCGCCACGGTGGAATTGAAGAACTGCAGGCAGCTTCGGTCGAACCACAGGCCCAGGTTGTTGTGGGCGCCGTAGGCGTCGATGCGGTAGAAGGTATCCCGCGGCAGGGTCTGCTCGATTTCCGCCACCGAGTCATAGGTCTGGGCGATCAGGTCGCTGTCGGTCTTCCACTGGGGGTATTTCGTCAGCGACATATGCACGGAACCGTACAGGAAGCTGAACGCCAGGATACCGGCCAGCATGATCTGCGGCCATTCCTTGCGGTTGCGCGCCGTGCGCCACAGCAGCCAGAACAGCAGCACCCCCAGCATGCTCACCCCGAAGATGCCCCAGAACCGCGGCTGCAGGTCCACGACGCCCAGCTTGAAGTTGCCGTCCTCGTCGGCATTGGGCACCAGGGCGAAAGCCGCGGCGCTCAGCGTGATGAGCGCCGTCAGCCGCCAGGCGCGCGGCACCTGCCGCCCGGCCAGATGGGGCCGCCCCAGCACATAGGCCGTGGCCCCGCACAGCACCAGCACCGGCATATAGTACCAGCGGGCGTAGTAGCTGGAATTGAGGGCGTAGAACGCGCTGTTGAGCACCGGCACGAAGGCGCACACGATGCAGGCTTTAAGAATGTAGGTGAAGGGATGGCTGCGCCGCCCGCGGCAGAACGCCAGCCCGCCCACGATGCCCACCAGCGGCAGGTAGGCCGTCATGCTGGTGTGTTTGAGCACGCCCTCCTGGAACATATCCTTGAAATACGGGGCGTCCGGCATCAGGAAGGCGCTGTACAGGATGGCCCCGTACTGCTGGGGATTGCTGTACAGAAGGTAGCCGTACCCGCTGAACGGGTCGATCGTGCGCGGGTTTTGCAGCAGCGACAGCCCCGCCGGGATCAGCAGCACGCAGCCCATCGCACAGCCCAGCAGCGTTTCGACCGCCAGGGCGGCAAAGCGGCGCGGCCCCACCCGGTAGACGCGGGCCGCCAGCATGCACAGGAAGTACAGGATCAGGAACACCGCCTGCCCGGCAAAGAAAAAGTAGTTGTTGACAAGGTTCAGCGCCACCCATACGGGGAACCGCCCCCACTTGCCGTCCAGCGCCGCGTCATCCAGCGACGCCAGCAGATAGGGGAACAGCGCCACCACGTCCAGAAAGTGGTTGAAGAAGATATCGTACACCGTGAAGCCGGAAAATGCGTACAGGCACCCGGCCACGACGCTCCAGTCCTCGTTGCGCACCCAGCGGCGCGCCCACAGATACCCGCCGGCCCCGGCCATTGCGATCTTCAAACAGAGCAGCGGCACCATCATCCAGGGCATGAGCCGGGCCGGGACCCACAGCGACAGCCAGAAGAAGGGGCTGCCCAGCAGATAGAAAGAGTAGGCGTTCACAAAGCCGCTGCCCAGGTCGGTGGCCCAACTGAAGGACCCGCCCTGTTTGACAAAGGCGTTGGCGTACTGGTAAAAGTTGATCTGCTGGTCGTTGAAGTCCCCCGCGTAGTGGAAATAACCGCCCCCGGCCACCGCGTCCGCGATGCAGTGGGGCAGAAACAGCGCGGCGGCCAGCAGGAAGCAGAGGCCGAACACCCGCCAATACCGTGATTTTTGTTGGGGAAGTGTAAGCTGCATATCCAAAACTCCGATAGAATCCCGTCTAACGTACTGTGTTTGTGGTAAAATCGTGATATACTAAAAAATATACCACACAGGAAAGGTCGCATGAAGATGAAAACCTATCCCCTGAGCGCCCTGCTGGGCCGCATGAAGTACATCACCCGCTGGAGCCTGATGCGCAGCGGCCGCCCCGAGACCCTGAGCGAACACACGGCCGATACGGCCCTGCTGGCGCACATGCTCTGCCTGATCGCACAGAAATGCACCGGCACCGGCGCGGGGCTGCGCCCCGAGGTGGTGGCCACCGCCGCGCTTTACCATGACGCGCCGGAGATCCTGACCGGGGACATGCCCACGCCGGTCAAGTACAAAAGCGACGCGCTGCGCTCGGCCTACAAGGCCGTGGAGCGGGAGAGCGCCCGCCTGATGGCGAGCCTGCTGCCTGCCGAACTGCAGGGCGAGACCGAAGCCTACCTGACGGGCAGCATCCTCAACGACGCTGAGCGTAAGATCCTGAAAGCGGCGGACCGGCTTTCGGCCCTTATCAAATGTATCGAGGAGGGCCAGGGCGGCAACCGGGAATTTGAAGCCGCCCGCGCCCAGCAGTTGGAGGCGCTGCACGCCATGGACTGCCCCGAAGCCGAATATTTCATCGCGCACATGCTGCCCTGCTACGCCCAGAATCTGGACGAACTGACACGCGGCCGGTTCTGAGCCGGGCTTATTCCTGCAAACGGAACGCTGCGTCGATCAGTTTGTCTACATCCGTAAAATGTTCGAGCATCGAGCAGTACCGCCGCAGCGACGCCGCCCCCCGCAGCCCCTTCATGTAGTGCATAGCCTGGCTGCGGGCCTGGGGCATGGCCATCCACTCCCCTTTTTCCTCGCACATTTCATAGATCTGGCGGCGCAGGGCGGCCATGCGCTGATTCAGCGTGGGTTCTGCGGGCGGCTGCTGCCCCAGCAGCGCCGCGCGCACCCGCTCAAACAGCCAGGGGTCGCCCAGCGCGCCGCGGCCGATCATGACGCCGTCGCAGCCGGTCTTTGCCAGCAGATCCAGCGCGCCCTCGGCGGTGGTCACGTCGCCGTTCGCCAGCACCGGGATGCCCACCGCCGCCTTGATGGCCGCAATGGCCGCCGCGTCGATGGGCGGGATGTACATCTGCTCCCGCGTGCGGCCATGCACCGCCAGCAGGTCGGCGCCGTTGCCCTCGCACTGTTTGGCCACCTCCACGCCGGTCATGTGGTCGGCGTCCCAGCCGACGCGCATCTTGACGGTCAGCGGGGTGTCGTCCCCCAGGGCCTTGCGGGCGGCGGCCACCATGGCCCCGCACAGCGGCGGGTCCAGCAGCAGGCGGCTGCCCGCGCCGCTGGAAGTGATCTTGGGCGCCGGGCAACCCATGTTGATGTCCAGAATATCAAAGGGGATGCCCTTTTCCCGCACCAGCAGGATGGCTTTGGCCAGCGTTTCCGGCTCCGCGCCGAAAAGCTGGATCGCATAAATGCCGTGCGGGTCGGGGTCGCGCAGCAGCGCGAAGGATTTGCGGTCCCCGAACGTCAGCGCCTTGGCGCTTGCCATCTCGCTGACGGTCCAGGCCGCCCCGTGGTCCGCCATCAGGCGGCGGCAGGAAGCGTCGGTCAGACCGGCCATGGGGGCAAAGACCGCCCCCGCCGGGATCTGCAGCTGTTTTAATTGCATGGAATACCTCATTCAGGATCTCCCCCGGCGGCGGGCCGTGCGGGGGAAAATATCGTCGAAAGGGCGCCAAAGCGCCGCGGGGCCGGGCGGCAGCCGCAGAACACAGGCCCGCAGCCAGCCGGGCGTGCCCCTTGCGGTACGGCAGTATGCTGCCGCGCCGCATCAATTTCGCATTCCATTCTACCACATTTGCGCCGTTTGTGGTATACTTGTTTATATGTAAATTGCGCCAAAGGAGCTTTTCTATGAAATTGATGGTACTGGACGGCAACAGTCTGGTCAACCGGGCCTTTTTCGGCATCAAATTGTTGACCACCAAGGACGGCCGTTACACCAACGCGATCTACGGGTTCCAGAACATCCTGCTCAACCTGCTTGCCGCGCACCAGCCCGACGCGGTGGCGATCGCCTGGGACGAGCGGGCCCCGACCTTCCGCCACAACGCCTACGACGGCTACAAGGCCACCCGCCACGGCATGCCGGAGGAACTGGCCCAGCAGATGCCGGTGCTGAAAGAGCTGCTGGACGATCTGGGCTTCGTGCAGGTCAGCCGCGCCGGGTGGGAAGCCGACGATATTCTGGGCACGCTGGCCGCCGCCTGCGAGGCACAGGGCGGCACCACGCTGCTGGCGACCGGCGACCGGGACAGCCTGCAGTTGGTGGACGACGCCACCACCGTCCTACTGGCGACCAACCGGGAAACGATCCCCATGGACCCCGCCGCCATCCGGGAAAAATACGGCGTGGACCCCGTCCAGCTCATCGACGTGAAAAGCCTGATGGGCGACTCGTCGGACAACATCCCCGGCGTGCCCGGCATCGGGGAAAAGACGGCGCTGGCGCTGGTGCAGAAGTTCGGCAGCCTGCAGGCCGTCTACGACCACCTGGACGACCCGGCCATCAAGCCGGGCCAGCGCTCCAAGCTGGGCGCCAACCGGGACAAGGCGGAACTTTCCTATATGCTGGGCACCATCCGCAAGGACGCCCCCATCGACACCGACCCTGCCGCCTACGCGCGCCGTCCGGGCGACGCCGCCGCGGCCATCCGGCTGCTGGCCGCGCTGGAGATGCACAAGCTCATCGACCGCTGGCATCTGGAGGACGGCGGCGCCCCCGCCGCCGCACAGGCCGCCGCGCTTGACAGCGTGGAGCCCGAACCCATGCCGCTGCTGGTGGAAGGCCGACTGTATCTGGCCCAAAACGCCGACGGCGAATGGTACGCCGTGCAGAACGGGCAGGTCTTTCTGCCCGACGCCGACCGCCTGGCCGCCCTGCTGGAAAGCAGCGCCGAACTGTGGGTCTTTGACGCCAAGCCCCTCTACCGCCTGGCCCTCGACCACGGCGGCTGCGGCGGGGCCATCCGCTTTGACGGCAAGCTGGCCGCCTACCTGCTGAACCCGTCGGCCAGCGGCTACGCCGTGAAGAATCTGGCCGGGGAATACGGCGTGCCCGCCGCCTTCCTGTGCGAAGCCGCCCCCGACGCCGGGGTGCTGACGGCCCTGCTGGACAAGCTGGCCGCCGCTTTGGACGAGAGCGGCCAGCGCAAGCTGCACGACGAGATGGAACTGCCGCTGGCACGGGTGCTGGCGGACATGGAACGCATCGGCTTTGCGGTGGACGCCGCGGGCATCCGCGCCTTTGGCGAAAGCCTGCGCGGCGAACTGGACGGCATCCTGCAAAGCATCTATGCCGAAGTGGGCTATGAATTCAACGTCAACAGTCCCAAGCAGTTGGGCGAAGCCCTGTTCGACAAACTGGGCCTGCCGCCCCGCAAGAAAAATTCCCGCGGGTATTCCACCGACGCCGAAACGCTGGAAAGCCTGCGCCCCTACAGCCCGGTCATCGACCAGATCTTGAAATACCGCACCTATTCCAAGCTGCTTTCCACCTATGTGGACGGGCTGCTGACGGCCCAGGCGGCCGACGGGCGGATCCATTCCACCTTTATCCAGACCGAAGCGCGCACCGGGCGTATTTCTTCGACCGAACCCAACCTGCAGAACATCCCCATCCGCACCGAACTGGGCAGCCATCTGCGCAGTTACTTTGTGGCGGGCGCGGGCAACCTGCTGGTGGACGCCGACTATTCCCAGATCGAACTGCGCATCCTGGCGCACATCACCGGGGACGAAGCCATGCAGCAGGCGTTCCGTTCGGGGGCGGACATCCACCGTTCGACTGCCGCCAAGATCTACCACATCCCCGAAAGTGAAGTCACCCCGCAGCTTCGTTCCGCCAGCAAGGCCATCAACTTCGGCATCATGTACGGCAAGGGGGCCTATTCGCTGAGCAAGGACCTGGGCATCAGTGTCAAAGAAGCCGACACCTTCCTCAAGACCTATCTGGCCGCCTTCCCCAAGGTAGACGGCTATATGCAGGACTGCATCGCCCACGCCAAAGAGAAAGGCTATGTGGAAACGCTGTTCGGCCGCCGCCGGGCGCTGCCGGAACTGGCCAGTTCCAACTTCCAGGTGCGGTCCAGCGGCGAGCGGATGGCCCGCAACACGCCCATCCAGGGCACGGCCGCCGATATCATCAAGCTGGCCATGGTGCACGTATGGCAGCGCCTGCGGGACGAAGGGCTGGAAGCCCGGCTGCTGCTGCAGGTCCACGACGAACTGATCGTGGAAGCCCCGGAACGGGAAGTCGAGGAAGTCAAGCGCGTTCTGCGCGAGGAAATGGAACAGGTCGTACAGTACAGCGTGCCGCTGACCACCGAGGTGGGCACCGGCAAGACCTGGCTGGACGCACATTGAGAGGAACTGCAGATCCATGATTGTTTTAGGAATCGAATCCACCTGTGACGAGACCGCGGCCGCCCTTGTGGAGGACGGCCGCCGGGCCCTGTCCAACGTCATCGCCACCAGCGTGAAGGAACAGGCCCTTTACGGCGGCGTGGTGCCGGAGATCGCCAGCCGCCGCCACGCGGAATCCATCAGCGCCGTGGTGGACAAGGCCCTGGCCGACGCGGGGCTTACCATTGCCGGCGTGGACGCCGTGGCCGTCACCTTTGCGCCGGGGCTGATCGGCGCGGTGCTGGTGGGCGTCAACTTTGCCAAGGGTCTCGCCTATGCGGCGGGCAAACCGCTGGTGCCGGTGCATCATCTGCGCGGGCATATCGCGGCCAACTACCTGACCCACCCGGCGCTGCACCCGCCGTTCCTGTGCCTGGTCGCCAGCGGCGGCCACAGCCACATCGTCATGGTGGAGGACTGGTGCCGCTACAAGGTCCTGGGCCGCACGGTGGACGACGCCGCGGGCGAAGCCTTCGACAAGGTGGCCCGCACGCTGGGCCTACCCTACCCCGGCGGCCCCAGCGTGGCCGCCGCCGCACGGGGCGGCGATCCCCACGCCTACAAGCTGCCGGTGCCCCATGTGGAAGGCAAATACAACGTGAGTTTCAGCGGTCTGAAAACCGCCGTCATCAACGAAGTACACAACGCCGAACAGCGCGGCGAACCGGTGCGCGTGGCCGATATGGCCGCCAGCTTCCAGGAGCGCATCGACCAGATCCTTGCCAAAAAGCTGCTGGCCGCGGCCGCCGACACCGGCGCCCGCACCATCTGCCTGGCGGGCGGCGTGGCGGCCAACGGGCGGCTGCGCCAGCTCGTCAACGACGGTGCCCAGAAGTTGGGCGCGAAGATCTACCTGCCGGAGCTGAAATACTGCGGCGACAACGGCGCCATGATCGCAGCGCAGGGCTATCACGAGTATCAGGACGGCAACCTGGCCGACTGGACCCTCAACGGCCTGCCGACCCTGCCGATCGATTACCGATAAAACGCAAAACAGGGAGCCTTCATCCTGTGGATGAAGGCTCCCTGTTTTTTCTGTTTTATTCCCGCGGCCGTCGGGGCAGCCAGGGCATCCGCCGCTGCAAATAGCGGGACACCCGCATCATAAAGTGGTTGTATTTTTCCACGCGGGGAGAAAGCTGGGTCGCGGGGGAATTCTTTTTGAACGTATCCACATCAAAATACCGTTCTTTGGCACGGATCAGGATGTAGCAGGGCTTTTTTGTATGCCATCCCTCAAAGAAGCAGAAACTCGCATCCAGCAGACGGTATTTGCGATGGGTAAAGGCATACCAGTTGATGTGGGATTCGTCATGCCACCAGGCGATGATGCCCCGGTCCAGGTCCTGATTGATGCGCTTGTCCAGCAGGTGGCAGAACTTCAGGTAGGCCCGCGCTTCGCCGCCGTTGATACCGCCGCACACGTAGTCTTTTCCTAGCCCCATCGGGATGAACGCCTTGCTGCGGGGATTGCGGTCATAGGTGAATTCATAATTCGGCCGCCAGTAAAACGCCGGATGCAGCACAAAGACCATGTGTTCGTGCTTTTCCGGCCGGGGCAGGAACATTTCCTCGGTAATGGGCTGGGTGAATTCACAGTTTGCGTTGAAAAAGTAAATATAGTCAAAGGCCTTGAGCTGTTCTTCACACCGCAGGAAGATCTCAAATCGTTTCAGCGTCGTATAGGGCCAGGGCTGGGGCTTCTGGTAGATCCGATGGATCCGGGGATTGTTTTCTTCCCCCTCGATATGGTCGGCATCGGTAAAGACAAAATAATGAATCTCGCACTGTTTGAGCAGATATTTTTCAGCACTGGCGATAAACTCCGGCCAAAGCCGCAAGTATTCCCCCGTACAGATGTACAGTGCCGCGACTCTTTTCATGCCTCATTCTCCTGTTCTACCAATCTGGCCCGGGGCAGTTCCACAGTGCCCCATTCTTTGGCGTTCCATTCCAGTTCCCCTTCCAGGAAGGTATGCACCAGCCGGAACTGGATGCCGGGCACCCAGTCCTCCACCGTGTGCGTTCCCCCTTCGCCCAGGGTGAACAGCGTAAAATAATTGCTGTACTGCCCCGGCGATAACACTCTAAGGTCATATTCGACCGTAAAGTGATTGTTTCCAGGCCGCAGCGTCAGCCCATACAGACAGGAAGTCGCCAGCGGCGTGCCCACTTCATCGCGCACTTCAAACCGCAGTCCCACATGGCTGGCTTCCTCCTGCGCATGGATCACATATTCAGCGCGCAGCGGATGGGTATGTTCAATGGCTTCCACCGATGGCACCAGGAACCGCACGCTCTGCAGGCGCAGGTTGTCCCGCCGGAACCAGTTGTCGCGTTTATACTGGCTGTAATCCACAAAGTCTGCACTCTGGGATTTCTGCGCCAGATAAATGGAGATGCCCTCGTCCACACCGCCGTCAAAGACGATCCGCCCCTGATCCAGCACGATGCAGCGGTCGCACAGGTCGCGGATGGTCGCCATGTTGTGGCTCACATACAATACCGTCTTGCCGTCCCGCTGGGCAGCCTGACGCATTTTTCCCAGACACTTTTTCTGGAATTTCATGTCGCCGACCGCCAGGACCTCGTCCATGATCATGATCTCGCTGTCCAAATGTGCGGCCACGCTGAAGGCCAGCTTCACATACATACCGCTGGAATACCGCTTGACCGGGGTGTCGATAAAATCGCCCACCTCGGAAAATTCGATGATCTCCGCCATTTTGGCGTCGATCTCGGCCCGCGTCATGCCCAGGATCGCGCCGTTGAGATAGACGTTCTCCCGCCCGGTCATCTCAGGATGGAAGCCGGTGCCCACTTCCAGCATGGAAGCCACCCGGCCATACAGGTCGATGTCCCCTTCGGTGGGGGCAGTAACGTGGGTCAGCAGTTTGAGCAGCGTGGATTTGCCCGCGCCGTTGGAGCCGATGATGCCCACCGCTTCGCCTTTTTTCACTTCAAAGCTGACGCCGTTGAGCGCCATAAAAGTCGTGCCCACCAGCCGCTGGTCGGTACCGATCAGCGTGTTCGGGTCCTCTTTGCCGCGCTTGCGGGCCCACCAGCTCTGCAGGTCGCCCCGCAGGGTGCCGCCGCCGATCTGGCCCAGGCGGTATCTCTTTCTGACGTTCCGGACGCGGATCATGATGTCATTCTGCTGCATGACACGCTCCTCCTTACACGGTATCTACAAAGGTTTTTTCTACTTTGCTGAACAGCGAAAGCCCCAGCGCCAGCAGAACGATGGTCCACAGGATCGAAATGCCCCACATGAGCGCATTGACCTGACCGGACCCGAAGAAAATGTAGCGGAAAGTTTCCATCGGTGCGGTCATAGGGTTCAGGATCATCGCCGTGTACAGCACACGGCTCATGCCGCTGATCATCGACAGCGGGTAGACGACCGGCGTGCCGTACATCCACAGCTGCACGCCGAAGGTCACCACCACCATCAGGTCACGGTAGCGCGTGGTCAGGCTGGAAACGATGATGCCGCAGCCCAGCCCCAACAGCCCCACCTGCGCCAGCAACAGCACCGTCAGGGGCATCAACGCCCAGTTGGGGTGTACCTGGCCCCTGGCCACATAGTACAGCAGCAGCAGGAAAAACATCGTGAACTGCAGAAGGAAGTTGATCAGCGCCGACAACATCGTGGAGATGGGCATGGCAAGGCGCGGAAAATACACCTTGCTGAAAATAGCCGAATTGCTGGTAAAGGTCGCCGATATTTTATTGATACAGGCCGCAAAGAAGCCCCACATCGCCGTGCCGGCCAGGTAGAAAAGCCCCTGGGGCACGCCGCCGGTGGACAGGCCTGCGATCACGCCGAACATGACGGTGTACATGGCCGCCGACAGCAGCGGATTGATTAGCACCCAGGCCGGGCCCAGGACTGTCTGCTTGTACAGAACGGCAAAATCCCGCTTGACGAACAGCCAGATCAGGTCCTTATAGCGCCACAGCTCTTTGAAATCCACCCGCGCCCAGCCCTTGGCGGGGCTGTAGTGCACATGGTACTGCTTCTGCATCTGTTCCATGAATCATACTCCTTCTATGCCGGCGCTGCGCGCCGGGATGCGGGCATCACTGCCCGCTTTTGCTTTGCAAAAATTTGAGGTATACGGGCAGCCCCATTCGCAGCAGGGCTGCACGCAGCCACATGGTCCGCTGCCCCGTGCGGCGGGCCAGATCCGCATACGCATCGGCGCAGGCGCGGCAGTCCGCCCGGTAACGGGCCTGCTGCTGCGGGGTGGAAAGGTCGAAGCGTCCCTTTTCGCCCAGATTCCGAATGGCGTCGTTCAACAGCCCTTCCGCCCGCAGGAAGTCGCCCTTACCGGCAAAATGGCCGCACCATTCGATCAGAAATTCGCTGCGGTCCAGATAATTGCGGCTGGAACCCTGCGCCATGATACTGCCGCCCCGCTGCACATAGCGGTAACCCGGGTAGGCCAGGCAGGCGATCGTTTTGCACTGCCCCAGCAGCCGCGGCATCAGGAACTGATCCTCATACCGCTTGCCCACGGCATAGCGCAGCGTGGCGAACAATTCCCGTTTATAGAGTTTGTTCCAAGCTACCACATAATAGATCTTCTGCTCCGCCAGGGCAAAATAACGCTGCCATACGCCGTCTGCGTCCAGAACTTCGTCCCGGAAGCCGGTAAAATCCGGCACAGGCAGCGGCGTGTTCTGCTCGTCCACATAGACGAGGTTGAAGATCACCAGATCGGCGTCATGCTGGCGCTGTGCGTCATAGGCGCGGCGCAGCGTGTCCGGCTCCAGCCTGTCGTCACTGTCCAGAAAGGTCAGGAACCGCCCCTTTGCTGCTTCGATGCCGGTGTTCCGCGCCGCCGAAAGCCCCCCGTTCTCCCGATGGATCACACGGACCCGCGGGTCCTTCTGCGCCCAGGCGTCGCACAGGGCCGGGCAGCCGTCGGGACTCCCGTCATCCACCAGGATGACCTCAAAATCCTCGAAGGTCTGCGCCAGCACGCTGGACACACAGGCACCCAGATACCGTTCCACTTTATAGACCGGGACGATCACGCTGATGGCAGGCATACAGCAGGCTCCTTTCCGTACAGGGTCATGGGCGGCGCGCACGCAGCAGCCGGGTATAGGCATGGAAAACCGGCAGCCCCGCGCGCAGGGCCAACGCCCGCACCTTCAAAGAGAAGCTGCCTTTGCGGGCGGCCAGCGCCGCATACACCCGGCAGAGTTCCACGCGGACTTCCGCAAACTCCGCGCGGCGGTCCAACTGCTGCAGATCAGGCGCCTTTCTGTTGCGGTACAGGAACTCCGCCGCATCGGTCAGCGCCCCTTCGGCACGGTCGTACCAGTCGCGCGAAAGGAAATACTCGGCGCGGTGGATGTCCCCGCTGGTCACCGCCAGGCGCAGTTCATGGCGGCCTGTCGCCGTGATGCTGCCCTCGTGCTGCCGCACATAGTACCCGGTATAGGCCAGGCACTGGATCTTGCCGCAGCGGGCGATCAGATCCGGCAAAACATAATAATCCTCGTGCAGCATCCCCACGGGATACCGCACGCCTTCAAACAGGCGGGCGGCGTACAGCCGGTGCGCCGTGCCGGTGAACTGACTGATCCACGGCGTATTGAAGGCATCCCAGAACTCAGGTTCCGTCAGGATCGTATCTTTTTCAAATCGCTGTTCTTCCGGCAGCTTGCGCGTTGTCCCGTCAGGCAGCATCTGGCAGCCGTTGCAGATCACCAGACCGGCTCCGCTCTGCTGCGCCGCCGCATACAGCGTGGCAAAAAGGTCCGGGCTCACCACATCGTCACTGTCCACCATGGTGATCCACTCGCCCTGTGCCGCTTCCAGCCCCGCATTGCGCGCGCCCGAAGGCCCGATCCCGTCCTTGGCCGGGTGCAATGCCTGGATACGCCGGTCCTGCCGGGCCCAGGAATCGCAGAGCGCCGGGCAGGAATCGGGGCTTTCATCGTCCACAAGAAGCAGTTCAAAATCATCGAACGTCTGGGACAGAATACTGCGCACACAGGCGTCCAGCGTCGTTTCCGCCTTATAGACCGGCACGATCACACTGATTTTTGGTTTTTCTTCCAACATAAGGCAGTTCCTTTTACTGTGCGGAGGCCGGGGGATCATCCACGCCGGGCAGATGGATCAGGCTTCCCATATAGAGGTTGGCGCTTTCGGGGTGCCAGCGGGAGATGCCGCTCTCGGTAGTCAGGGTGAGTTCGCCGAACTTGATGCTTCCATCCGGCAGCGAATACAGATCCACACGCACCTGCGTGAATCCGGCGCTGAGCACCCGCGCGATCTCGACCATCTTTTCCAGGTTGGACGGGCGCGGAATATCCTGGGGCTGTTCCAGCGGCATATCATAGTTGAAGGGCTGCAAATTCCAGTCGGTATCATAGAAAATCATCCGTTCCTGGCCGTCCGTGTAACGGTCCGTGATATACAGGATGATCTTGGGTACGCCGTCGAAACAGAAGAATTTGTAGTCGTACAGATCGCCGCCGCTGTTCTCGATGTACTGTTCCACCAGGATACGCGGGCGTATTTTTTCGTACTGGCGGTCCAGTCCACCCATCAGGTAACAATAGTTGAGCTTCAGCCAGGTCTCTACTTTTTCTTTTGCCGCCGCCCGGTCAAACTTGCTTTTATCAAGCACCGGGATATTCCAGCCTGCGCCGTGGTTGGTCTTGAGCATGAATTTATCGGGCAGCTTGTCAAAGTCTATCTCGTCGAAGTGGTCGTAGACCCCCAGCAGCGGGATGAGGTATTCCTCCCCGATTTTTTCTTTGACCCATTCCCGCACCAGATATTTATCCACCAGCATGTACTTTTCATCCAGGTGGTCATGCAATTTGAGCCACTGGGTCTTTTCGCTGAAAGTCCGGGGATGTTCCAGGTCCAGCGGCGTATGGGTATAGTTCGTCTCCAAGAACCACTTTTTCAGTGCTTCCGGGTAGTCCTTTTCTTTCAGGCACGCCCAATAGGCATAGTTTTTGTTGGCGATCTTATGGTATTTCAGATAGGTGATGATATACTTGACGCTGGTGACCGGGCCGTTGTGCAGCAGATACTTGAGCCCCCGCGCCGCATGACGCGGCAGCCAGGTGACCGCCCGCCCGATTTTGTAAGACGAGGAGCCATAGACGGCTTCCAGTTCGTGGCGCAGCAGTTCGGCCTGCTGCTCTGCCGTCAGCTCATGCATGTCTTCCATTGGCAATTCTCCTCATTCAAACCGCTTGTTCCTGCTTTTTGCGCGCTTCTTCCAGCAGGGCGCGCACCTTCGGTTTCCAGATAAAGTGGCGGCAGACCTTCGTAATGAAAAACCATACCGGGTTTTCGATCTCGCACCACAGGCGCACCGGCCAAGACTCATTGTTATAATTGACGATCCGGCGCAGACGCCCCGCATGGTAGGTGCGGATGTTTTCCATATAGGTCTGGGCTTCCTTTGTCAACTGCGGTTCCTTGCGCGCGGCGAACAACTGCTGGTATTCAAAGATCGTCCGCACCAGCCCGCTGGCAAAGAAGCCCTTACAGATGGCCGCCTGCTGGTAAAGCATCAGCGCATTCAGAATATAGTTCTGGTACACGCTGCGGCGGTGGTAGGTACTGCCTTCCATCTGGCGGTAGTTGAACATACAGTCCGGCAGGTAGTAGATCCCGCCGTAGGGCAGGAATTGGAAGGTCAACATATTGTCGATGATCTGCACGCCGCTGGTATAGGGGTCGATCCCCTGCCGGCCGATGTTGCGGAACATCATGGCATTGGTGTGGATATACAGAAAACTCCAGTATTCCTTTGCCGTCAGGCTGCATTCCCGCAGTGGCTTTTCAATGGGCTGCGTCTTGCCGGTGCTCTCCCAGTAGTAGCAGCCGTTGTGCCCGCAACCGATATAGCGGTGTTCGGTGTCCGCATCCAGAATGTCCGCCTGCTTTTGCAGTTTATGCGCATCGGTATAAAAGTCGTCGCCGTCCAGGTAACAGACGTAGTCGCCTTTTGCCTCATAGAACAGCCGTCCGCGGATGGCGTTCATGCGCTGAATGCGCTCATTGGCTTCATACTTGGCGCCCGGAATGCGGTCCATGACGAACACCCGTACCGAGTCCGGGTAACGCTGTTCCCATGCGCGCAGCTTGTCGATGGTGCCGTCATCGGAACCATCGTCGGCGCAAAGCACCTCCACGGGGAAATCCGTCTTTTGGGCCAGCACGCTTTCCAGCGTCTGGTCGACATAGGGTTCCAAATTATAGAAAGAGATCAGTACGCTGACTTTGGGATGCTGTTCCATAAAGTTTCATTTCCTTTGGATCATTCTGTCTCAATGTTCTCGATTCCAAAATGTTGTTTTTCGTCCAGGTCCAGTGCGTGATACCAGCTTTCAAAATCGCTGTCCTGCCACGGCATATAGGTCTTGAAATGATTCCGCCACGGGTAAGCGATCTGCCCTGTCGAGCGGTTCTTAATTTTGCGCACATCCGAGGTCACGCGGGCCGGATTTCCCATCGCCACCGCGTAATCCGGGACAGAATGTGTAACGATTGCTCCCGCGGCCACCAGGGCGTCCTGTCCGATCTCCAGGCCGGGCATCACGATCGTACCGGTAGCCAGAATGGCAAAACTATGCACATGAACCCCGGAAAAGTTTTCCGACGGCGGCGTTGGATCGTTGGTAAGCACGACATACGGGTAGATCCATACGAAATCGTCGATACGGGACAGTTGGCCTATGTGCACATTGCTGTGCAGGCGGACATAGTTCCCGATCGTACAGTTTCCCTGAATATCGGAAAGGGTCCCCACGCTCACATGGTCCCCGATTTTTGATCCCTCGCGGACTGTCACATGGTGCCCTGTCTGAAAGTTTTCCCCGATCGTAGAACCGCCGTACAGCACCGTGCCGCTGCGCAGCAGCGCCTGCGGGCCGATCGTCAGCGGATGCATATGCGGTGTGCGGTCCAGGAAAAAGTCCATCTGATACTCGCCCAGAATACAGTTAGCCCCTACAGAGCATCCTTCGCCCAGCGTCACGCCGCTGCGTATGATCGTGTTGCTGTCCACAAATACATGGTCCCCCAGCGTCGCGCCGTCTTCGATCACACAGTTATGTCCGAGAACTACCCCCTCGCCGATAACCGCCTGGCTGCCTACCCTGCAGTTTTCCCCTTGCTGCACCGGGCTGTTTTTCTGCATATGCGCTTTGCCTCCCTTATGAACGTCCTGCCTTTTCAGCCGTCACAGCACGCAAAAATTCATCGTAATCCCGAATATAATCGTCGACGTCATAGTAGGAATCCGCCGCCACGCACAGGACGGAATCCTCCTGCTGCCAGATCATTTCCCGCCACATGTAGTGTTCCACGATCAGGCCCTTGGCAGGGTCGTCCAGCAGAACTTCCGTTTTTTCATGGCCGTCATCCAGGCGGATCAGGATGCTGCCGTAGGGGCACCACAGGACCTGGCGCAGCGCCTTGTGGGCATGGCCTCCGCGCTGTACCCCGGCCGGGGCGCCGTGGATATAGTAAATGCGCTTGATCTCGAACGGCACGTCCCGCCCGGCCTCAAAGACCGAGAGCGTCCCCATGCCCTCCGCCGTTACGCTTTTGATGCTGATCGTCTGAATAATCATGCCTTTTCTGCCTTTCTTCAGGAAATCCGAACGACGGCCGTACCGTCGATCATCGCGCAGTACGCACCTTCCGGGTACGCCGGCATCGCCTGGACCCGCGGGTCCTCCGCCCATTGATCAAGCTGCGCCTGATCCGCCACCACGTTGGCGGTACTGCCCATCACATGCTGGAACCACCATTTGATCGTGCCGTCATAGGTCAATGCGGAGTTGACCTGATGCAGATCGCCTTCCTCATAGCGGCCAAAGCCCGGGTCCTGATACGCGAAATCGGAATCGGTGAACTCACCAGCGAAAACGACCGGCGTCACGCCTTCCTCATAACCGGGAAGCTGCTGGACCTTTGCCATGATGGCCGTCACCTGCCGCGCAGTCTGGTCATAAACCAGTTTGGTATACACATACGCGCCGTTGGCGCAGATCACCATACGCAAGATCAAAAACGCGCATAGCAGCGCGGCTCCCCAGCCCCACAACTTTCGGGGACTGCCTGTCCCACCGAACGAAAAGAGCATCAACGGCAGCGCGTAAATGAGGAACAGCGCATGCTGCATGAGGATGTACACATTGCCGGAAGTCAACAGGTAGATCACATTGAGCCCCAGCGGCAAAAGCAGCACTGCAATCGCCGCCTGGACGGCAGCGCGGACGCCCTTGCCGCGCAGCAGAAGGATCAGGCCCAACACACTGAGCGCGAGCAGCAATGCCGTCGCCACCCGCATCCCCCGGTCATTCCACCCGGAATGACCCAACAGTTCTGAAAAGAAGTTTTGATAAACCGCCGGGATGCCTGCCAAGATCGAAACCGGCCCCAGCCTCGTCAGTTGGGCCAGGCCATTGCCGGTATCGGCCAACTGATATCCGGTCAGCATCAGCGACACCTTGACAGAGATCAAGTACAGGCCGCCGCCCAGCGCCAGGGAAACCAGCGCATATACACCGTGCCCCAGCCATTCCCGCCAGGATGTTCCCTGTATCGCCTGACGAATCATCAGCAGCAGGAAAAGCCCCACCGCAAACTGGATATAACTTTGATACAGCGCCAAGCACCCGCAAAAGCAGACAGCTGCGCCCAGCAGCCCCAGAATACTGCGCCACCGTTCAGCACACCACACACCGGCACAGGCCAGCAGCATGGCCAGCATATATGCATCCGTCCACAAATTATATGTGCTTAACGCTGATACCACAGTGGCACAGCACGCCAACAAACCTGTCAGCAAGGCTGCCGCCCAGCGCTTCAGATGCAGCAGCCGCGCCGCGCAATACCCTGTCAACGCCAAAAATACCGTACTAAACGCACCGATCAACCAGGGCGCGGCAATCTTTCCACGAATCAGCGGGTAGTACAGATTTTGCAGCCAGCGCCCCAATACATACATGGTCCATTGTGCATCGTACACCACAATGGTACTGTCATGATTGGGGAACAGATTGGTGAACGCAAAGCCGTGCGCCAGCAGCATACAGACGAGCGCCGCCAGGGAAACGGTCCACAACAGACGGCGATCGACCCGTGCCCAGAAAGCACACGCCTTTTGTTCCACTGTATCCAGAAAATCTCGCATAAGCAAAGGACTCCTCTTACTTTCGCTCAACTTACGCCCCGGCCGCCTCGTAGATGGCGCGCAGTTTATCCGCGTCGCCGTTTAGCGGGGGCTGCCAGGCGCGCTGCGCGCGCTTGAACGGGTGGTTCTGCGGCACGATCAGCCGCCCTACCAGCCCGCGCACAAGGCGGCTTTTATGCCGGTCGTTGAAAAAGTACGCATAGGCCAGCCGTACCGTGCGGTCGTTGGGGTACAGCCGGTGCAGCAGTTCCACCATGGCGCGCCATTCCTGCGCCATGCGCTGCCGCGCGGCTGCGTTGGTGGAGACCCCGCCGCCGTATTCATACCAGACGGCCACCCGGTCATACCGCTGTATTCGGACCCCCTGCACGGCAAACAGCCGCACCGAAAAGTCCTCCGCCAGGCGCACATGGCCGGCCATGGTCTGCAGCGCCTGTACCAGCAGGTCCCGCTCATACACCATGCCGCAGCCGCTCACGCCGTCGTCATACAAAAGCAGGTTGCGCTTGACGGCCGCCGCGTCATACCGGGCGGGGTCATAGGGGGTGCGGTCGAAAGGCGTTTCCCCCGGGGCGGGCGCAGGCGCGGGCTGGGGCGTATAGTACGCCTGCCGCGCAAAAGCGACCCGCGGGGCGTCGGCCTGGAGGCGTTCGAGCCACCAGGACACCGTGCCCGCATCGTACAGATAATCCCCCGGCGAAAGGGTCAGCACCCAGCGGGTCCGCACCTTCTGCGCGGCGCACAGCACGTTGCGCACGGTACCGCCGTTTTCCGCCATGGGGCTGGTCTGCACTTCCGTGATGCCGCCAGCCGCCAGATACGCCCGGCTTTGCTCAAAACAGGGTTCCGGCGAACCATCGTCGGCCAGGATGACCCCGAACGCACGGGTATCCTGCATCACAAGGGAAGCCAGCGTGCGCCGCAGCGCCGCCGGGTCCGGGCGGTACTGGGCCACCAGAATGGTCAGCAGGTTTTCCATGACAGGTCGCTCCCTTGCGCCAGAATTTCCATCAAGACTGCATACGCCCCATACGGCCGCGCCAGAAATCCAGCGCGCCGCGGAACGCCCCATAGCTGCGCCCCTTGCGGCGGCCCAGCAGTTTGGTCAGGCCGTAGCGGGCCGCGCCGGTCAGCAGCGGCCCCACGGTCTTGCGCCGCGCATAGGCCCGGCTTTTGCCTTTACAGGTAAGATACAATGTGTTGCGGGTGATGTAATAGACCGACAGCATCCCCCCGGCGCTGCCGCCCGCCTTATGCCAGATCCTGGCATCGGGCAGGAACCACAGGGGCACCCCCGCGTCCCCCAGACGCATGCAGTAGTCCACGTCCTCGCAGTACATGAACAGCGTTTCGTCCAGATAACCCACCCGCTCGATGACGGCGCGGGGCAGCAGCACACAGCAGAAAGTGATGAAGTTGACCTGCTTTGCCTGGGCGAAAGCGGGGCCGTCCTTCTGATGGCCGCCCAGGTGGCGCACCCGGCCGGTGGCCCGGTCCAGCTCACCACCCGCGAACCAGATCTCGTCCGGCGGGTCCATGAACAGCATCTTGGGGCAGCTCACCGCGCCTTCGGGGGTCTGCCGCAGCAGCGTTTCGAGAAAATCCGGCGCCGCCACCGTATCGTTGTTGAGCAGCAGCGCCCAGTCGCAGCCGTCGGCCAGCGCCCGGCGCATACCGATGTTGTTCACCGCCGCAAAGCCCTGATTCTGCTGCTGGGGCAGGAACACCGTGTTCGGCGGCAGGTGTTCCCGCAGGCGCTCCACCGAGTCATTGGGGGAAGCGTCGTCCAGCAGGATGATCTCAAAGTCCCGATAGGTCTGTTTTTCCAGGCTTTGCAGGCACTGGACCGTGTCCTGCCAGCCGTTGTAGTTGGAGATGACGATCCCGACTTTTGGCATGGTTACTCCTTAAACGAATTGACCGCGTCGATGACCGCCTGCACCTGTTCTTCGGTCATGCCGTAGTACATGGGCAGGCTCAGTTCAGTGGCCGAGATCTCCTCGGCCAGGGGCAGGGCCCCCTTGGGGATGCCCAGTTCCTGATACGCCCCCTGCAGGTGGATCGGCGTGGGATAGTGCTTGTTGGTCCCGATGCCGCAGACCGTCAGGTGGGCTTCCAGCGCGTCGCGGGCCGCGCAGCGCACGGCAAAGATATGCCACACATGTTCGCAGTTTTCGGCCACCGTGGGCAGCACCACCGCCGGGTTGGTGATCCCCGCACAGTAGCGGCCCGCGATGCGGCGGCGCTCGGCGTTCATGGCGTCCAGATGGGGCAGCTTGGCCGCCAGGAAAGCCGCCTGCAGCTCGTCCAGGCGGGAGTTCTGCCCCTTATAAATATGATGATACTTGAAGTCGCTGCCGTAGTTGCCCAGCGCCCGGACCTTTTTGGCCAGGTCGGGGTCGCTGGTGGTCACGCAGCCCGCATCGCCCAGCGCGCCCAGGTTTTTGCCCGGATAGAAGCTGAACCCGGCGGCGTCCCCCAGGCTGCCCGCGCGGCGGCCTTTCCAGGTGGCGCCGTGGGCCTGGGCCGCGTCCTCGATGACCTTCAGCCCGTGGGCGTCCGCGATGGTGCGGATGGCGTCCATCTGGGCGCACTGGCCGTAGAGATGCACGGCGATAATGGCCTTCGTGCGCGGGGTGACGGCGGCCTCGATGCGGTCGGGGTCGATGTTGTAGGTCTCGAGCCGCGGCTCGACAAAGACCGGCGTCGCGCCCGCATAGCTGACGGCCAGCACCGTGGCGATGAAGGTGTTGGAAGGCACGATGACCTCGTCCCCCGGGCCGATGCCGAAGGCTTTCAGGATCAGGACCAGCGCGTCCAGCCCGTTGCCGCAGCCCACGCAGAAAGAAGAACCGCAGTAGCGGGCGAACGCCTGTTCAAAGGCTTCGTCCTCGCGGCCTTCGATGTACCAACTGTTTTGCAGCACGCGCGCAAAGGCCGCGTGCAGGTCGCTGTCAAGTTCCCGCTCCATCGGGCGGAAGGATACAAAAGGCACCGTGATCGGCTGATTGGGCATAAATGGCACGCCTCATTTCACAAAAAATCTGCGGCAGGCACAGTGTGCCTACTATACCGTCCCATTATACAACGATTTGCGCCGTTTCGCAACCGTAAAACAGGGCGCTCCCCTTTCGTGCCTGCAAGGGGAGCGCCCTGCTGCTTTTACCGGCGCGTGTCGGGCCGGGGCGAGCGGGTGGCGCAGCGGGGGCCGCAGCCGTCCTCATCCACGGCCACATGCCCGGCGCAGCAGCAGCGGCCTTCCAGATACCGGCAGCCCTTATCGTCGCAGCGGATCTCGGTCTCCGCCGTGGCGGGGGCGTTGTCGGTAGCCACGTTGCCGTAGCCTTCGCTGTTGCGGTAGCTGGAACAGACGGCATCGGCGCCCTTTGTATGGTGCACCTTGATGCCGCCCAGGCAGCAGCCGCCCGCCTTGTTGTGGCAGCAGTCGTACTGCGCGCAATCCAAATAGACCATAGTGCAAACACCTCCGGGCTTAGTGTGCCCGCAGGCGGGGCGGATATACGGAAAGGCCGCGGCCCCCTGCCCCGGCAAAAGAAAAACAGCGCCGCGCAAAGCGCAACGCTGTTTTGGTTGGGCCGGCCGGATTTGAACCGACGGATGGAGGAGTCAAAGTCCTCTGCCTTACCGCTTGGCGACGGCCCATCGAAAAAAGAAAGGCCGTGCAGGGCTGGGCCTACACGGTCTTTGGTGGGGTGCCTAGAGAGATTCGAACTCTCGGCCTCCAGAGCCACAATCTGGCGCGCTAACCAACTGCGCCATAGGCACCACGAAGTGCGCCCGAAGGGACTCGAACCCCCGGCCCACTGCTTAGAAGGCAGTTGCTCTCTCCAGCTGAGCTACGGGCGCACGCGGTTCTTGCCCACAGGGGCATGCTGCGTGGATGATTATAACAGATAGCACCCCACAAGTCAAGAGGTTTTTCCCTATTTTTTTAGATTTTTTGCAGCCGAGGCGGCCAGGACCCCAAAAAATAGAGTTCGTACCACACCACAAAGCAGTAAAAACTCCAGATTTTCGTCATGGCGTTGACGCGCCCGTCGCGGTGGGCGTCCAGCAGTTCCGCCAGCGCCCGCGTGTGGAAAAACTGCTCCGCCACCGGGCCTGTGAGCGCCGCCCGCACCTGGGTGTACCAGGGTTCCTGCCGCAGCCAGGCCGCCAGCGGCACCGGGAATCCCCGCTTGGGGCGGCGGGCCAGACCAGCGGGCAGGCTGCGGGCCGCGGCGGCGCGCAGGGCCACCTTGTTTTTGCGCCGGGTGCAGCGCAGCGGCCGGGGCAGGGCCATGGCCGCCGCCAGCACCTCCCGGTCCAGGAAGGGCACCCGCAGTTCCAGCCCGTGGGCCATGCTCATGCGGTCGGCTTTGCGCAGGATGTCCCGCGGCAGCCAGGTCTGCAGGTCCACCCACTGCAGGGCGGTGGGTTCGTCCAGTTCCCGCACAGCGTCAAAGTACGGGCGGAAGCAGTCCGCCGGGGTATGATCCGGCGGATGTTTGAGGTAGCGGTCCCGTTCCGCCGGGCCGGAAAACACATAGTTGGCCCGGGCGCTGCGCTGCCAGCGTTCCAGCGCGCCCCGCTGGAAAAACCCGCACCCCGGCAGGGCGCGGGCCGCCAGCCGCCTTGCCCCGCCGGGCAGGCGCTGCCACGCCGCCGCATGCACGCCCTGGCAGTACAGCGGGTACCCGCCGAACAGTTCGTCGGCCCCCTCGCCCGAAAGCACCACTTTGACCTGCCGCCGGGCGCTGCGGCACAAAAAGTAGAGGGGCACCTCCGCCGGGTTGGCCATGGGTTCGTCCAGCGCCCACTGGACCGCGCGGGCGGCGGCGAAAAAGTCCCCTGCGTTCAGGGTCGTTTCCTCACAGGGGACGCCCAGCAGCCCGGCGGCCGTGCGGGCCGCGGGCAGTTCCGAACAGTCCGCTTCGCCGTACCCTACCGAGAAACAGCGCAGTTTTTCCTGCTGGGCGGCTGCCTTGCAGGCGGTCAGGGCGGAGTCCACCCCGCCGGAAAGGAAGCACCCCACCTCCACATCGGCCAGGCGGTGGGCCTGGACGCTGCCGGTAAAGGCGGCGTCAATGGCTTCGGCCCAATCCCCCAGGCGGCGGCCCGTCTGCACGGCAAACTGCGGCACGCCCCAGCGGCGCAGCTCCAGCCTGCCGTCCTGCCAGCGGAAGCAATGCCCCGGCAGCAGTTCCCGCACGCCGGTGAACATCGTTTCGTCGCCGGGCAGGTACTCGATGCTCAGCCAGTCCCCCAGGCGTTCCTCGTTCAGACGCTTTTCAAAGGCCGGGTGGGCCAGAAACGCCTTGATCTCACTGGCGAACAAAAGCAGGCCGCCCCGCTGGTAATAGTACAGCGGCTTGATGCCGAACAGGTCCCGCGCGGCAAAAAGCGTGGAGGTGCGCCGGTCCCACAAAACAAAGGCGAACATCCCCCGCAGGCGTTCCGGCAGCGCGTCGCCCCACTGTTCCCAGCCGTGCAGCAGCACTTCGGTGTCCGAGCGGGTGGCAAAAACGTGCCCGGCCTGTTCCAGTTCCATGGCCAGTTCCCGGTAGTTGTAGATCTCGCCGTTGAACACCGCCACCAGCTCCCCGTCCTCGTTGAACATGGGCTGGCCGCCGCCCTCCCGGTCGATGATGGACAGCCGCCGGTGCCCCAGCGCGGTCCGGGCGTCGGCATAGGTGCCCTCCCCGTCGGGGCCGCGGTGCCGGATCTGGTCCGCCATGGCCTGCACCGTGCGCCGGGCTTCGGCAGGATCGTGCCAGGGTTCGCTAAAGCCAACAAGACCGCACATGGCGGGCCTCCTTTCCGTTCACGGCGCGGGGTCCGGGTCCTGCCGCGCCACCTTGCGCCAGTACCCCGCCTGCCGCATCCCGTACCAGAGATACCGGGCCGGGCCTTCCCCTTCCGCCAGCAGATGGCGGCACCCGCGCCCCCGGCGGCGCAGCGTATCGGCCCGGCGGAACAGCCGCCGGTCGGGGCAGAAGCGGCGCACGACGCCCCAGGGGGCCGTGTACCAGACCGCCGCCCGCAGCGCCGGCGGCGTGACGGCGCTGCAGGCGGTCAGGTCCTCCAGCAGCGGGCGGGCCAGACCGGCCGCTGCCGCCGCGCAGGCGTAGGAGGAACGCCCCTGGCGGGGGTTCATCTCGAACAGGACCGGCTGCCCGGCCCGGTCATACTTGAAGTCAAAGTTGGCAAAGCCGTGCCAGCCGTTTGCCCGCAGCAGACCGGCCAATGCGTCCAGCAGCGCCCGGTCCTGCCGGGCCGGTTCGATGAGCAGCGCGGCATAGTTGCCGGTGCCCTCCGGCGTGCGCTCCTGCAACAACACCTGCGCCTGCACGATCCAGTTCACCCGGCCGCCCGCGTCGCAGTAGGCGTTGACTACGCCCAGAGCGGTATCCGGCCCCGGAATGTATTCCTGCAACAGCAGCGCGCCGCGGTAGCCGCCGCGGTCCACCATCTCCACCGTTTGGGCCAGCGCCGCCCGGTCCCGAACCAGATAGACCTTGCGGCGGCCCGCAAAATCACACGCCTTATAGGCGGCGGGGTCTGCGGGCTTGACGATGACCGGCCCGCCGAAGGGCAGTTCCGGCACCGGCGCGCCGAAAGGGCGCACAACGCTTTGGGGCGTGCGCAGCCCGGCCGCGGCGCAGACGGCGGCAAAGCCGGGCTTGGTGCCCAGCCGCTGCACGGTTTCCGGCGGCGGGCAGGCAAAGCGGTACAGCGGTTCCAACTGCGCCCGGCAGCGGGCCAGCTGCATCACATAGCCGTCGTCACAGGGGACCAGAAGCCGCTGCCGTTCCGGGAAGGCGTGGGCCACGGCGGTCAGCGTGCGCACGAAGGCTTCGTCCTTATCAAGATCCGGCTGGCGCACCGCCCGCAGCAGGCGGCTGTGGGCCAGCGCGGGCAGCGCCCGGCGGCAGACCGCCACACTGCGCGCGCCGCAGGTTTCGTAAAAGCTGCGCGCCATGCCGTACACGTTGGCGTCGCCGCCCAGAAGAACCGGCAGTATCCCGGCCATCGCCCTCACCCCCTCCCTCTATTGTATGAAGAACCGGCCCCGCTATGCGTGCCGCCGCAAAAAAAGCCCCGCCGTTCCACTAAGGAACAGCGGGGTCTTGCGTTTTACGGGGCCTCTTTCCAGTGGTCCAGCTTCGGCAGCATCTCCTCCAGATAGGCGCGCACCTGTTCCGGGGGCCAGGCTTCGCTGGACATATGGCCCACCAGGAACTCGGTCAGTTCCTCCCGGCTGGCATAGGCGAACTTTCCGTCCGCATAGCACCATTTGCAGTACGCCTCGTTGAAGGTCCCGTCCGGCTCGCGGCTCATGGTGGCGTCCTCCAGCGGCATGCCGCAGCACTGGCACACCAGCTTGCGCGGCGCGCCCAGCAGTGTGTTGATGGACACATCCAGCACCGCCGAAAGCCGCTTGAGCGTTTCGGTATTGGGCACCGTTTCGCCGTTTTCCCAGCGGGACACCGCCTGCCGGGTCACATACAGCCGGTCGGCCAGTTGTTCCTGGGACAGTCCCTTTTTCGTTCGCAGAGCCACGATCACATCTTTGGATTCCATCATGCTACCTCCTTGCTGTTTCCGTCGGTCATCGTGGCTTCATTGTACCACGGCCCGCGAGCCCTGCCAAGCAACCCGTTGTTGCCCCCTACGGTTTTTCGGCCAGGGCGCGGGTATCGGTCCACATCTGGCCGTTCTGGTCGGTCGCGCGCACGATCATATCCGCATGTTTGCCCATAGCCCGCTGCGGAAAAACAGCAACGCGGCTTTCCAAAACGGCAGCCTGTGGTTGCCGGGCCGCCGCTGCGCATACTATAAGGCAGTGCCATCGGGAAAGGTAGGGACGTCCATGTGTGGAATTGCCGGATTTATCAACGCCAAAGGCTGTGCGGACGGCGCGGCGCTGCAGGCCATGCTGCGCCGCATCGCCCACCGGGGGCCGGACGGCCAGGGGGTGTTTCTGGACGGGGCCGCCGCGCTGGGGCACCGGCGGCTGGCGGTCATCGACCTGGAAGGCGGGCCCCAGCCCATGTTCAACGAGGACGGGCGGCTGGCGCTGGTGTTCAACGGCGAAATTTACAACTACCGGGACCTGACCCGGGAACTGACTGCCGCCGGGCACACCTTTGCCACCCGATCGGACAGCGAGGTGCTGCTCCACGGCTGGGAGCAGTGGGGCCGGGACCTGCTGCCCCGGCTGCGGGGGATGTTCGCCTTTGCCCTGTGGGACCGGCAGACCGGCACGCTGTTCTGCGCGCGGGACGCCTTCGGCATCAAGCCGCTGTACTATTACCGGGCGGCGGACGGCACGCTGCTGTTCGCCAGCGAGATCAAGGCGTTCCTGGACCATCCCGCCTTTGAAAAGCGGCTGAACGCCGAACAGCTTGAACTGTATCTGAGCTTCCAGTATTCGCCGGGGGAGGGAACCTTTTTCCGCGGCGTGAAAAAGCTGCTGCCCGGCTGCTGGCTGGAAAGTTCCGGCGGGCGGCTGCGCACCGGGCGCTGGCAGGCGCCCCGGTTCGCCCCCGAAGCGCCGTCGGACCGCTGGCCCGCCGCCATCGACGCCGTGCTGCGGGACAGCGTGGCCGCCCACAAGGTCGCGGACGTGGCGGTGGCGGGGTTTCTTTCGGGCGGGGTGGATTCCGCCTGCCTGACGGCGCTGGGGCGGCCCGCGTGCTGCTACACCATCGGCTACGCCGAGCCGGGCTATGACGAAGCCGGGCAGGCCGGGGCACTGGCCCGGACGTTGGGCATCGAACACCGGGTGCGGCGCATCACGCCGGAGGAATTCTGGGCCGCGCTGCCCGCCGTGCAGTACCACATGGACGAACCGCTGGCCGACGCGGCCGCGGTGGCGCTGTATTTTCTCAATCAGGAAGCCGCGCGGGAATACAAAGTCTGCCTTTCGGGCGAGGGGGCCGACGAACTGTTCGCCGGGTACAACATCTACCGGGACCCTTTCACGGCACGCTGGTATGACCGGCTGCCCGCCGCGCTGCGGCAGGGGTTGGGCGCTGCGGCCGCACGGCTGCCCGCTGCGCCGGGGCTGCGTTTTCTTGTGCGGCGGGCCCGGCCCCTGTGCCGCCGCTACTACGGCAACACCGCCCTGATGACCGAGCGGGAAAAGCGCCGCCTGCTGCGCCGCTACCGGGGCCGCGTGCAGCCCTTTGATCTGGCGCGGCCGCTGTGGCAGGCCAGCGCCGGGCTGGACCCGGTGACCCGGATGCAGCTTTGTGATCTTTCGCTGTGGCTGCCGGGGGACATCCTGCTCAAAGCCGACAAGATGAGCATGGCCCACGGGCTGGAACTGCGGGTGCCGTTCCTGGACCGGGAAGTGTTCGCCCTGGCCCGCCGCCTGCCCGCCGACGCCAAAGCCGACGCCCGCCGCACCAAAAAGGCGCTGCGGGCGGCCGTAGCTCCCTGCCTGCCGCCGGCCAGCGCCCGGCGGCCCAAGCGTGGCTTTCCGGTGCCGGTGCGGGACTGGCTGCGCCAGCCCGTCTGGGCCGCCCAGGTGCGGCAGGCGTTCCACAGCCCGGCCGCCGCCCGCTTTTTTGACGTGCGCCGCCTGGACCGTCTGCTGACGGCCCACCTGCACCGCTGGCAGGACAACTGGCGGCAGATCTTCTGCATCTACTGTTTTCTTGTGTGGTACGACCAGTTCTTTGGGGGTGATCCGGCATGAAATTCTGTGAGCTGCTGCCCGCCGCCGACGGCGTGCTGCTGCAGGGCGATCCCCGGACCGAGGTGCGGTCCCTGTGCTGCGATTCCCGGCGCGTCACGCCGGGGGCGCTGTTCGTCTGCCTGCCCGGCCAGCACACCGACGGCCACGCCTTTGCCGCGCAGGCCGCGGCGGCCGGGGCCGCGGGCATCGTGTGCGAACATCCGCTGCCCGGCCTGCCCCCGGCGCTGCCGGTGGTCCAGGTGGCCCACAGCCGCCGGGCTTTGGCCCAACTGGCGGTGCGCTTTTACGGCGAACCGGCCCGCCGCATGACGATGATCGGCGTCACCGGCACCAAGGGCAAGACCACCACGGCCCACCTGCTGGCGGCGGTGCTGACGGCAGCCGGGCGCAAAACCGGCATCATCGGCACGAACGGCGTGGAATGGCCGGGCTACCGCCGCCCCCTGCACCACACCACACCCGAAAGCTGCGACCTGCAGGCCCTGCTGCGGCGCATGGCCGACGACGGCTGCGACGCCTGCGTGATGGAAGTGTCCAGCCTGGGGCTGAAGATGGACCGGGTGCGGGGCATCCACTACGACCTGGGCATCTTCACGAACCTTTCCCCCGACCACATCGGCCCCGGCGAACACGCCAGCTTTGCGGAGTACCGCGCCTGGAAAAGCGTGCTGTTCCGCCGCTGCACGGTGGGTGTGGTGAACGCCGACGATCCCCAGATGCCGGAACTGCTGCGGCTGCACACCTGCCGCGTGGTGACCTACGGCATCGACCAGCCCGCGGACTGGCGGGCCGCGGCGGATTTTTCCCTGCGGCGCGCGCCGGGCGTGCTGGGCACGGCCTTCACGGCCGCCGGGCCGGGCAGTTCCCCCGCCGCCTACGAGGTGCCGATGCCGGGGCGGTTCAGCGTATATAATGCGTTGGCGGTGCTGGCCGCTGCCGGGGTGCTGGGCCTGCCGGAGGAAGCCGTGCGCCGGGGACTTGCCACCGCCGCCGTAACGGGCCGGGTGGAACCGCTGCCGCTGGACGCCCCCTTTACCGTGGTGCTGGACTACGCCCACAACGCCGCGGCCGCCGAATGCCTGCTGCGGGCGCTGCGGGATTACCGCCCCGCCCGGCTGACGGTCCTGTTCGGCTGCGGGGGCGGGCGCAGCCGGGTACGGCGGTTCGGCATGGGCGAAGTCTGCGCCCGGCTGGCGGACTTCTGCATCCTGACCGAAGACAACAGCCGCGGCGAACCGCTGGAAGCCATTCTGGCCGACATCCGCGCCGGGATGACGCGGGGCGGGCCCGGCACCCCCTTTGTGGAGATCCCCGACCGGCGGCAGGCGCTGTGCTACGCGCTGGACCACGCCCGGCCGGGGGAGATCCTGGCCGTGATCGGCAAAGGGCACGAAACGACGCTGGAACGCGGCGGGCAGACGCTGCCCTTCTGCGAGCGGGAGATCATTGAAACGTACATGAAGCAGAAAAAGGCACCGCAGCCATAAAAAACGCCTTCCCGCCGCCTGGGCAGGAAGGCTTCAAATCGTGGAAAATTTTAAAACGCGTCGCTGTCGGCGGACATGTGCCGCCGACAGCGACACATACAGGGAAATTTTACCCAAAATTGTGTGCGAGGCGCGAGCGCCGAGTGCGCAATTTGGGGTAAAATTTTGTCGAAGGGGAATCCAAAGGGGGAAACAGGAGCGTTAGGCATCCGCCGTGCGCGACTGTTGCCCTCTTTGAAGGTTCAGCAGTTCTTCGGGCGTCAGTTCCCGCCACTGGCCGGGAGCCAGCGCCGGGTCCAGCGCCACGCCGCCGATGGCCTGCCGGTGCAGGGCGTTGACCCCCGCGCCAAAGACGCCGAACATCCGCTTGATCTGATGGTAGACCCCCTGCCGCAGCGTGACCCGCACCACGCAGGGGTCCGCGCCCGCGGGCTCGGCTTCGGCCGGGGCCATCCGCTGGCCGTCCGCCAGCGTGACCCCCGCGGCAAAGCCCTGCCGCATGGCGTCGGTCAGCGGCGTATCCAGCATGACAAGGTATTCCTTCGCCACATGATGGGCGGGCGAAAGCAGGTCATGGGCCAGCGCGCCGTCGTCGGTCAGCAGCACAAAGCCGGTGCTGGTCTTGTCCAGCCGCCCGGCCGGGAACAGCGCCCGCCGGGGGTAGGCAGCGGCCACCAGATCCACCACGGTGGTGTCGCGTTTATCCCGGCTGGCGCTGACTACGCCTTCGGGCTTGTTGAGCATCAGGTACACAAACTTCTGGTAGGTCCCGGCCAGCGGCGCGCCGTCCAGCAGGATGGCGGCATCCTCCGGCACCTGGGTGTCCGCCTTGCGGCAGACGGCCCCCGCCACGGCCACCCGCCCTTTCATGACGGCTTTGCGGCTTTCGCTGCGGGTCATGCCGGTGCGCTCGGCCAGGTAACGATCCAGCCGCATCATAGGGCGTGCTCCTGGGTGATGGCCGCCGTTTTGCCCCGCACCGCGCGGATCAGGTCGGCGGGGGCGCACTCGATCTGGGTGCCGATGCGCCCGCCCGATACCAGCACCGTGGGCTGGGCCAGGCAGCTTTCGTCAAAGACCGTGACGTACTGCTTCTTCATGCCCACCGGGCTGCACCCGCCCCGGATATAGCCGGTGACCTTGTTGATGTCGGCCACATGGATCATGGCCACGCTCTTGACCCCGGCGGCTTTGGCGGCTTTTTTCAGGTCCAGTTCCGCCAGCACCGGCACCACGAACACATAATAGTTGCGGTCGGCCCCCTGGGTGACCAGCGTTTTGAACACCCGCGCCGGGTCCTGCCCGGTCAGCCGGGCCACCGTGGCGCCGTCCACGGCCTGGCCTTCCTCATGCGGGTATTCATGCGCCGTATAGGCGATCTTGGCGCGTTCCAGCATCCGCATAGCGTTCGTTTTTGCTTCCTTTGCCATCCTGCTTCCCCCGTTTTTTCTGACGATCTTTGCCCTTTATTATAAGGCGGGAAGAAAATTTGCGCAAGGGCCTTGACTTTAGCACTGTAAAGCGTTAAAATCCCGTATAGAAACATAGAAAAAACAAGACAGGAGCATGACGCCATGATCATCGTACTGAAGCAAAACGCCCCCGCCGCCCAGGTGCAGTCCTTCTGCGCCGAGCTGAAGACCATGGGGTTTGAGATCAATGATTCCGTGGGCAGCGACACCCACATCCTGGGCCTGATCGGCGACACCAAGGCCCTGGCCGAAAGCTGGGTGCTGGCCAACCCGGTGGTGGAGACCTGCCGCCGGGTCAGCGAACCGTACAAGAAAGCCAACCGCAAGTTCCACCCCGACGATACGGTGGTGGACGTGGCCGGGCACAAGATCGGCGGCGGGCATTTTGCCGTGATGGCCGGGCCATGCAGCGTGGAAGGCCCCGAACAGATCACCGGCATCGCCCGCCGGGTGCAGGCCGCCGGGGCAAGCATCCTGCGGGGCGGCGCGTTCAAGCCCCGCACCAGCCCCTACAGTTTCCAGGGCCTGCGGGCCGAAGGGCTGGAACTGCTGCAACAGGCCCGCGCCGCCACCGGGCAGCCCATCGTGACCGAACTGATGAACAACGAACATATCCCGCTGTTTGAGGAAGCCGGGGTGGATATGATCCAGATCGGCGCGCGCAATATGCAGAACTTTGAACTGCTCAAAGCCGTGGGGCGGCTACAGGTGCCCGTGCTGCTCAAACGTGGGCTTTCCTCCACGCTGGAAGAACTGGTCATGAGCGCCGAGTACATCATGGCCGAGGGCAACCCCAACGTGGTGCTGTGCGAGCGCGGCATCCGCACCTTTGAGCCGAGCATGCGCAACACGCTGGACCTTTCCGCCGTGCCAATGCTGAAAAAGATGACCCATCTGCCCGTGGTGGTGGACCCCAGCCACGCGGCGGGCATCGCCTTTATGGTACAGCCGCTGGCCCAGGCCGCGGTGGCCGCCGGGGCCGACGGCCTGATGATCGAAGTCCACAACGACCCGGCCCGCGCCAAGAGCGACGGCGCCCAGAGCCTGACCCCCGACCAGTTCGACGCGCTGATGGCGGTGATCCGCCCTGAACTGGAGTTCTTCGGCAAAACGCTGAACTGATCCCGCCTGCCATACAGGAAAATCGGCCCGGAATCGCCCCTTTTCTTCCAAAATCATCCCTTTCCCCGGTGCAGCCTGCGGGCTGTGCCGGGGCTTTTTCTGCCGCAGCGGGGCGGTCCAGCCCCCCGGCAGCACAATTTTTGCAGGCCGTTATCCGCCGGTCTTTTTCTTCAGGAGGCCATAACTTTCCACGGCGATCGCGCAGAACACCGCCCCAAACAGCACGGTGTGGAGGAGCCCCACCGGGTACGGCACGCCCCCTTCCCTGTGGAAAATCATTGTGGACGCATACCCGGTGACCATGGAAACCGGGATAAAGGCAGCGCCCAGCACCGTGAGCCAGCTTACCCAAAAGGGCGCTTTTCCCCCGACAAGGACCCGGCGATAAAATAAGCGGCGACCCCGGCGGCCTGGATCACCATGGACCCCCAAACGACGCCCATCGTCTGCTTTTCATACCAGCCCCCGAACGCACAGAACAGCCCGGCCACCACAAGGGCGGCGGCCACGATAAACAGGACCCTGCCCGCGGCCGCCCGGCCGCTTTGCCCCCTGTCCGCCGCCGGTTCGATCCCTTTGAGGATATAATCGGTCGTCACGCCAAAGAAATCGCTCATCATGATGATCTTTTCCAGGTCCGGCGTACTCTGTTCGCTTTCCCATTTGGAAACCGACTGCCGGGAAACGCCCACCTGGTCCGCAAGCTGTTCCTGGGATATGCCTTTCGCCTTTCTCAAATACTGGATACGGTCCGCCATGTTCATGGGGCAGCCCTCCTTTCGTTCTGGCATGATCGTAGCAGAAATACCGGTTGCATGGCTACCATCCCGGCTTGGAGATTTGTCAACCGCCGGTTGCAACGGCGTCTGTTCGTCATTTTTTCTTCGCAGGGCGGGCGGCCGCACAGCAAAAACGAGCAGGCGGCGGGCCTTGCCCTTCCCCGCTTGCTCGTGTGCGCCGTCTGCTTTTGCGCGTGCCGTACTCAGGCCGAGCAGGAGGCGAACAGCATCGGGATGAGCTGCACTGCCAGAACAGCCAGCACCATCCACACGATGATCCCGGCGCTGCTGCGCTTGGCGGCATTCGCCTTCCGCTGCGGCTGTGCGGCGGGGCGCGGCGGCCGCTGCGCGCGCTTTACCGGCGGGCGGTCATAGACCGGCGCACGGCGGCGGGGCTTCTCCGCTTCCTGCCCGGCGGGGTGCTCTCCTTCGCCCTCGCTGCGGAGGGTGTAACGCCGCTCGGTGGCATAGGGCATGCCGCAATCCTGGCAACGCCCATCGACGACGTTGCCGCCGCAAAAACTGCATTTCATAGGGTGCCTCCTTTGCTATGCGGCCCCGCCTTGCCCGCGGGCCGCGTCCGTCCTGTTCTACCTGCCTACATTATACAGGATGGCGCCGAAAATGAACAGCCTGTTTCCCTATTTTTACCGGCAGGCGCAAAAAATCCCGCGACGACCGCACATTCGCCGCGGGATGTTCCGTTTTTCTGCCTGTCAGCGCAGCACCGCGCCCAGGTTGGCGCTGGTGACCAGCCGCGCATACCGTGCCAGCCAACCCGTTTTCACGTTGGGTTCGGGCTGGACGTAGGCCGCCTTGCGGCGGGCCAGTTCTTCCTCGCTGACGGCCAGATGGATGGAGGCGTTCGGGATGTCGATCTCGATGGTATCCCCCTCTTCGATCAGGCCGATGGGGCCGCCGGAAGCGGCTTCGGGGCTGACGTGGCCAATGGCCGCGCCGCGCGACGCGCCGGAGAACCGGCCGTCGGTGATAAGGGCCACCGTGGTGTCCAGACGCATGCCCGCCAGCGCGCTGGTGGGGTTGAGCATCTCCCGCATGCCGGGGCCGCCCTTGGGGCCTTCGTAGCGGATGACGACCACATCGCCGGGATGGATCTGCCCGGCATAGATGGCGGCGATGGCGGTGTCCTCACTGTCGAACACGCGCGCCGGGCCGCTGTGGACCTGCATTTCGGGCGCGACGGCGCTGCGCTTGACTACGCAGCCGTCGGGGGCGATGTTGCCCCAGAGGATCTGCAACCCGCCGTTGGGGCTGTAGGGGTCGTCGATGGGGCGGATGGCTTTCGTGTTCAGGACCTTCGCCCCGGCGATGTTCTCGCCCAGGGTCTTGCCGGTGACGGTGGGCACTTCCAGATCCAGCAGGCCCTTCTTCGCCAGTTCGGCCTGCACCGCCGGGATGCCGCCCGCTTCATACAGGTCGGGCATATGGGTGGGGCCTGCCGGGGCCAGATGGCAGAGGTTGGGCGTTTGGGCGCTGATCTCGTTGAAAAGTTTCAGGTCGATGGGCACGCCCGCCTCCTGGGCGATGGCCAGCAGGTGCAGCACCGTGTTGGTGGAGCAGCCCAGCGCCATATCACAGGTCAGGGCGTTGCGGATGGACCGCTCGTTGACGATCTGCCGCGCAGTGACGCCGCGCCGCACCAGATCCATGACGGCCATGCCCGCGTGTTTGGCAAGCTGCAGCCGTTTGGCGTACACCGCCGGGATCGTGCCGTTGCCGGGCAGGGCGATGCCGATGGCTTCGCACAGGCAGTTCATGCTGTTGGCCGTGTACATGCCGGAACAGGAACCGCAGCCGGGGCAGCAGTTGCAGGTGCAGTCCTCCAGTTGTTCCTCGTCGATCAGGCCCGCCTTGTAGGCGCCCACGGCTTCAAACATTTTGGAAAGGCTGACTTCCTCGCCGCCGTAGCGGCCCGCCAGCATCGGCCCGCCGGAACAGACCACCGCGGGCACGTCCATGCGCACGGCGGCCATGACCATGCCGGGCACGATCTTATCGCAGTTGGGCACCAGCACCAGGCCGTCGAGCTGGTGGGCCATATACATGGTCTCGACGCTGTCGCAGATCAGTTCCCGGCTGGCCAGCGAGTATTTCATGCCCACATGGCCCATGGCGATGCCGTCGCACACGCCGATGGCCGGCATCAGGATGGGGGTGCCGCCGGCCATTCGCACACCGGCCTTGACGGCATCCGCGATCTTGTCCAGGTTCATGTGGCCGGGCACGATCTCGCTGTAGGCGCTCACTACGCCGATCAGGGGCCGTTCCAGCTCCTCCGGCGTGTAGCCCAGGGCGTAGAACAGGCTGCGGTTGGGAGCCCGTTCCGGGCCTTTTTTCACATTATCGCTGTTCATGACTTCTCTCTCCGTTTTTTCTGTAAGGGGGCCCGCCGGGGCGGTCCGGGCACGCACATACCGCACCGCTCCGGGCGCAAAAGACAGCTTTTTTACCGTCTCCATCGGCGGACATGTGCCGACGATGGAGACACATACAGGGAAATTTACCCCAAAATTGTGTGCGAGGCCCGTGGGCCGAGTGCGCGGTTTTGGGGTAAATTTTGTCGAAGGGGATTCCAAAGAGGGGAAACACGAGCCTTAGGCAATTGCCGTAGGCGAGTGTTGCCCCTTTTGACTCTCCTTACTTTTTCAGCCAGCTCATCATGCTGCGCAGCTCGGCGCCCACCTTCTCGATGGGGTGTTCGGACTGCATGCGGCGCTCGGCCAGGAAGTGGGTCTTGCGGCCGCCGTTGGGGCTCATCTCGGTCAGGAACTCGCTGGCGAAGGTGCCGTCCTGGATCTCGGTCAGGACCTTCTTCATCTCCTTGCGGGT